>JBAUAR010000334.1:0-7008 GCA_049675875.1 Streptosporangiaceae bacterium
CGGCGAGTCTGGCAGCCGGGGCGGCGCCGACGCGATGTCCTCGAGGGCCGCGTCATGACGGCCGCGACCGCCACGACCCTGGCGCCGGTAGGCGACCCGGGCCTGCTCGTTCGGGTGCGCTGGGGGATCAGCGACACGCTCGCCATTACCCGGCGGAACCTGCTGGTCTGGATGCGGGTGCCCGCGTACATCGTGTTCACCGTGGTCCAGCCGGTGATCTTCGTGCTGATGTTCCGGTATGTATTCGGGGGCGCGATCCACGTGAACGTGCCCGGCAACCGCGGGTACGTCGAGTTCCTGATGCCGGGGATCATCGCGCAGACGGCCGCGTTCGCGTGCTTTGGCACGGCGATCGCGCTGGCGCAGGAGCTCTCCAAAGGCGTGATCGACCGGCTGCGGTCGATGCCGATGGCCCGTTCGGCCGTGCTCACCGGGCGGCTGGTCGCCGACACCGGCCGGATGCTGGTGACGGTGCTGATCGTGATCGCGGTCGGGTACGCCGTCGGTTTCCGGTTCCTCAACGGCGCCGGGCCCGCGGTCCTCATGGTCGTGCTCGCGACCGTGTTCGGGATCGCGTTCGCCCTGATCGCGGCCTTCACCGGGCTGGCGATCGGCGACGAGGAGGCGGTGCAGGCGTTCGGGCTGATCTGGCTGTTCCCGCTGACGTTCCTCAGCTCGGCGTTCGTGCCGATCCAGTCGATGCCGGGCTGGCTGCAGGCGTTCGCGAACAACCAGCCAGTGACATTCGTGGTCAATACCATGCGTGGGCTCGCACTCGGCCTTCCGATCCAGGCCGACCTGTGGAAGAGCCTCGCGTGGCTCGCCGGGATCTTCGTGGTGTTCGTGCCGCTCGCGGTGCGCGCATACAAGCGGGCTGGCTGACGCTGCTGGGCCAGTAATTCCATGATCCTGGAAACTTTGCTGCGCTGGGACGCGCACAAGTTTCCAGGATCATGGTGCGAGCCCGCCCAAGGCGGCTGCGCCCCCGCGACAGCCGACTCGCGGCAGGCCGGCTGTCAGTCGGTCCCGGCCGTGCCGAGATCGTCGGAGCGGCCGGCGGCCAGGCGTGACCACTGCGCACTCGGCCTGCCGCTCGTGCGGAACTGGTCGCCGTTATTCGGCCACCACTGCGGCCAGCCCGCAGGCGAGTCCTCCCAGTTCTCCTGACGGCCGTACACGGTCATGTCGAGCAGCCCGTAGCTCGGCGCCATGATTTCCGTGGCGCGCCAGGAGTTCCAGTACGTCTCGAACACCCGGTCGCCATCGCGCAGGTAGCACACCAGGATGCCGAACCAGCGCCCGGCCAGCAGCGCGTCCTTCGACTCCTGCGTTGAGTACCAGGGCATCTCGAGTCCCAGGAAGTTCCGGTAGGCCGCGCTCTCTTCGTAGGGGCCCTCGGAGAACGTCGCGTACGTGACGTCGCGGGAGTGCAGGTAGGCCAGCTCGCGGACCTGTCCGTTGAAGAACGTGCAGCCTTCGCATTGCTCGGCGGCCGTCTTTCCGGTGTGCCACATGTGGTAGTAGGCGATCAGCTGCCGCCGGCCCTCGAAGACGTCCAGCAGCGGGACGCGACCGTGCACGCCGATCAGCGGGATCGACGGGTCTACCTCGACCATCGGCAGCCTGCGGCGGGCGGCGGCGATCGCGTCTCCTTCGCGGGTGCGCGCCTTCTCCCGGACGCGGAGCTCCTCGAGCTGAGCGTCTCTGGTGGCCCGGTCCACCACCGGCGGCAGCCCCGGAGCAACGGCGGGATCCGCCAGCGGACTTTCGTTACCCGGTTCGTTGTTCATCGTCGCCTCCACGCGCTCCGTCTCCATCGCTTCCGACCCTCTCCTAACTACGACGACCGGCGCGGCAGATTCTGGACTAACTCCGGCCGGTGAATTGCGTTACCTATGCCTTGCCCAGGCGTTGCCTCCTGACTCCTCTCAGCCGTGAGGCGTGCGTTCCGGCATCTCGGACCTGTTCGGATCGCATAGCGTCCGGTTCCGGTGACCTGACTGACTGGGCGGAAAGAAGGTGCCGCGCTGCGCCGCATGGACGCCGGACCCTACGCCGAGGGCAGCGAGCTGAGCACGGCAGCCGCGCCCGAGCACAGCCGATGGCGGCTGCCGGAAGCCAGCCTGTCCGGCCCCCGCCGCCCTCGCGACGGCCGGGCCGGCGTACGGCCGCTGACCGATGCCGAGCACGCCGCGCACGTCAGCGACGTGACGGCCAGGCTCGTCGACGCTCAGGCCGCGGGCCTGGTCACGCACGCGCTCCACACCGTGGATCGCGGCCACGAGGTCTGGTCCTATGAACGCCGGCTGGTGCACGACTCCTTAGTGCAGGCCCTGTACGCGCGCGCCGGGGATGTGCCCTGTGAGCACTGGGCGATCCTCGCGGGCGGGCTGCCGGGCGCGGGCAAGACGACGGTGCTTGGCCGGCAGGCCGGCTTAGACCTGCCGGGTTTCCTGGCGATCAACCCGGACCTCATCAAGGAGGAGCTGGCCAACCGCGGGCTGACCCCGCTGGTCGATGGAGTGACTCCGATGGAGGCCACCAGGCTCGCGCACGAGGAGTCCTCGCACATCGCGAAGCGGCTGGCGCGCCGCGCGCAGGCCGATGGCAAGAACATCATCTGGGACGTCACGATGGCGGGAGCGGATACCTGCGCCGGCCGCATCGCCGCGCTCAGGGCCGCTGGCTACGGGCGGATCGACGCGGTCTTCGTTGACGTTCCGGTCGAGGTCAGCCTGCGGCGTGCCGACGCACGGCACCGCCACGGGCACGACGCCTACCGGGCTGGCGCCGGGGTAGGCGGTCGGTATACGCCCGCCGAGCTGATTCGCGCCCAGGCGGACCCGCAGTGGGGCAGCGTGAACCGCGCCACGTTCGAGCTCGTCAAGGACCGGTTCACTGCGTGGGCCCGGTACGACAACTCGGTCGACGGCCGAGCCGCCCGACTCGTGGCGGACAGCAGGGACAGACCCGAGCGCCGCGGCCGTCGACCGGGGCCGGCCCGGCTGCGAGGACGTACGAGCGACGAGGAGCGTGGCCGATGAGTGCGTCAGACGTCACCGAGTGCATCGCCGCGCTGCGCGCGGGCCGGATGAGCCTCGACGAGGTGGCCGAGTGGTTCCGGCAGCGGGAGTGGGGCGCCGCACGGCGGCCCGCGCCAGCGACACACGCCGAGATGGCGCGGCAGCAGGACGTCGAGCCGGACGTGCCGGGTTCCTATGACGACGTCACGGCGGCCTACGACCGCGGCGATCTGACCAGCGAGGAGTATCGGGTGCTGTCCGATGCGGTGGCGGATGCCATCAACGCCAGGCTCAGCCGGCCACCCGTAGCAGGCTCTGGCAGCCCGGAGTGAGCGGGATGCCGTCCGCGCGGATCGTTGCCACCAGCGGACTCGCGCCGCGGATGAGCAGCGCGAACGAGCCACGCGAGTGCTCGACGAGTTGCAGCCTGTTGCCGGTCCAGCTCTGTACCTGCGTCACCAGCCGGCCCGTTGCCTCGCCCCACGCGGGCGACTCGGTACTGGTGGACGCGACCAGCAGCAGGTCGATGACAGACCGGCGATCCCCGCCCGGTTGCGCGGCCGGGCCGAAGAGCCAGGCAGCCGCCAGCCCGGCCCAGCCGGCGAGCTCAGCGCTCAGCATCTCTGTCAGCCTCGCCCTGGTCCGCGCGAGCGCGACCAGCGGCTGGGCCAGGATGTGCGCCGGGTTAAGACTGACGAGCTGTGCCTGGCCCGCGCGCTGGGTCCGGACCAGCCCGGCGGCGGCGAGGTCGTTGACGACGCTGAGCGCCGTCTGCGGCGCGACGGCCGCGGCCCGGGCGAGCGCCCGCACCGTGACCGCCTCCCCCAGATCTGCCAGCGTCGCAAGCACCTGGCCGCGCGCACCGGGCACGACATCCGACAGCGGGCTCCCCATGTCCACGCCGTCTAGCCTAACGGACGTATGTCCAAGAAGCTAGACAGTTGTCCAGTCATCGAGACATAGTTCCAGTGAATTTCTCATTCAGTGCGAAACCCTTGACAGCTGCCGCAAAACGGTGAAATCAATGGCCTGAGGAATAAGCCGGAAAGGCAGGGGGACATTCCCCTGGGACCGGGCCGCGACGGAGCGGCCAGGTCAACGCAGGAGTGGCCATGATGGCAACGCCCACAACGACGTGGATGAAGCTAGCTCGCCGGCTGGGCCGGGATCGCAACGCGCTTCGTCGGCGCTCGGATGTTCTCGAGGCGTGGCTGCTGCCGGCCGCCGTGGTCGTATTCCTGGTCCTGTGCCCGCTGGTGGCGGTGCTGACCGGCTTGTGGGTTCGCGCGGACAACGCTGCGGTACAGCGCGCCCAGCAGTCCTGGCATACGGTCCCGGCGGTGCTGCTCCGGGCGGCACCTGGACCGCAGTTCACCGACCAGGGCGCGAACACCTGGACCACCTGGGAGCCGGCGCGCTGGACGGTGAACGGGCGGCAGCACACCGGCAGCATCCCGGTCGCGGCCGGGTCGCCCGCCGGCAGCACGCAGACTGTGTGGCTGGACGGCCGTGGACAGGTGCACGTCCCACCGCAGACTCAGGCCCGGCTCAGCGAAACGGTCGACGCCGCGATGCTGATCGCGGTTGCGGGCGTCGCGGTCGTGGTCGGCGCCCTTATGCTGCTGGGCCGCTGGTTCCTGGACCGGCGGCGGCTCGCTAGCTGGGAGGCCGCCTGGCTGGCGGTCGGCCCGCGCTGGAGTCATCAGCGGTAGCGCGTCCGCCCGCGGGTCAACCACCTGCATCCACTCGTCCTGCCGGCGACTCCGTTTGAGAAGTTCGTCTTCGGCCGGGGCCTCGGCGCGAGGAAGCACGGACCGCCCGCGTTCGCGACCGCAACCGCAACCGCGTAGGGACCGGAACAGCGGTCTGCAGCGGCGAGCCGGTCGTCCATCACGACGGGGCAGCCGTGTGGAACACCGGCCAGCAAACCTCGGTCAGGTACTAGGACTCGTCGTCGGTTTCGAACTCGGTGACCAGGTAGTGCTCTCGGACAGGCCCGGCTACGCGCCGTAGCCGAGCATATTCAGCAGGATCCCGGCCTCGATCAGCCGCAGCTCGCGGGGCAAGCCGACGGTCAGCCGGCGCGATGTCATCATGCACTCAATCGTCAACTCTTGGGTCGCCGGAGAGTCAACCCGCGGCTAGCTTTGCCACCGCAGGCGCCGGGTTCGGCGGTCGTTTCGCTGCGGTGGAATGATCCCGTGACCCGTTCCCTTCGTGGGATTAGGACGGGAACGGGGTCGTTTCGCTCGCCGAACCCCGTCCGTCGCGGCCGTACAATCCGAAAGATCACCTGAAAAGTGGATGCGCGCAGCTGGCCGCGGAGGGGACATGTTCGGTGGGCGGAGCATACGGCGCAGGAGCAGGCTGGCGTTAGCCGCAAGCCGGTTCACTCGCGGCGTGCGCGTGCGCCGTGGCGACCGGAGCGGCATCGACGAGCCCGCTAGCTGGCGGTCGCGTGGCGCGGTCCGCGTCCTCGCGGGCGTTACCGGCGCCGTCGTGCTCGCCTTCCTGCTATGGCTCGGCTGGGTCGTGTACCTATACCTCGAGCGGCACGGGCCGTCGGGCGCTGCGCTCGATCCGGACCGGCAGTGCTCGGCGCTGGGTTTCTCTTGCGGGATCGTGACCAATCTGCTGGCTTCCGGCGTACTGGTCGCCTTCGCGTCGGCGTTCCTGCTGTGGCGGCTGTTCGGGCTGCAGCGGCGGTACTGGGCCCGGGCGAGAGACGACTCCCGCGAGCTCGTGCCGACCGCGGGCGCGATCATCGACCAGGTCGTCGGCCGCGACGAGCTGTGCCTGGCGGTGATGACGGATCTGCACGACCGCGGCACCCGGCCGCACATCATCGTCGGTGGCGTCGGCACCGGAAAGACCGCGGTGCTCGTCCGGCTCACCGAGATGCTGGCGGAGAAGCGGGCGATCCCCGTGCCGATCCGGCTGCGCGACGCCGCCGACCTGGACTTCGAGAAACTCGCCAGAGTTCGGTTCCTCAGTGAAGTGAACCGGGCGCTCTTCTCGACCGCTGAGGGCGAGACGATCTGGCGGCGGCTACGCCAGGACGGGAAGATCATCGTGCTCGCGGACGGCCTGGAGGAGGCGCTGGTCGGCTCGCATGCCGAGGCCGAGCGGGACAACACCATCCGCGAGGCGATCAGGCGCGCGTACCAGCAGCAGCTGCCGCTGGTCATTGCGTCGCGGCCACACGATCCGCTGCGCGGGACCGACGCCGCGATCATCGACCTCGAGCCGCTCAGCTACGAGGCAGCCCTCGCCTACATCGGCGGCGACGGGACCGGCGAAGACGAGCGCCGGCTCGCCTGGATCGTCGAAACCGCCGAGGTCATCGAGGCACCGCTGTATTTGCAGATCACCCGCGAGCTGCATCTCAACGGGTTGCTCGAGCCCACGTCGGCCGGCCAGCTCGGCGTGGTGGACACACGCGGCGTCGACCGGGCGAGGCTGCGGCTCAGCTTGCTGGAAACCTGGGAGCGCGCGCTGGTCAGCGGGCACCTGCGCGCCGATGTCCCGCTCAGCCGGGCCGAACGCCAGGCGGCGGTGGAGCAGATGTCGGTGCTCGCCTGCGTCGGCCTGAGCGGCGACACGCTGGAAGTGCCGATCGATATCAACCCTGGCGCGCAGCTGCAAGCCGAAGTGCGACGGCGGCTGGCCGGGATCGACGGGCACGCCGGGGCGGCGCCCGGCGTCCGCAGCGTCGATGTCAAGCTCGCGGCGGCGTGGGCGGCCCAGCTCAACCTCGTCGAGGTTCGCGGACCGAAGGTCCGCTTCCCGCACAGTCTCATGCAGGCCTACCTGGGGTCGCGGATGCTGGACGCGGCGCTACAGGACCCTGGCTACGCGCGCACCGCGCTGGAGTATCCGCGTCCCGGCCAGGAATTCCTGATCGCGCTCGTGTTGCGCTCGCGGGTCGAGGACGTGCCGAGCGGCCGCACGGCGCGGGGGACCGCTGGCCGGGGCACCCGGCAGC
>JBAUAR010000335.1:0-3744 GCA_049675875.1 Streptosporangiaceae bacterium
TGGTCGTCTTCGGTCACTCGCACATCCCGCTCAATGCGCACGACGATAGCCTGCGGATCTTCAACCCTGGCTCACCCACAGATCGGCGGCGGCAGCCGCACGGGACCTTCGGCGTGCTGCAGATCGAAGCCGGCCGACTGCGCGAGGTCCGCCTGGAGGCGGTGGACTGACCGGCGCACCCGCACGGCTACCCGCCAGGCGGGGACTCCGGCTGACGGGCGCCGCCGCCGTCGGGCCGTTCCGGGGCAAGCCACAGCACCCCGAGAGGCGGGATGCTCAGCTCGGCCGAGGCGGGCCGACCGTGCCACGATTCGCCGGTCGCTACCACCCGGCCGTAGTTGCCGACGCCGCTGCCGCCGTACACGCCGGCGTCGGTGTTGATGACCTCCGTCCACGGCCCGGCCGACGGCAGCCCGATCCGGTAGCCGTGGCGCGGCATCGCGGCGAAGTTGGCGACGCACGCGAGCACGCTGCCGTCGGCGGAGTAGCGCAGGAAGGACAGCACGTTGCCGGCTGCGTCGCCGGCGTCGATCCAGCCGAAGCCCGCCGGCACGCTGTCCTGCTGCCACAGCGCCGGCTGGTCCCGGTAGGCCTCGTTCAGGTCCTTGACGAGCTGCTGCACGCCGGCGTGCAGCGGGTACTCGAGCACATGCCACTGCAGCCCGGCCTCTTCGGACCACTCGTCACCCTGGCCGAACTCCGAGCCCATGAATAGGAGCTGCTTGCCCGGATGCGCCCACATGAAGGCGAGCAGCCCCCGCAGGCCAGCGAACTGCCGCCACTCGTCCCCGGCGAACTTGCGCAGCAGGGCACCCTTACCGTGCACGACCTCGTCGTGGGAGATCGGCAGGATGTAGTTCTCGCTGAAGGCGTAGATCATCGAGAAGGTGATCTCGTCGTGGTGGTAGCTGCGGTGCACCGGATCCCGGCTGAGGTAGCTCAGGGTGTCGTGCATCCAGCCCATGTTCCACTTGAACCCGAAGCCGAGCCCGCCCAGGTGAACGGGCCTGGTCACGCCCGGCCAGGCAGTGGACTCCTCGGCGATCATCGCGATGCCGGGGACCCGCTTGTAGCAGGTGGCGTTGACCTCGCGGAGGAACGAGACGGCGTCGAGATTCTCCCGGCCGCCGAGGGAGTTGGGCGACCACTCGCCGGCCTTGCGGGAATAGTCGAGGTAGAGCATCGAGGCCACCGCATCGACGCGCAGCCCGTCTGCGTGGAACTCCTCGAGCCAGTAGATGGCGTTCGCCACCAGGAAGTTTCTGACCTCCGGCCGGCCGAAGTCGAAGATGAGCGTGCCCCAGTCGGGGTGCTGGCCGCGCTGCGGGTCGGCGTGCTCGTACAGCGGCGTGCCATCGAACTGGGCCAGTGCCCACACGTCGCGCGGGAAGTGGGCAGGCACCCAGTCCAGGAACACCCCGATGCCCGCCTGATGCAGGCAGTCGACCAGGTACCGGAACTCGTCCGGGCTGCCGAACCGGGCCGAGGGCGCGTAGTAGGAGGTGACCTGATAACCCCACGAGCCGCCGAACGGGTGCTCGGCGACCGGCAGGAACTCCACGTGCGTGAAACCCATCTCGGTGACGTAGCTGGTGAGCTGGCTGGCCAGCTCCGTATACGTCAGCCCCGGCCGCCACGAGCCCAGGTGCACCTCATAGATGCTCATCGGGCTGGCCAGCAGGTCGCGCTCCACCCGGTCGGCCTGCCACTGCGCGTCGCCCCACTGGTGGCGGGACTCGGTCACCAGCGACGCGGTCGCCGGCGGCCGCTCGGCCCAGCCCGCCATCGGGTCGGCCTTGCGGTGCCACATGCCGTCCGGGCCGCAGATGTCGAACTTGTAGGCGGCGCCCGCTGCAACGCCAGGGATCAGCAGCTCCCAGACACCGGAGCCGCCGAGCGAGCGCATCGGGTGCCCGCGCCCGTCCCAGTGGTTGAAACCGCCGATGACTCGCACACCGCGGGCGTTCGGTGCCCACACCGCGAACGACGTTCCGCCGAGCTGCGGGCGGACGCGGGCGCCGAGCACCGTCCACAGCTCCTCATGCCGACCCTCGGCGATCAGGTGCAGGTCGACCTCGCCGAGGGTCGGCAGGTGCCGGTAGGCGTCGTCGCCGACCGTTTCCTGGATACCGGGGTAGGTCACCGCGATCCGGTAGTCCGGCAGCGCGGTTCCCGGCACGGTGACCGAGAACACGCCCTGATGGATGTGCTGCATCGGAACCCGGCGGCCGCCCGGCAGCACAACGGTGACGGTCTCGGCAAGCGGGCGCAGTGCTCTGATGGTGACGCCGGCCTGGCCCGCGTGCCCGCCGAGGATCGAGTGCGGGTCGTGATGCGTCCCGGCCAGCAGCCGGTCGATCTCCAGGTGGCTGACCTGGTCCAGGTGCCGGGTGTCCGCGGTCATGCCGCCGCCACGAAGCTCAGCGGGATCGCTAGCCAGGACGGCCGGTGCCGGTATTCGTAGACCACTTCGTAGACCGCCTTTTCCAGAGTCAGCGCGCGCAGCAGGGTACGGTGCCCGGCCGGGTCGGCTCCGCCGCCTGCGGCGTAGCCCGCGCAGAACGCGTCATGACACTGGCTTACCCAGCCACTCGCCTGCGCTGCCAGCGGCCCGTCGGCCGCCTCGCCGACCAGCTCGTGCTGCGCCGCGTAGTCGAACGAGCGCAGCATCCCGGCCACGTCCCGCAAGGCCGGGGCCAGCCCGCGGCGGACGGTGAGCGGGACGGCGGGCTCGCCCTCGAAGTCCAGCGCCACCCAGCCGTGCGGGGCGCGCAGGACCTGGCCTAGGTGGTAATCACCGTGGATCCGCTGCACAGTGACCGGCCCGGGCAGCCGGCCGACCGCCTCGTACGCGGCCCTGATCCTGGCTTCGTGGGCGGCCAGGTCAGGCACGACGTCGACGGCGTCGGACAGCCTGGCCTGCATCGCGCTCGCGAGGCCGGCCTGCCCCGTTGCGGTCAGCTCCTGGCGGCCGAAGGCCTGCGCCAGGTCCGCGTGCAGCTCGGCGGTGACCTGGCCAAGCAGCCTGGCTTCGGCCGCGAACGGCGTCGTCCTGGCGTCGGCGAGCTCGTGCAGGCTATCCAGCGCGAGCGTCCAGCCGTCGCTGGCCCCGGCCAGGAACTGCGACAGCACGCCGAGCAGCACCGGCTCGCCGTCGAGGTCGGTCTCGATCCAGCCGTAGGGTGCCGCGACCTGCTTCGAGCCGAGCCGGGCGAGCGCGTCCGCGATTTCGAGATCCGGGTTAGCGCCGGGGAACAGCCGGCGCAGCATCTTCAGGATGGCGTGGTCGCCGAAGACCACGCTGGTGTTGCTCTGCTCTGCGCCGAGGACGCGGCCGGTCTGGCTGCCGCGGACGAGCGAGGGCTGGCCGGCTTCGCGGACGAACCTGAGCTGGCCCGCCAGCCGCTGCTCGCTGATGCCGTGCAGCAGGACATCGGCGAGCTCGGGATCGTGCAGTGCGTCGTAGCAGGCCACGCCGCCGATTGAGCCAATGAGCGCGTCCTGCAGAGCCGACGGCAGGTCGGGCCGGTAGCCGACCAGGACCTGGAACCTGGCCCGGCCGGAGCGCAGCGAGGCCTCGACGATCAGGTGCCGCAGCGCGGGATAGCCCGCCTGGAGCGCGATGTCGGAGATCAGCGCGAGCTCGGCCGGCCGGTCGTCGCGGCCGGGGAACCAGCGTTGTCGCGGCATCCAGCCCGCCAGCATCTCCAGCAGTGCCGCCGTGGCATCCGGCCCGGCCAGCGG
>JBAUAR010000336.1:0-11487 GCA_049675875.1 Streptosporangiaceae bacterium
GCGTACAGGCGACGCTCTAGCCCGGTAGCGGCCCGGCCGAACAGCGCCACGGGATGAGCGCGGGCCGGGTCGCCGGCGAGCGCGTCGGCGAGGATGCCGAACACCAGGCCGCTAGCGAGCGGCCAGCCCGGCGGCGACGGATCGACCGGGTCGGACGCGGTGGCGCGACCGGCGACTGTCATTGACCGGCCCGCAGCACCGGCAGGCTGGGCGTCGGTCCGTGCTCGATGAGCTTCAGCAGGGCGCCGGTGTCGAGAAACTCGCCGACGACATCGGCGAGGGCGTCAAACTGGGCCTGCCGGGCGGCCTCGAAGCACGTATCGGGCGCCGGGCTGAACTCCACGCCCGCGAGGCTGGCGACGTCGCGAAGGTAGGCCCGGCGGAACGCGTCGTTCTCCAGGATCCCGTGCCAGAGCGTGCCGCGCACCACCCCCGCGGTGCAGCCGTCGAGCGCTGCTCCGCGGCCGTGCGGCTCGCTGGTCAGCCACGGGTCGCCACCGCGGACGTCGACGAGCCCGTGGTGAATCTCGTAGCCGATCACGCGGTGCTCGCCGGCGTAGCCAGCCGGACTCGCCAGCGTCTTGGCCGCCGCGAACCGCGTGACCACCGGCAGCAAGCCCAGGCCGGGAACGACACCGGCCTTGCTCTCGACACCGTCATGGATCGCGGTGCCGAGCATCTGGTAGCCGCCGCAGATCGCGAGGATCGCGCGCCCGGTGGCGGCGCGATCCGCCAGGGCCGCATCCAGTCCACGACCGCGGAGCCAGTCAAGGTCGCGCACCGTCGTCTTCGTGCCGGGCACGACGACGAGGTCGGCGTCGGCCAGCCCCGCCGGGCTAGCAGTGAACCGGACTGTGACGCCGGGCTCGAGGGCGAGCGCGTCCACGTCAGTGAAATTCGAGATGTGGGGCAGCCGGATGACGGCAACCCGCAGCGCGTGCGCGCCGAGCGGACGTCCGGGCTGGCCATAGTCGCCGTCCGCGGCGACAGCATCCTCCGCGTCGAGCCAGGTGCGCGCCAGGTACGGCAGCACCCCGAGGACCGGTCGCCCGGTGAGGTCGGTGAGCTGGCACAGGCCGGGGGCCAGCAGGTCCCGGCTGCCCCGGAACTTGTTGATCACAAAGCCGCTGACCAGCGCCTGGTCGTCGCGATCCAGCAGCGCCAGGGTGCCGTACAACGCGGCGAACACGCCGCCCCTGTCAATATCGCCGACGACGATCACCGGCAGGCCCCTGGCCCGGGCCAGGCCCAGATTGACGATGTCGCGACTGCGGAGGTTGATCTCCGCCGGCGATCCGGCTCCCTCGCACACGACGACATCGAACCGCGAGCGCAGGTCGTCGTACGCGGTCAGCACCGTCGCCAGCAGCCGGGACCGGGTTGCGTCGTCGGTCCAGTAGTCCGCGGCGTCCGCCGTCCCCACCGCGTGGCCGAGCACCACGAGCTGGCTCGTCAGGTCGCTGCCCGGCTTGAGCAGCAGGGGGTTCATGGCGGCCTCAGCGGGCACGTTCGCAGCCGCCGCCTGCATTGCCTGGGCCCGGCCTATCTCGGCGCCGTCGGGGGTAACCATCGAGTTGTTCGACATGTTCTGCGCCTTGAACGGCGCGACCCGCACGCCCTGCCGGGCAAGCCAGCGGCAGATGCCCGCCGTGAGCACCGACTTGCCGGCGTCCGACGTGGTGCCCGCAACGAGCAGCGATCCGGTCAGCATGTTTCACTCCATGATCACGGAGATCTGTACACGTCATAGCGTGCCAAAGTCTCCAGGATCATGCGGGCCGGGCTAGCCTCGGCACTCGTGCACGCCGACCTTCGCCATCACGGCGACGCCGACCGGGTGCCCGGCCTGGTCGACCTGGCGGTCAACGTCCGCGCGGCCGGCGCGCCGGACTGGCTCGCCGACCAGATTCGCGCGGCTGACCTGACCGGCTACCCCGACCAGCGCGCGGCTCGGGCTGCAGTTGCGGCCCGGCACCGCCGGGCGGACGGGGAGGTACTGCTCACGGCCGGCGCCGCAGAGGCCTTTGTGCTGCTCGCGCGGGCCGTGCAGCCGCGGCGCGCTGTTGTGGTGCACCCGCAGTTCACCGAGCCGGAGGCTGCTTTGCGCGCGGCCGGACACCAGGTCGAGCGCGTCATCCTGCCATTCCCGTTCACCTTTGACCCGGTACTGGTGCCGTCCGGCGCCGACCTGGTGCTCGTCGGCAACCCGGTCAACCCCACGTCGGTCGTGCACCGGCGCGACGTGCTGGTCGGCCTGGTCCGGCCGGGCCGTCTCGTGGTCGTCGACGAAGCCTTCGCCGACTGCCTGCCGGGCGAGCGGCAGTCGCTTGCCGGTGACCCTGACCTGACTGGACTCGTCGTCATCCGCAGCCTGACCAAGACCTGGGGACTGGCCGGCCTGCGCGTCGGCTACCTGCTCGCCGCAGCCGACATTGTCACCCGGCTTGCCGCCGTTCAGCCCCTGTGGCCGGTCTCGGCGCCCGCGCTCGCCGCCTGCATCGCCACGGCGACAGCCGCCGCCGTGACGGAGGCGCAGTCCTGGGCCGTCGCGCTCGCGGCCGAGCGGGCCTACCTGCTGGCGGGACTGGCACGCGTGCCGTCGGTCCGGCTCGTCCCGGCGGCGGCTGCGTCGTTCGTGCTGATCGACACCGGGGTCGCCGACATCCGGACCCGGTTGCACCGACGGGGATTCGCGGTGCGGCGCGGCGAGACATTTCCCGGCCTGGCGCCCGGCTGGATCCGTGTCGCGATCCGGGACCCGGCGACGTCCGACCGGTTCGTCGCGGCGCTGCAGGACGCAATCGGCGGCGGTTGAGCGGGCCGACCACGGAGGTGCCGAGGGCGGGCGGACGGGCCGTCGGCCGGCCACGGACGTGGCATGGGCCGACGGGCCGCGATGCCGGACAATAACGGCAAGCCGGGCGGCGTGACCAACTGCTCGTCGTCATGAATGTCCCACTGGTGCACCTGGAGCTACACCAGACCGGCATTCGTGGCCGGTGGTACTGCTGTCCTACGCTTCGGCCATGGGAGTTGTTCAGGTCGGGACGGCGTCGTGGACGGACCGGACGCTCATCGCCTCGGGCTGGTATCCGCCCGAGGCCGACACGCCGGCCCGGCGGCTGCAGTTCTACGCGCGGAACTTTCCGCTCGTTGAGGTCGACGCGACCTACTACGCGCTGCCGGCGGAGCAGACTGCCACCGCGTGGGCCGAGCGCACCCCGGCTGGGTTCACCTTCAATATCAAGGCGTTCAGCCTGTTCACCCAGCACCCGACTCGGGTCGCCGCGCTGCCCGCCGACCTGCGCGAGGCGGCGCAGCACGCTGGGAAGGACCCGTTCTATCTCCGGCAACTGGACCCGGCCGTTGCCGAACAGGCGTGGGGCCGCTTCCTGGCAGCGCTCGAGCCGGTCCGCCAGGCTGGGAAGCTGGGCGCGATCTTGCTTCAGTTCCCGCAGTGGTTCCCGATCTCCCGGGCCAGCAAGGACTACATCCTGTTGTGCGCGCAGCGGGTCGCGCCGGGACGGGTCTGCATCGAGTTCCGCAACCGCACCTGGATGACGCCAGACAACCAGCAGGAGACGCTGAAGTTCCTCGCCGACCACGATCTGCCGTACGTCTGCGTGGACATGCCGCAGGGCTATCCGACCTCGATCCCGCCGGTGCTGGCCGCCACCAGCGAGCTGGCGGTGGTGCGGCTGCACGGACACTCGGACAAGTGGACGAGCCGGGACATCCACGAGCGGTTCGGGTACCGGTACAGCGACGGAGAACTGCGCGAGTGGGCGCCGCGGATCCGCGGACTCGGCGAGAGCGCGGCCGTCACGCACGTGCTGTTCAACAACTGTTACCGGGACTATGCGCAGGTGAACGCCCGGCAGCTCGAAGTGCTGCTGACCAGCGACAACACCTGCTAGACCAGTTGGTCATGGCGCTGGCATACGCCCGCTAGTGCCGATAACATCAAGGGCTGTGAGAGAAGAAACCAGCCGCTGGCTCGAGCCGATGATGAACGCGGCCGACGAGCGAAGCGACATTGACTTCCAGTCGCTGCTACTGCGCTCGGCGATGTCGGCCGCTGAGGCTGACGACGAGTTCATATCGCTGATGGCCACGATGATGCCCGAGGGCGCGGCGGGCCGCGGTGCCGTCGACTGGATACGGTTCGGCCAGCTGCTGCGGGAACGGCTCGGATGGGACCACTACCCAGACGAGCCCGCCCACAGCGATGAATGACACCTTCGCGGCGCTCGCCGACTCGTGGGACTTGTCGCTGGAGGCTGACGGCTACTCACCATCGACCCGGCGCAGCTACCGGAAGGCGCTGGAGTCGTTCACGGCGTTCGCTGGCGACGTCCCGCCGAACGCTGTCACGAGGTCTGAGGTTCGCGGCTGGCTCGCCTCAGTGACGCGCAGCCGGTCGGCGTCGACCGCGCGTACCTGGTATGCAGGCGTCCGGCATTTCTTCCGCTTCGCCCTCGCCGAGGAGGAGATCACCGCCGACCCGACCAGCGGTATCCGCGGACCCGCGCCGGGTGAGCCGGTGACCGAGGTTCTGTCGGTGGAGGAGCTGCAGGCGCTGCTGGCCGCGTGCGCGGGAAAGGGATTCACCGCCAGGCGGGACACCGCGATCGTGCGGCTGTTCGCTGACGGCGGGATGCGCCTCGCCGAGCTGGCCGGGCTGACGGTCGGCGACGTCGACCTGCGCGAGCGGTTCGTGTACGTCACCGGGAAGGGGTCGCGCAGGTCGGGTCCGCGGCACCGTGCCGTCCCCGTGGGCGTCCGCTCGATGCAGGCCCTGGACAGGTACGTGCGCGACCGGCGCCAGCACCCCTACGCCGGTTCTGATGCGCTGTGGCTGGGTGACAGGGGACGCGGCCCGATCGGCGCTGACGCGGTCAAGGCCATGCTCGGCCGCCGCGCCGCCGAAGCCGGGATCAAGGGACTGCACGCGCACCAGTTCCGGCACACGTGGGCCGACCAGTTCCGCAAGGCAGGCGGGTCTGAGGGTGACTTGATGGTGCTCGGCGGGTGGCGCAGCCGGGCGATGCTCGACCGGTACGGCAAGGCGGCCGCAGCCGACCGCGCGGCCGACGCATACCGGCGCCTGTCGCTCGGCGACCGGCTATGACACGACGGTCGACCGGGCTGCCGACGCTCGTCGTCATTTGCCGCCCGTGCCACGACGCGGGGAAGGGCACCAAGCTCGCCGAGTTCGACCTCGGCCCGGACGGCCCATCACAGACACACCACACCCTCGGCCAGTGGAGCGACGACGACGCTGAGCTCAGCCTGAGATGCCCGCGGTGCAAGCACCGGCCGCAGCCGGT
This sequence comes from Streptosporangiaceae bacterium, assembly GCA_049675875.1. GTDB lineage: Bacteria > Actinomycetota > Actinomycetes > Streptosporangiales > Streptosporangiaceae > JAJYUU01. The sequence goes on from JBAUAR010000336.1 coordinate 5,331, forward strand.
CACGCAAGAGCACATCGCCAAAGCCCTCGCCGCGGTCGCCGGCAAGCTGACCATCTACCTGTGACCGAAGCGCTAGCATAAGTCGCAATGGCGTAGTGGCCGGGCTTGTCGCACGGGGCCAGTGGCGTGCGGGTAGGTGTCCTCCTCTTTTGAGGGCGCATCAGTCCTGCCCGCAGGAGCCCGCCGTGGCCGCATCCACATCACTCACCCGCCAGCAGCGCGCACTGCGCGCCCGCCAGGCCGCCAACGAACGCTGGTCCGAGCCCGAAGCCCGCACAAACCAGGCAGACAAGCGACTCGCCCACTTCGCCGACCTGATCGACCCTGACCACAAGATCCCCGAGCCTGAGCGCACCAAGCTCGCCAAGCAGCGCCGACGCGCGCACATGCAGCGAATGGCGCTCGCCTCGAGCAAGGCCCGCACTGCCAAGGGCGGCACCGGCGATGAGGCAGCCTGACAGCAACCGGGCCGCCCCTCGGCAGGGCGGCCCGCAACGTCAGTTCCCCGGGCAAGGGCGACTCGACGTTCACATCGTAACCGCCGAAGCCTGGAGCTGCTGGACATGGCGCGTGCGCCACTGCTGCGGCTGCCTCCGGGCCGCTGACTGCATCCTGACAACACCGTTGCCCGTTCGCCCTGCCCCAGCCGTGCCCCGGCCAGCTCGGGCCAGATGGCAAGTGGCAGCCGCACTGCCGGGACGGTGCGGCATGAGCGCCCACGTCCGCCAGCTCGACGTCGACGGGTTCTGCGTGGAATGCCAGCAGGCCGCGGCCGAATGCACCGGCAGGCAGTCTCAGAACGGCCGCATCGCCGAGCCAGAGCAGATCCGTCCCGTCAGTGACTACCGACGAGGACTCAGCTGGCAGCCGGTCGACCTGACGGCCGCGCTCGACGGCGGAAACACGGCCGCGGCGCCGGTCCTGCTCGAGCGCGACGACGGCGCGTTCTTGTTCTACAACGGGAGGTTCACACCATCAGCGGCGAGTCAGAGTCGCTGAAAACCTGGCTCGTCCTGCTCGGCTGCGCCGCCGTCATCAACGACGGCTATCACGTCCTGTTCATCGACTACGAGGACTGCGCCGACGGCATCGCCGGGCGGATGGTGGCGCTTGGCTGCGCCCGTCAGGCGATCACCGAGTTCTTCCACAACGTGCAGCCCAGCGAGCCGTACGGGCCGCCCGCAGCGGCCGTCCTGAACGCAGCGATCACCGTTCCGCTGGCCCTGGCCGTCATCGACGGCGTGACCGAGGCGATGGCCGCACACGGCCTGGATCCGCTGTCCAACGCCGAGGTTGCGGCGTTCAACGCCAGACTGCCCAAGCCGCTGGCCGCTACCGGCTCGATCGTCGCAATGATCGACCACGTGACCAAGAGCCGCGAGGGACGCGGCCGGTACGCGATCGGCGCGCAGCACAAACTGTCCGCTGTCGACGGAGCTGCCTACATCCTGGAGCTCGTCAGGCCGTTCGGTCACGGGCTGCATGGCATCGCGAAAGTCATCGTTGCCAAGGACCGGCCGGGCTGGGTCCGCGAGAAGTCGCCGCGGAACCTCGCCGGGACACTGCACCTGCACAGCCAGGCTGACGGGTCGGTGCTCGGCTCGATCGCCGCGCCGAAGGACGTTGCGGTCGCGGAGGACGCCAGCGCATTCCGGCCGACCATCCTCATGCAGCGCGTATCGGAGTACGTCGAGAAGACGCCGGGACTGTCCGGACGGGCCATCATCGCGGCCGTCAGCGGCAAGACCGATCACAAGAGGCTGGCGCTCGAGCTGCTTATCAGGGAGGGCTACGTCGCCGCCGAGAAGGCTGGCAACGCGCACCGGCACAGGTCCGCGCGACCGTTCAGGGACGCCAGCGAGGACGCCGCCGATGAAACGTAGCCCCGTAGCCCCGAACGTAGCCCCGCGTGGCCCCGAGGGCTACGGCCGGGACGGTGCAACCCCAGGAATGAGGCCAAGACCAGCGCCGAAGGGAATCAGTAAGCTTACGTTGTACGAACCGTACAAGCGCGGGTACTCTTAGCTTCATGAGTGAGCCAGCTGCGGAAATGCCCATTTCGGACGCGCGCGAGCATCTCGCCGACGTTGTGAACCGCGCCGTCTACGGCGGCGAGGCCACCTACCTGACCCGCCGCGGCCGCCGCCTGGCACTCGTCATGTCCACCGCCCAGCTCGAAGCCGATCAGGCCCGGGCCCGCCAGCAGGCCACCGCAGACCTCAACCGTCAGCTATGGGAACGGTTCAAGGACGCTGACGAAGACATCCGCATAATGATCCGCGACGCGATCGATAGCTCCACAGAGGTTTCCGAGGATGCCGCCGACTTCGCGGTACTCCGCGCATCACTGGATGCGCGCGAGTCCGGCGCCGAGCCTGAGCCGTGGGAACAGGTAAAGGCCGAGCTGGGACTGTGACGACCACCTGGCGTGTCTTAATCGACCAGCGCGCCCGCAAGCACCTGGCACGACTGGACCCGGTGATCCAGCGGCGCATAGCTAAGGCGATAGACGCGCTCAGTACCGACCCCGAGCCAGCCGGCTGCAAGCCTCTGCGGTCCATGACCGAGGTATTGCGCATCCGCGTTGGCGACTACCGCATCGTCTACCAGCTCGCGCGGGCAGATCACGTCGTGCAAGTGCTCGACATCGACCACCGCAAGGACATCTACCGCTAGGCACTGCGCAGGGCCTGTGCGCAGCCGACGACGGCTAGGTCACCACACGCGCGACGGTGACCAGCCCGGCGCCGTCGGCCGCGCACGGGCCGCAGACGCCTTCCGCGCGATCGCCCGCCGCTGCGCAGCCGTCAACCGCGAGCTAGCCAGCTGACCGCCACGCGAGTAGTTGCACCGGGTGCACGCCGGCCGCAGGTTCGACAGGTCATGCGTGCCGCCGAGCGCGACCGGCGTCAGGTGATCGACTGTCGACGCGTAGGCCCCGCATGACCAGCAGACGTGCCCGTACCGCTTGAACGTCGCCGCCCCGAGCGCTTTCCAGCCCGGCGGCCACTTCCACGCGCCAGCCATGCCCCCAATAGTCGCCCCGGCGAGCGATGGTGACCAATCCCGCGACCAAGATCGCCAATCCCCCGGCATTTTGCCCGCGCACAAAAAAGCGTGGCTAGGGCAGTCGCGGTGCTTGCGTAGGCGCAGGACGCGATTCGAAGGCGTGGTGCGCAGCCATCCGGGCAGGCCGTGCAGCTGGTTGGTTGCGCGAGCTCGCCGGTCAAGGTCGCGCAGCTGTGTGATGCCTGCTTTGGTCATTGCGGAGATGGTCCGTACCATTATGATGCCGTCTGGGTATCTGCGTGGGAGAATGGTGGTATGCAGAACGGGACAAAGCCAGACGCAACGCCTCGCGTGCGCGCGATGATCGCCGACGCCGCGGATCCTTTCGCCGGCATCCCGAACGACGATGCTCGCTACACGGGCACCGAGCTGGAGACCAGCGCCGAGCGTGAAGCGCGGCAGAACCGAGCGACGCCATGACCACCACGACGTATGACCAGATCGAGCAAGTGCCTGCCGAGTGGTTGTGGCGCGGTTTGATTCCGATGGCCGGCCTGACGCTGATAGCTGGTCCGGGTGGTGTCGGCAAGGGGATGGCGCTGGTCGACCTGGCTGCCAGGGTGAGCAACGGCGCCCACATGCCCGATGGCAGTACTGGCCAGCCTGCCGGAGACGTGGTGATGATCACGCCCGAGGACGATTCGAACAGCACTGTGAGCTTCCGTCTCGCGGCTGCGCATGCTGATCCTGACCGGATCAGCGACGCAGGCGATGACGGGAACTGGACGCTTCCGGATGGCATCGGCGAGCTCCGCGAGCTGGTCGACAGCTTGCCGGATCCGCGTTTGGTGATCCTGGATCCGTTGCTGTCGGCGTGCACTATCAGCTTGTCGACCAACCTTGCTGCCAGGCGCGTGCTGGGAGCGCTGGACCGGATCGGACGCGAAACCGGCTGCGCGATCTTGGTCAGCCGTCACGTTGTCAAGTCCGGTTCGATTGCCGGGTCGCGCGGTTTGACTGACGCTGCGAGGACCGTGCTCAGAATCGAGCGAGCGCCGGAGAATCCAGCGATCAGGCTGATGTCGATCGACAAGGCCAACAACATCGCCGACACGGCGGCCGCGGTGCGGTTCCGGATCGCTGGCGAGGCTGAGGGTGCGCACGTGGAGTGGCTGACCGGGCTGGCTGAGCCTGCCGACGATGGTGGTGCGGTGCTGCGAGCGCTGCGGGCGGCCGATGGTCTGACGGTTCACGAATGCGCCGTCGCCGCGTCCATGTCGTACCGGCTGGTGAGGATCGAGCTGGCCGGCCTGGAGCGCCGCGGCCTGGTCGAGCGGAACGCCGATGGCACCTACTCGCCGCGGTCAGCGCGCCGGCTGGCCTCGGTCAGCTGACCCGCAGACGTCGGCGCCGGGTGGAATCCACCCGGCGCCTTTTCGTCGTTCTGACGCTAAGCTGTGCGCATGACGCAGTACGGCGATGCGCACGAAGCCGCAGGGCAGCTGGCCACGACTCGCTGGGAAATGACCCCGGCCGAGCGCGCCGAGCGTGCGGCCGCTCGGGAAGCAGCGCGCGTTGAGCGGCTGATGAGCCGGGCCGAGCGGCTGATGAGCCGGGCCGAGTCGGCGCTGTCGGTGCTGCCACCTGAGCAACGCGCCGAAGTCATCGAGCGGGTACAGGCCGATGGCGACTAAGCCAGCGCCGGTCAGGCGCTATGTGTGCTACCAGCAGCACGTGACCGTGTGGGCGCCGGACTCTGGTCATTCGCCTGACGCGGAACGGCTGATCTCGCTCGGCGATGTCCTGACCGCTGATGATCCGGCGGTGCAGGCCGATCTTGATACCAGAGGCGGCCGCCTGCCGCTGCAGCTGTTCCGGCCGGAGGAGTCCTCATGAGTGACTTTGCTGTGTGGTCCAGTGACCCTGATGTGCCGCCGGGCGGTGCTGTGGTGGCTGCTGAGACGCCGGGACGTGACCTGGCGGGCATCCTGTCGTCGCCTGAGACGTACGAGCAGCGGCAGGCTGTCAGGCGCGAGCAGGCCGAACGGGACGAGCTGGCGGCACGGGCACGGTCGGCGGCCGACGACGCCGAGGCACGGTCGTGGATGGCGTCGCTACGCGGCGAGGGCCCGCCGTCGGCTGGTGACGTGCTGGGCCGCGGCCGAGGTCCGGGACCGTGGCGACGGTCAGCGGCGTCAGGCGGCGCGGGAGATCCTGCGTAAGCACGGTCTCGAGGATGTGCTCGGCGGCGGCCAGGTGACGGTCCTCGACGCGAATCTCGGCGTCCTCGAGCCGGCCGGTGGCGGGATGGTGTCGCGGTCGGACCTTCGCTCGCGGCATGAGGCTTTCAGCGCGGAGCTGCGCCGGTCGATGGCGCAGGCGCGTGAGGGCACCGAGGTGATCGCGAGGGCCAAGGCCAGGCGCGCCGACGAGATCGCACGCGCCGCAGCGTCGAGGGCGGCGGTATCACGGTCGGCGCCTGCCGGTCATCCGTTCTGCGGCTGCCTGGCGTGTTTCGAGCGTGAGGAACGCCGCGGCGACGTGACGAGGCGGCAGGCGGGCGCTGACGCGCTGGTCGCGAAGGGCTACAGCCCGCGAACCGCGGCCGAGGCGTACAACCTGGTGTACCGGTGAGCAGCGTCGAGGCCGACTGGGCGGCGCTGGGCGGCGTCGACGGTGTGCCGCATGACCTCACCGGCGAGATCATGGCGCGGCATCCGGTGAACTTCCCGCCGCTGTCCGTGCAGTCGGCGACGCACGGCGCCCCGATGCCGCTTCCCGACAACGGCCAGGCCGACGCCGACTGGAACTACCCGGTGACCGGCTGATGTTCGGGCAGCCGCTTGAGCCGCTCGTCCCGCCGGACCTGGCCAGGCTTGCCGCGGCTGGCGAGACACGGCGGATCGCACGCGGCGGTCAGCCGGTCTCGGTCAGCGAGGTACTGCAGCGTGAGGTCAGGGCGATGGACGCGGCCGACCGTGCAGCCGAGCGGGCGAGCGGACGCTACCGGCTCATCTCGCCGCGGATGGCAAAGAGGACAAGCTTGCTGGCGCGATGGTTCAGGAAGAGGACGCGATGAGCACACCCGACGCGGGGACGCAGATCCAGACCGGCGAGTGGACGGCGCACCAGAGCCTGACGCAGGGAC
>JBAUAR010000337.1:0-6576 GCA_049675875.1 Streptosporangiaceae bacterium
GCGCTGGCCGCGGCCGGCGCCAGCGCCGACGACGAGGCGCTCGATGCGTGGCTTCCGCTGGTGGGCGCCAAACCGGGCGGGCTCGACCTCACCGGCCCGGCGGTGCCCGACGGGCTCGCCATCAAGATGTATCCGTGCTGCTATGCGCTGCAGCGCCCGATCAGCGCTATCGCGGACCTCGCGGCTGCGGACGGCCTCGACCCCGACGACGTGTTCCGGATCGAAGTGCGCACTCCGGAGGCCACGGTGGTGCCGCTGATCCACCACCACCCCGACACCGGACTGCAGGGCAAGTTCAGCCTCGAGTACGCCGTCGCGGCCGCCCTGCTCGACCGCGACCCGGGCTTCGCCAGCTTCACCGACGCGGCCGTGCGCCGGCCCGCGGCGCGACGGCTCGTCGGCCTGGTCGAGACCGAGCTTGATCCTGGCGGCGACGGACTTCTCGACGGCGAGTTCCAGCTGAAGATTCATCAAGGGAACGGGGTCGTTCACCACGCCGTCCTGCAGTACCCACCCGGTTCCCCGGCCCGGCCGCCATCGGCCGCCCAGCTGGCGGCCAAGCTTGCCGACTGCGTAACCGGCCTGGACACCGACGGGTCAGCGTGGACCTGGCAGAACGCGGCCGATGTGCTCCGGGAGTTCCTGCCCGGCAGCGGACCGGCGCGGTCATGACCGCGGTGTCACCGGCACTGCCACTCGCGGGAATCACCGTGGTGGCGCTTGAGCAGGCGGTCGCGGCGCCGTTCGCTACCCGCCAGCTGGCCGACCTCGGCGCGCGGGTGATCAAGCTGGAGCGTGCCGGGACGGGTGACTTCGCTCGCGGCTACGACCACGCGGTGCTCGGCCAGGCGAGCTATTTCGTCTGGCTGAACCGCGGCAAGGAGTCGGTCGAGCTCGACGTCAAGACCGAGCGCGGGCAGCGGGTGCTGGCCGCGCTGCTGGCGCGGGCTGATGTGTTCGTGCAGAACCTGGCGCCGGGCGCGGCGGACCGGCTAGGCCTGTCCGCGGCCGCGCTGCGCGCCCGGCATCCGCGGCTGGTCTGCTGCTCGGTGTCCGGGTACGGCTCCGCCGGGCCCTATGCCGGCAAGAAGGCTTACGACCTGCTGGTGCAGTGTGAAGCCGGGCTGCTGTCGGTGACCGGGACCCCGGAGGCGCCCGCCAAGGCGGGAATCTCGGTCGCCGACATCGCGGCCGGCATGTACGCCTACACCGGCGTGCTCACCGCCTTGTACGAGCGGGAGCGCACCGGGGACGGCAGCGCATTCGAGGTGGCCATGCTGGATGCGCTGGGCGAGTGGATGAGCCAGCCCGTCCTGTTCACCGGGTACGGCGGGCAGCCGCCCCGGCGCACCGGCGCGCGGCATCCGTCGATCTCTCCGTACGGGCCGTATCAGGCAGCCGACGGGCAGGTGTTCGCTGGCCTGCAGAACGACCGTGAATGGGCGGTGCTGTGCGCGGACGTTCTGGGCCGGCCCGAGCTCACCAGCGACCCGCGCTTCGCTACCAATACCGACCGGGTCGCCCACGACGACCAGCTCACCGCCATCATCGAAGCGGAGCTGGCGAACATGTCTGCTGACGAGGTGGTAACCATGCTGGATGCCGCGGGTATCGCGACGGCGCGGCTGCGCACCCCGGCGGAGTTCGCAGCTCACCCGCAGCTGGCGGCGAGGGACCGGTGGCGCGACGTCGACACCCCGGCCGGGCCGATCCGTGCCTTGCTGCCGCCGGTGACCGTGCCCGGCCGAGAGCCCGCCATGGGCCCCGTGCCGGCCCTCGGCGAGCACACCGCTGCCGTGCTCGCCGAGCTGGGCCTCGAACCCTGAGCCGTCATGATCGCGGATACTTGGACACACCAGGGCGTGCACAGGTTTCCGCGATCATGGAGTTAGGCTTCGCCGGGCTCCAGGTACCGTGCGTTCTGCTCGACGGTCTGGAAGATGTCCATGGCGATCGGCCGCCGCCGTTCCTCGGCGAGGTGGCCGAGCAATCCTGCGGTCCGCGCCAGCAGCGCGAACCCGCGCAGCAACTCCGGCGGCAGGCCCAAGTCCGCCAGCGCGGCGCCGCACGTGCCGGCTCCGTTCAGGGGCAGCGTACGACCGAGCACCTGCGGGTGAACTCGGCCGATCGCCTCGAACAGCCGCAGGTGCGGACCTTCGAGCCCTTCCTCCGCGGCGATCGCGATCAGCACCGGCGTGCGCGGATCGGTGACCTTGTGCAGGTGATGCCCGAGGCCGGGGACGAAACGATGCTCCGCTCGAGCCTGCCGGACGGCCTGTAGCGCGAGCGCGTCGAAGCCCGCGTCGTCCGCGGGCTCCAGCTGGCCCGCCAGCGCCTGCGCCAGGAAGAGAGCCGTGTCCTCAGTCACGCCGAGGAAGCGGGAACCGCCGCCGAGCAGACCGGCCGCGAGCGCCCCCTGAACCGAGTCGGGCGCGCTCAGGTACGTCAGGCGCGCCGTGATCGCCGTCGGGGTGAACCCGTGGTCGGCGAGCGCGACCAGGACCGCGTCGAGCACCCGGACCTGACCGGGCGTCGGCCGTTCCTGTGTGACCAGCCACATGGCCAGCTCGGAAAACCCCACGTGACCCATCAGCTCGGCGGCGAGGTCGTGACCGAGGACGGTGATGGTGTCGGGGTCGGAGATGCCGATCGAGGTGGCGAAGGTCGGCGCCGGGCTCCCGTCGTGCTGCGCCGGTCGGTCGCTCCCGGCGTCGTGCTGTGCCGGTCGGTCGCTCCCGGCGACGTACTGTGCTGGTCGGTCACTCGCTGCGTCGTGACTTGTCATCTCGCTGCTCCGGTGGTCAGCCACTGTCGGATCTCGGTGCCGTGCTCGTCGTGGCCAGGCGGCGGCAGGTCGTAGCGCGGCGGACTGGCGGAGAAATCTACCGGGTGCCGCACGGTCGGGATCGCCGCGGCGCCCTGCCCGGCGAGCACGATCGGCTCAAGTCCGATCTCGGCGGCGAAGGCCACGCCCTGCGCGACGGAATTGATCGGGCCGCAGGGCACGCCCGCTTTGATCAGCTCCCGGAACCAGTCCCCGGCGGGCCGGCTGGCCAGTCGCTCCACCAGCTGCGCACGCAGCGCTGCGCGGTTAGCGGTGCGCGCGCTGGTGCGGGCGAACCGCGGGTCGTCTGCCAGGTACTCGGCACCGAGCACCTGGCAGAGCTTGCGAAACTGCGCGTCGTTCCCGGCGGCGACGATGAGCTCGCCGTCGCTCGTGGGCAGCGGCTCGTACGGGAACAGACTGGGATGCGAGTTGCCCATCCGGGACGGGGTCACGCCCGCGGCTACTTGCGCACTGGTCTGGTTGACCATGCCCGATAGCGCGGAGGCCATCAGGCTGGCCTCGACATGCTGGCCGCGACCGGTCCTGGTGCGGTGGTTGAGCGCTGCCAGGATCCCGATCGCCGTGTGCAACCCGGTCATGACGTCGAACACCGAGATGCCCGCCCGGTAGGGCGGCCCGTCCGGGTCTCCTGTCAGGCTCATCAGTCCGGACATCGCCTGCACCATGAGGTCGTAGCCGGGCAGGTCCTTGCCGCCGCTGGCGCCGAAACCGCTGATCGAGGCGTAGATCAGCGCCGGGTTTGCGGCGGCGACCGACTGGTAGTCCAGCCCGAACCTCGCCAGACCGCCCGGCTTGAAGTTCTCCACCAGCACGTCGGCTCGCCGGGCCAGCTCGCGAGCGGCCGCGAGATCGTCGGTGCTGGATAGGTCGAGCGCTACCGACCGCTTGTTCCGGTTGATGGCGAGGAAGTAGGTCGACACGCCCGCGTCGGTTACCGGCGGCACCCACCGGCGCGTGTCGTCGCCAGCCGGGCTCTCCACCTTGATCACATCCGCGCCGAGGTCGGCGAGGAGCATCGTGCTGTACGGCCCGGCCAGCACTCTGGAGAAGTCGGCTACCAGCAGTCCCGCCAGCGGCCCAGCGCCCTGGGTGAATTCGGCTTGCATCATCGAAGCGACAGTCGCTCTCTGTCCGTCAGACGGACACTTGTCCGGACGTTTGCGCCAGTGTCGGCCGCAATGTCGCCAATGTCAAGACGGGCGGCATCGGGCTCAGGCCTGCGAAGCAGGCACGGTCACCTGGGGCGCGGACTGGTAAGCGGCCCAGTCGGCGCTGATCGCCCCGGCCGCGTGCAGCAACACCGGCAGGTACTCCCCGGTTAGCTTGTCCACCGGCGTCTCCGCGGCGTGGGTGTTCACGTTGAGCGACGCGATCACCCGCCCGCTGCCGTCTCGCAGCGGCGCCGCGACCGAGCGGATGCCCGGTGCCAGCTCCTCGTCGGTCAGCGACCAGCCACGCGCCCGCACGTCGCGCAGCTCCGCGGCGCGATGGTCCGGGTCCGGCTGGTAACGCGGGGCGATGCCCGACCGGCTGGGCTCGGCGAGCACGCGGTCCGCCTCCGCCGGGGGCAGCGCCGCCAGCAGCACCTTCCCGAGCGAGGTCTGCAGGGCCGGGAACCGGGTCCCGATGGTGACGGCCAGCGTGACGATCTTCGGTACCGCCACCCTCGCCACGTAGATGATGTCCGAGCCGTCCAGCTGCGCAATCGACGACGACTCGTGCGTCTGCGCCACCAGGGCCTCCATGTGCGGCCTGGCCACCTCCCACAGGCTGCGGGACAGCACGTAGGTCATGCCCAGATCGAGCACCCGGGCGGTGAGCTCGAAGCCACCGTTGACGGCGCGCACGTAACCGAGGTCCGCCAGCGTGAGCAGCATCCGGCGGGCAGTCGGCCTGGCCAGCCCCGTCTCGCCCGCCACCGCGGCCAGCGACATCACCGGCTCGCGCGGCCGGAACGCTCTGATCACGTCCAGGCCCCTCGCCAGCGCCTCGATGAAGTCGGGCCCGGCGTCTGCTCGCGCCATGCCCCCTCCCTCCAGCCGGGTGTGCGACACGGCGAGCCACATCACACGCGCCACCTGAGACTAACGCGGCCCCGGCCCGTTGTCCGCTCTGCGGACGCGCCATTCAGCAACTCGTGCCGGTGCCTGCGGTCCCCGTGACAGCGCGTCGCGGAACGGTCCGCGCTTCCGGTTCAGGTCCAATTGCTCGCGATCCGGACAACTGTCCGCTAAGCTGACCGGCTGGCGCCGTCGGAGGTCGGCAATTGACCGCAAGTCCGCAGTTTGCACCTGACACGATGTGAGTCACGCGCCTTGTCCGACAAGGCAAGAAACCGGCGGGACGGGCGGCCGCTTAGCCCGCCGGGTTTATGGCATACCGACCAGCCAGCGAGTAAGCGCAAAGGACTCCAGCCGTGCTATCACGATTGGGCACCACGTTGCGGGATCGCGCTGCCGCGCTCGTCGCCGTCGCAGCCGTGCTCGGGCTCGCCGCGTGCGGCAGCAATTCGCCACCTGCACCGTCCTCCGCCAGCAAACCGCTCAGCATCGCGTACTTGTCCTTCGCCGTCGAGAACAGCTACGACGCCCCGATGCTGGCGGCTGCGCAGGCAGTGGCCGACGACGACCATGCGGGCCTGAAGGTCTTCGACGCCAAGAACAGCCCGCAGACGCAGTACTCGCAGCTGAAGGCGGCGATCACGTCCGGTCGCTACAACGGCATCATCGTGCAGCCGATCGTCGGGACCGGGCTGATCAATCTCGTCCAGGAGGCGATCGCCAAGGGAATCAAGGTCGTGAACATGGACCAGATCCTGGGACCCAACATGGCCACGGACGAGCCACAGGTCAAGGGGCTGTCGGCGAACATCACGTTCGTGCCGGCCAAGATCGGCACCCAGCTCGGCCGGCTCGTGATACAGGCGTGCCAGTCCAGGAACCTGAACCCGTGCAACGTCGGCTACTTGTACGACATCAAGGCCTCGGCGCTAGACATCGCGATCAGCGACGCGTTCGACCAGGCCATCGCCGCTGACCCGGCGGTCACGGTCATCGCGCAGGGCCAGAGCTTCTTCACCCCGTCCGTCGGCCTGACGGCGGTGAAAGCCATGCTGCAGAACCAGCCGACGCTCAACCTGATTGTCGGCTCTGACCAGGGCATCGAGGGTGGTGCACAGGCGATCGCCGCGGCGAACCTGACCGGCAAGGTATTGCTGGTCGGCTACGGCGCCAGTGCGGCCGCGCTGGCGGGCGTCACGTCGGGCGCGTGGTACGGCGACGTCGCGCAGGCGCCGGCCAGAGAGGGCGGCCTCGCGATGCAGGCGCTCATCGCTGCGCTCAGCGCCGGCAAGGTGAGCGGCGGCATCGACCCCGTGGCCGGACTGCCCGACAACGGCATCGTCACCAGGGCGAACGTCAGCCAGTTCACCGCCGAATGGCCGGGCTAGCGTGCGCGAACAGACGCGCATCGGCGTCAGCCCCATGTGTGCGGCTGGCGCCCGGCTGCGAACCTAGCGTCATCCGGCGCTCGAAGACCGGAGCGCCCCGGTGCCGCTGCGACCGAGCACCGGGGCGCTCCTTCCATCGTCGCATCGTGGCCGAATTCGGCAGCGCCGACTTCGGCAGCCGACTCGTTCAGCGGCCCGACTCACGAGGTCTCCGGCCGCCGACGCGTCCGCGCCCGGCCCGCGGCGGACGTCGGCCTAGCTCGCTTGCAGTGTGCCGCGC
>JBAUAR010000338.1:0-2988 GCA_049675875.1 Streptosporangiaceae bacterium
CCCCTACCTCGCCGGTAACCGCCGGGCTCGCTGCCGGCGGCGTAGCGCTGATGGCCGTCGGCGCCCTCGCGGGCGGCAGTGCGCTCGCGCTGCGGCGTCGCGTCCAGCCGCATCCCTGACACCATCCGGTGAGGCAGCACGCCCCGCTGGGCGCGCGGCAGTGGCAACTGCGCTGCACCTGTCCAGGCCACCGTCCGTGATAGCGTCGTGAATGATCATTTGCGCGGTGGTTTCCCGCACACGCACCGTTCCCGGGTAGTCCGTGACCAGACAGGTAATCAAGCTCGGCTCCAGCTCGATCGCCAGCCGAGACGGGCTGGCGCTCGACGTGATCGCGGGACTGGTCAGCCAGGTCGCCGCGGCGCAGCGGGCTGGGCACGAGATCATCCTGGTCACCTCGGGCGCGGCGCGGCTGGGCCGGCGGCTGCTGGCCTTCGAGGGCCCGACGGCGGGCGCGGGCCAGGCGCTGCAGGCGCTGGTCAGGTCCGTCCGGTCGGCGGTGGACGCGGCTGACTACGAGCGACTCGCGGGCACGCTGCGCCAGTTCGAGGAGTCGCCCGCCCGGCCCCAGACGGTGGACACTGCGCTGCCCTCCGCCGTGGGCCAGCCAGCCCTCATGGCGCTGTACCGGCAGCTGGCCGCCGCTGTCGGCGTGGAGGTGTGCCAGATCCTGGTATCGCGCAGCGACCTGGAGTCGCCGCGCGCGATGGGCGACCTCGGCCAGCTGCTGCAGGCCGCGGCCGGCCGCGGCCTGCTGCCGATCGTCAACGGCAATGACGCGACCGATCCGCTGTCGGCCCTCGACAACGATCAGGTCGCGGTCGCCGTCGCGGTCGCCGCTGAGGCATCGAGGCTGCTGTTCCTCACCGACGTGCGCGCCGCCTACCGCGACTCCAGCCTCAGCGAGCGGATCCACCGGCTCACCCCGGCGCAGGCGCGCGCGGTCCGGGCTAGTTCCGCGGGCAGCGGCCGCGGCGGCATGGGGTCGAAACTGAGCGCGGCCGCCAGGGCTGCCTGCTGCGGCGTCGAGTGCATCGTTGGCTCGGCCCGCGAGCCCGATGTGGTCAGCCGGAGCCTCAACCCGCGCGCCCGGATGGGAACCGTCGTCCGGGCGGCCGGGGCGCAGCTGGAGCCGGGCCGACGCTGGATCGGTGGCATCGCGTACTCGTCCGGATCGCTGCATGTCAACCGGGCGGCGGAGGACAGCCTGCGGACCGGCAGCACGCTGTTCCTGTCGGGAGTCAAGCGCGTCGACGGCGAGTTCGGGGCTGGCGCGGTCGTCGAGCTGCTCGACGTCCGGCATCCGGAACGATTGCTCGGGCGCGGCTCGGTCGCGCTGCCCGCCGCCATCCTGCGGCTGCTGCGCGCCTTGTCACCGCAGGAAGTCGCGTGCGTGATCTCGATCCTGCTGCGGCTTCGATACGGCGGCCCGGCACCGGCCGGAACCGGCACGGCGGGCCCGGCCACGACCGATGCGGCCGTCCCGGCCGAGCTGCCGTCCGAGTCGCTGGTGGACACCGATAGCTACAAGGACTGCCAGGAACTCGCGGCCGGCACGTCGCGGGCAAGTCAGGAGGCATTCGCGCAGCTGGCCGCCCTGTCGGCGGAGCGCGTGACCGAGCTGGCCGACTCGCTGCTGCTGGCGCAGCCGCAGCTGTGCACCGCGTTCCTGCTCGACCGTGGGTTCCTGCACGGGCAGGTGCCGACCGATCCCGCTGCCCGGCGGGTTGTCCGCAGCATTCACGCGGTGCACCGCGAGTCGCTGGTCGTCTATCCGGGCTAGCCGCCGGTACGGACCGCGCCGCCCGCGCGGTCCGCCGGGACCACGACGTACTGCCGCAGGTACAGGTCGCGGAACGTGACCGGACCGCGCGGGCCGGGCACCACGTCGATGTTGATGCCAGTCTCCGGGACCGACAGAAGCGTGAAGCCGTCAAGCAGACGGGGCGAGGAGTTCCAGAACGAGCCCGTTCCGGAATAGGTGTCCAGGAACCGGCGCGCGGCCGCCTCATCTGTGGCGACGATGGACGCGGCCAGCCCGGACGTCTCCCGGTTGGCGATCTCGGCTGCGTCCGCGGCGCTATCGGCCGGCGCGATCGTGATCGTCGCCTCCGCGCCCTCCGCTAGCGCCCACTCGTGGCCGAGCGAATGCGGGTGGGGGGGCAGCGACACCGCGATCTGCAGCGTTCCTGCCAGCCTGGTCACCGGCGGGAGGACCGCATCCCAGCACGCGCGCTGCACCAGCAGCAGATTTAGCCGGTTGCACACGCCGAGCCGGTCGAGGCTCCGCTCGATGAGCCGCAGGGCCAGGCCGATGTCGGCCGACTGGTCGACGTAGATCACCGCACCGCCATCGGCGTGCGCGAGCGTGCGCACGCCGTACAGCGCTGCCTCGCGCGCGAGCGCCCGGGTGCTCTCTCCGCTGCCGCGCAGGATGACGAGCGGGATCAGCCGGGGCTGGCGCACCAGCGCCACAGCGACCGCCCGGCCCGGCAGGCCCACCAGCTGTACCGCAGCCGGATCCAGGCCCGCGGCCGCCATCGCTGGCCCCACCACAGCGTCCACGAGCGCCGTGGCAGACCGGATCGCGCTCGACCCCGTGCGCAGCACCCCTGCGTTGCGGGACTTGATCAGCTGCGAGGCGACGTCCACGACGACATTGGGCCGAGCCTCGAAGTTCGCGCCGATGACGCCCACCGGGCGGCGCCACTCCTGCAGCTCGAGACCGTCCGGCAGGTCACGCACCACGGTCCTAGCCGGTGGCGACGCGACCGCCGCGAGCGCGTCGAGCTGATCCGCCATCGCCGTTACCCGGCCGGAGTCCAGGCTGAGCCGGTCTACGAACGCCTCGGGCAGGCCATCGGCCCGGGCGGCCCGCACGTCGTCGGCGTTGGCGGCGAGCACCGTCGCGGCCTGGTCGCCAAGCCTGCGCGCCATGAGCCGCAGCGCCTCGTCCAGGGCGTCATCGGGCGCGTCGCGGAGCGCCGG
>JBAUAR010000339.1:0-12684 GCA_049675875.1 Streptosporangiaceae bacterium
CTTCTCGCGCAATCTGTCGCGGAGACGGCCGCGATACTCACCACCGGGCTGGTTGCGTATCTGTCGTTCAATGTGGTGACCCACAGCTACACACTCCGGGTGCACGTCATCCATCTGCTGTCCTGGCCCAGCGAGGGCACGGTTCGGGTCATCGCACTGATCATCTGCGCGGTCTCGGTGGCCGTCACGCGCTACCTGCGGGCCAGCGCCGGTATCGACAGGCTCAGCTGGACTGGCCAGTCAGCCGAGCGGGACCGCGAGCGCCAGGTCCTCGGCCACGGCTGAGTCGGCCAGATCGAGCAGCCGGCAGCCGGCCCGGATCTCGAACCGCGCCTGCGCTGGCGAGTACACCCCGGCCAGCCAGCGCCGGGTCGCGGCGCCGAAAATAGCCTGCACCACCGGCAGCAGCTGCCGCTGCTCGCCGCTGACCGATCGCCCGGCCCCGGCCACGTGCTCCAGCATCTGCAGGTGCAGGTGCTCCACCTGCTCGATCACCTCGCCATAGCTCCGCCGGGTCTCGCTGATGACGCGGCTCAGCGCGGCGGTGACGCGCGGTTCGCGCTGCTGGGCGCGGAACTCCCGCAGCAGGTGATTGGTGACCCGCTCGCGCGCGGTACCGCCACGCGGGACCTCCGCCGTGATCTGGGCGAGGGCGGCCGTGTAGCGACTGAGCAGGATGCCGAGCAGCACATGGTCCTTGGCCGGGAAGTACCGGTACAGCGTCGCCACCGACACGCCCGCGCGCTGAGAGAGGTCTTTCATCTGTAGCGCTTCCTCGCCGCCAGCCGACAGCATCTCCGTCGCGGCTGCAAGGATCCGGTCGTGCCGGCCGTGCTGAGCGGCGGTCGACGGTATGGCCGGCCCTGCCTGCGGCACGCGTTCAGACCGCCGTTAGATCCCGAGCGAGTCCGCCAGCCGGTCGAGCTGGTCGCCCGGCCCGCCTAGCAGCACCTTGTTCGACAGCCCGTTCTTGTAGTACAGGTGGGCGTCATGCTCCCAGGTGAAGCCGATGCCGCCGTGCAGCTGGACCGTGTCGACGGCCGCCTCCGCATAGGCGGTGGCGAGTAGCACGCGCGCGACCGACGCCGCTACTCCGAACCGGCCCGGCTCGGCGTCTCCTGCCCGGGCTGCGTCCCTGAGCGCGGCGTTCCCCAGCTCCCACGACTTCTCCATGTCGGCGAGCCGGTGCTTGACTGCCTGGAAAGCTCCGATCGGCTGCCCGAACGCCACCCGGATCCTGGCGTACTCGGCTGTCATGTCAAGGCACGCCTTCATCGCGCCGGCTGACTCTGACGCGAGGGCCAGATTCGCCAGGTCCTGCGCCGCGCCAAGCGCTGCTAGGGCATCGCCGGTGAGCGGCCGAGCCGGCGTGCCGCGCAACGTGACCCTCGCCAGCGACCGCGAGTGGTCGACCGCGGTCAGCCGGGTGGCCGTCAGCCCGTCCGCTCCAGCGTCGACGAGGTAGAGCCCGGTGGCGCCATCCGCTTCGGCCGGCACCACGAGCACACTCGCCTCGGCGCCGTTCAGTACCGGCGACACGGTGCCGGTGAGCGTCGGTCCGACCGGCGAACCGGACGCGGTGACCCAGCCGCCGGCGCCGCTGGCCACCGCGAGTGTCGCGATCAGCTCGCCGCCAGCGAGCTTAGGCAACAGCTCCTGTTTGGCCTCGTGGTCGTCGAGCCGCAGCAGCACCTCGGCCGCCAGCAGGCTGGCCAGCAACGGTGCGGCCACCAGGCCGGCGCCGAGCTCGGTCAGCGCTACCGACAGCGCGGAGTACCCGGCGCCGACGCCGCCGTACTCCTCGGGGATCGTGAAGCCTGCCAGTCCGAGCTGCGCGGTCAGCTGCTTCCATACGTCCGCGTCGTACGGCTCACCGGAGGCGATGAGCTGCCGCAGCGACGTCAGCGGACTGCGGTCCGCGACGAACTTGCGCACCGAGTCAGCGAGCGCCCGCTCCTCGTCGGTGAGTATGAGTGCCATCGGTGGTCTCCCTCGTGCGCCGGTTGCTCAGTTCTGCCGCTGCGTGCCAACGCGCAGCTGATTGAACGGGGTGGACCGGTCGACACCGGGATCCTTGGCGAGACCGAGCACCCGCTCGCCGATGATGTTGCGCTGGATTTCGCTGGTGCCGCCCGCGATCGCACTGCCGGGCGCCGCGACGATCATCGTCGTGACGGCGGCCAGTTCGTCGCTGTCGAACCCCGCCAGCTGGTCGCCGAGCACGTCCGCGGCGATGTTCCCGGCGAACCGGCCCAGGTCTGAGCCGGCCAGCTTGGCCACCGAGCCACGCGCGCCCGGCATCCGGCCGGCCTGCGCTTCCTCCCGGAGCAGCGTCGCGAACAGCCCGGCCGCGCGACTCCTGGCGTACAGCTCGGCCAGGCTGCGCCGTACGCCCGGCTCGCTGGTCCGGCCGAGCCCGGCGGCCAGATCGCGCAGCGACTCATAGCCCAGCGGGTTCGTGCGCCCCCCCGACATGGTGCCGATCGCGATGCGCTCGTGCCGCAGCATCACGACCGCGGCATCCCAGCCCTTGTTCTCCTGACCGATCAGGGCGTCCGCCGGCATCCGGACGTTGTCGAAGAACACCTCGTTGAATGGCGAGTGCCCGGTCGCGACCTTGAGCGGCCGGACTGTGACACCCGGCGCGTGCATGTCAACGATGAACATGCTGATCCCGCTGTGCTTGGGCTGGGTCGGATCGGTGCGCGCGATGATCGCGCCGAAGTCGCTGTACTGGGCGCCCGACGTCCAGACCTTCTGCCCGCTGATCACCCATTCGTCGCCGTCCCGGACGGCGCTGGTCTGCAGGCTCGCCACGTCGGATCCTGCGCCGGGCTCAGAGAACAGCTGGCACCAGATCTCCTCGCCGCGCAGCATGGGTGGCAGGTAGCGCGTTTTCTGCTGTTCTGAGCCGATCTCGAGGATCGTGTTGCCTGGCATGCTGATGCCGATGAAAAACGCGCCATTCGGCAGGTCGAAGTCCCGCGCCTCCTGGCTCCAGGCGATCTGCTCGGTGGCGGTCAGGCCCTGCCCGCCATACGCCTTCGGCCAGGTGATCCCCGCGAATCCGGCGTCAAACAGCTTTGCCTGGAACGCCTTCTGACCGGCGAGTGTGATCGGGCCGGCTGCACCGTCGTCTCCGGTGGCGCTGCGGCGCGGCGCGTTGGCCTCTAGCCACGCCCGCGCCCTGGCGCGGAAGTCGTCGCTCATGGCGGTGCCCCTCCCAGCCTGGCAGCCGGGCCAGGCCGAAAACTGAAATCGGTTATGCTTTCTGTGGCACCGAGCGAAGCACGGCGCCACATCCCATGTCAACAAGGCGTGCGTATCTGCCAGTTTCCCAGCCGGGAACGGGGTCGCCGCGGCATACCTGGCCTGGCCCGGCCGCGGCCCACGGGCTGGCAGGAAGGAACTCCGGACGATGCTCGTAACCGGTACGCGACAGCACGCCGCGTGGCAGCGGGCGGAGTTCCCGCCGGTCGAGAACGTCACCGGCGGGATCTGGTCGGTACCGGTGCCGATCATCGGCAACCCGCTGCGGTACGTGCTCAGCTACCTGATCGAGCACGACTCCGGCTTTGTCATCGTTGATCCGGGCTGGAATCACCCGGACAGCTGGCAGGCGCTGACCAGCGGTCTGGCCCAGTGCGAGATCCCGCTCGACGCCGTGACCGGCATTCTGGTCACGCATGTACACCCGGATCACCACGGCCTGTCTGGCAGGGTCGCCGAGCTGACCGGCGCCTGGGTCGGCATGCACCCGGCCGAGGATGCGTTCCTGGCCGCGCGGGGCGCGGATGCCATGCGCAACGGAATCGAGAAGTACCTGCACTGGTGCGGTGCACCGGCTAGCCACCTGGACGAGCTCGTGACGAGCAGGCAGCACACCGCCCAGATCGGGCCCATGGTGCGGGCCGACCGGCTCATCGAGCACGGTGACCTCGTTGACGCGCCGGGCCTGCGGGTCCGCGCCGTCTGGACGCCCGGTCACACACCAGGCCATCTGTGCTTCCACGACGAGACGCACGACGTGCTGCTCACCGGCGACCACATCCTGCCGCGGATAACGCCGAACGTGTCCTCCTACGACCTGACGTCCAACCCGCTGCACGACTACCTGGCCTCGCTGGACGCGCTGCGCGGCATCCAGCCAGGCGAGGTGCTGCCCGCACACGAGTACCGGTTCACCGACCTGGACTCCCGGCTGGCTTACCTTGCGGAGCATCACCGCGAGCGGCTGGCGGAGGCCGAGTGCGGCCTGGTCGAAGCGGGACCAGCCGGGACCACCGCGTGGCAGGCGGCGACCGGCGTCACGTGGTCGCGGCCCTGGGCGGACCTGGCGTCGTTCCAGCGTCAGGCCGCCATCGGCGAGGTGCTGTCGCACCTGCGGTACCTGCAGGCACGCGGCCAGGCAGCCGAGTCGGACGTCGACGGCGTCGGCATCTGGACCTCGGCCGGCCGCTAGCCGAGCGCACACGGAAAGGCTGACCTTGTCAGATCGGCACGCATGGGTGGCGGAGGGCGCGTATCCCGTTGCGCCCGGAGTTCATCGGATTCCCCTCCCGCTGCCGTCCGACGGCCTGCGCGCCGTCAACGTGTACGCCATCGAGGCGGAGTCCGGGCTGGTCCTCATCGACTCGGGCTGGGCCCTGGCCAATGCCCTGAGCCAGCTCGAGCGCTCGCTGGCAAGCATCGGCGCCGGGCTCTCGGACGTCCGAGAGTTCCTGGTCACTCACATGCACCGGGACCACTACACCCAGGCAGTCGAGATCAGGCGGCTGTTCGGTACCAGGATCGCTCTCGGTCGCGGCGAGCGGCCGTCGATTGACGGCTTGCTGTCCGGCGAGTTCCAGCCGATGCGCGCCCAGCTCGAAGTTCTCCGGCTCGCTGACGCCCACCCGGTCGCCGACATGCTGGCCGAGGTCACGGGTGGCCGCCTGGGCTGGTCCGGACGCCAGCCGACAACATCTCCCGCGGCTTCGCTGCTGCCCCCTGGCCACCCGGCCCTGCGGCCCGGCTCCACCCTCGGCGCCGCGCTCGGCTACGAGGCGCCGGACAGCTGGATCGCTCCTGACCAGGAATTCAACCTCGGCACGAGAACGCTGGTCGCCGTGTCTACCCCCGGCCATACCAGCGGCCACGTCGTCTTCGCCGATACCACTGCGAGGGTGCTGTTCGCGGGTGATCACGTGCTGCCCCACATCACTCCGTCCATTGGCTTCCAGGAATCCCCGTCCGCACAGCCGCTGCGGGAGTACCTGCAGTCCCTGACGGCGGTGCGCCGCATGCCCGACATGCAGCTGCTGCCTGCGCACGGCCCCGTGGCCGCGAGTGCCCACGCGCGGATCGACGAATTGCTCGATCATCATGCGCAGCGGCTGGGCCAGATGGCCGAGGTGCTCGGCGGCGGCGCGTGCACGGCCTACGAGGTGGCGCGGGCGATCGGCTGGACCAGACGGCAGCAACCGCTTGGTGACCTCGACCTGATGAACCAGATGCTGGCTATCTGCGAGACCGTCTACCATCTCGACCTCCTGGTGGCCCAGGCACGCGCTGTCAGTCATACCGATGAAGACGGCGTCCGGCGCTACGAGCTGGTCCGCCCAGCCCTCAGACCGACACATGACGAGGAGGTCACCGCATGACCCAGCTGCCGCCTGGCGCACTGCCAGTGCTGCCTACCACGCCGACCGGAACCAGCTTGCAGCGCCTCGCCGACGAAGCATGGGCCCGCGACGGCGGACGATCCGAGCTGTACTTCGAAGGCAGCCAATGGACGGGTGACCAGCTGGCTGACCGCATTCGCCGGCTATCCGGCGGGCTCCGTGCGGCCGGCGTCGCTCCGGGCGACCGCGTCGTCGTATGCATGGCCAACTGCCCGGAGGTGACCGTTACCTACCACGCCGTCTGGCGGGCTGGTGCGGTCGCGACGCCGGTGCTGTTCCTGCTGAGTGAGGACGAGCTCCGGCACGTGCTGGCCGACAGTGCCGCCACGTTCGTCGTCACGACGCCAGAGTTTCTGCCGAAGGTGCTGGCCGCAGCCAGCGGCGCCCCGGCCGTCCGCGCCGTCGTTGTTGCGGGCGAGAATGCAACAGCCGGAGGCGGCGTGCCCGTGCTGGACTTTGCCGCACTGGAATCCGCGGCGCCGGCCGAGCTGATCGATGCCGATCCGGCATCGCTCGCCGCACTGCTCTACACCGGCGGCACGACGG
The DNA here is from genome assembly GCA_049675875.1 of Streptosporangiaceae bacterium. GTDB lineage: Bacteria > Actinomycetota > Actinomycetes > Streptosporangiales > Streptosporangiaceae > JAJYUU01. Next base: position 6,210 of record JBAUAR010000339.1, read on the forward strand.
GCCGCTCGAAGGGCGTCATGATCAGTCATAACGCTCTCTCTGCCGCCGCCTGGGCGGCTGCCGCCACGTCCTATGATCCGGCGCAGCGGACGGGTTTGCTGGCGCTGCCGCTCTCGCACGTCTACGGCCTGATGGTCAGCGTCCTGAGTCTGCACGTTCCTGAGCCAGGCGTGACCGTGCTGATGCGCTGGTTTGATCCGTCCGGCTGGCTGCAGCTCGCTGAGCTGCACAAGGTCAACGTCAGCCCGATGGTGCCATCGATGCTGCAGATGCTGCTGCAGCAGCCGCTGGAGGACTACGACCTGTCCGCGCTTGCCCGCCTCAACAGCGGCGCGGCGCCGCTACCGCTCCAGGTCATCGATGACTTCCGCCGACGCCTGCCGCACGTGGAGATCGCGGAAGGCTACGGCTGCACCGAGTCCGCCGCGATCATCGCGACCTCGCCGCTCGGCCGGGCGAGGCCGGGTAGCGTCGGCCTGCCGGCCCCGGGCGTGCAGGTCCGGATCGCACTGCCGGATGGCAGTGCGGCAAGTCCGGGCCAGGACGGCGAGATCTGCGTCCGCGGCGCGGTGCTCATGACCGGGTACTGGAACGCCGCCGCGGAGACCGCCAAGACGCTGCGCGGCGGCTACCTCCACACCGGCGACGTCGGTCGCCTCGACGCCGATGGCTACCTCTTTATCGTTGACCGGATCAAGGACCTGATCATCCGCGGCGGCTACAACGTCTACCCGCGGGACGTCGAGGACGTACTAGTGCAGCATCCGGCCGTGGTCGCCGCGGCCGTCGTCGGCAGGCCGGATCCGATCTACGGCGAGGAAGTCGTGGCATTTGTCCAGCTCGTGCCGGGAAGTACCGTCACGCCTGACGAGCTGGTGGCGCACGCGCAGCAGCATTTGTCGGCCGTGAAATACCCGCGCGAGGTCAGGGTCGTTGATGCGATACCGCTGACCAGCGTGCTAAAGACCGACCGGAAGCGGTTGCGGGCGCAACTCGTGAGCGAGGCGCAGCCGGCCGGCTAGCGGGCGACCAGCGCCTGCTCCGGCACAGCTTGCTCAAGGCTGCGCCGGATCGGGGCCGCGCTCGCTCGGCGTCACTAGAACCGGTCGTGGTGGGACGTGCTCGTTCCGCCCGGACCCGTGTCAGGCACGGCACCGTGCCCAAGTCGGTCTTCGGCGTACAAGTCCGGGCTCGCCAGCCGCTCGTCGGATGCCGACGCGCCGGTCTGCTCGAACTCGCGACCGCCGCCTGACCCGCTCGCCGCGTAGCCAGCCCCGACCACCAGCGTCCTGGCTAGGTGATCACCAACGCGCTGGTGATACCGCGACGCCATCATGGTGATCAGGCCGACGAGGCCGAAGAAAAGGGTGTCGATGATCAGCATGACACCGCGGACCAAGAACTGGAGCATGCTGGCGGGGCCACCTCCCTTGCTGACGACGCGAACCCCGAGCAACTGCATTCCAAAGGTCTGTCCGTGATGGCTGTTCGGTCGCAGCACCCAGTACCACAGGTAGATCACCAGCGCGATCAGCGTCGCAAGAGCCCAGCCGAAGCCGTGCAGGAACCCGCTGCCGCGATCGAGCAGCCAGTACGCGATTCCCGGAATGATGCCGACCAGGATGTAGTCGATGATGTACTGCACGACTCGGCGACCGACGACCCGCGTCTCGTCCCGGTCCACCGGACTCGCCCCGCCTGGCTGACCAGCCCAGTAGGAACCGTGCTGGTCGTCCGGGTAGCCGCCGCCCTGCGGCATGCCGCGTGGCGGCGCGCCGCCGAAGTGCTCCTGTCCGGGTATGTCGCGCTGGTCTGAGCTACCGACCCACTCCTGCGAGCCCTGCTGCGTGCCGCCGCTCCACTGACCGGGCGCGTCGCGCTCAGGCATGCTGCTCATCTGATCCCCCGATTCACACCGTCGTGACGCCGCGCGGCCACCCCCGCAGGGCCGCAGCTCGGCGTACCCCGGCTTCGTACCCGTCGTCACTCCTAAGACACTCCTGGTCACAGGGTGTTAGAGGCGGCGATCCGCCGGCGGCGACCGCGTCGGCGTGGGAACCGGCGATTACGCGCTGCAGGCCGAGGAAGACTCTAGGTACGCAGGCGGGGGAGACGACATCATGCGATCCAAGCTCACCGCGGCGGCGGCCGCCGCGATCAGCCTCAGCCTGGCCACTGTGGCCTGCAGCGCGAGTACCGCGTCCGCACCGAGGTCAGCAGCTGGTCACGGCAAGGCCGGGCACTCCGTGGCCGGGCGTCTGGCGAGCCGGTCGGTGCGCCTGGCCGACGTGCGCGGTCGTCGTCCCGGCGTCGGTGCTCACGCACCAGCGCCTGGTACCCTCGGCCGCCCCTTTGGCACGGGTTGTAACCAGCTGCCCCGGATCGGCGGCGCTAGCAGCCGCAGAGGTCTGGCGAGTCTGCCGGTCGCCACGGCCATGGCTCAGGCGCCGGTCCTCTCTGAACTGGTGCACGCGATCCAGCTGGCCGGGCTGGCCGGGATGCTCAACTCAGCACGCGCAGTCACAGTCTTTGCGCCCGACAATGCGGCTTTCGCGGCTTTCGGGACCAGCAATCTGCAGGCCTTGTATTCCACCAGGTCCGACCTGGTCCGCGTGCTCAAGTTCCAGATCGTCGCGGGGCGGGTGCGGCCCGCCGAACTGGCGCGGCAACGGGTGCTGACCACGCTCGGCGGGACGAAGATCTACCCGTCGAAGGCGCCCCCGAGCTACTTCGTCAACAACGCGTGGGTGAGCTGCGGCAACCTGCGCACCGCGAACGCGACCGTCTACATCGTGAACCGGCTGGTGGTACCCGCAACATAGCGCGCGTCCGCCGGTCCCGTGCCGTACCGTGGGCTACGTATCAGGGAAAGGCGCATGAAGCTCACGCTCGATCTGCACGACGTTTATAACCGTGGCCAGGACATCGACCGCGCGCTGCGAGGCATCATCGACGAAGCCGTCCGGACGAAGGCGCCACTGGTCGAGATCATCCCCGGCAAAGGGTCCGGGCAGCTCAAGAAGCGCGTGCTGCGGTTCCTGCAGCAGAAGGAAATCAAGGCGCTCTACCACCGCGTCGAGAAAGACTCCAAGAACTTCGGCCGGGTCTTCGTCCACTTCCGCTGGTGACTGCGCGAGCCCCGCGGCGCAGCATGCCGCCCGGCTGGCTGCTTCCACGGAATCGGGCCACCTGGCCAGCGGCTTCGCTGGTCAGGCCAGGACGGTCGCAACGGGCCGCCGTCATCTGTCATCCACGCCAGGCCCATGCCGCCCCCGAGTGCACCACGGCTCGCTGCCCGGTGGCAGCAGAAACCCCCCGGTCGTGATCGTGGCACCTGCTCCGCCACGGTGTCTAACACCGACACGAGCATTCTCGCAGGTGACATAGACAATCCGAATATGAAGACGATTCAGGGCAAGGGCCGTTATTTATCGCAGCACCTATCGGAGCGTGCCATGCTCCGCAACCACGCTCTCGGCCGTGTGTACCGGTTTCTACGTGTGATTATGTGTTTTTGACTGGCATGGCAGGATGTCGGCATGAAGCTGGTGCTACGCATTCTCGTCGTCGCGGCTGCGCTCGGCGTCGCCCACCTCGTCATCTCAGGAATTGAGCTGACCGGTGGGAGTGACTGGTCCAAGGCCGGGACGCTCATCGTCGTCGCGCTGGTCTTCGGCATCGTGAATGCGGTGATCAAGCCAGTCGTCAAGACGGTGGGATGCGTGTTCTACGTGCTCACCCTGGGCCTCATCGGCTTGGTGGTCAACGGGCTGCTGCTGTGGCTGTGCAGCTGGGTAGCGGGCAAGCTGTCGCTGCCGTTCCACATCACTGGCTTCTGGCCGGCCTTCTGGGGAGCCATCGTCGTCGGTGTCATCGGCTGGCTGATGAACCTGTTTCTCGCCGCCGACCGCCACGTGGCGGCGCGGTAGCAGCATCGGCCCGGCGCCGCGAATCTGCCGGCCACAGCGCCTAGGGTTCGGTGCTGGAGGTGGCTGGTGACGCAGGCGTGGCCCGTTGTCGACTTGTTCTCCGGCGCTGGCGGTATGAGCTGCGGATTCAGCCGGCACTCCGGGTTCGAGCTGATCGGCGCCGCCGATGCACAGATCGGGAAGCCCAGCGCGGCCGCTGGATCCCTCGGCTGCAACGCGACCTACGCGGCGGGCATCGGCCTGACACCAATCGAGGCAGACCTCTCTCGTGCCGACCCTGCGGACGTGCTCGACGCGATGGGCCTGGCCAGGCAGTGTCCGGCCGTCCTGGTCGCCAGCCCGCCGTGCACCGGATTCTCCCGCGCCATCGCCAGCAATCACGTGCGGGACGACCGGCGCAACGGTCTGGTCGGCCGGGTGGGCGACTACGCGGAACTGCTGCGACCGGACATTGTGCTCGTGGAGAATGCCCGGGAGCTCGTCACCGGCCGGTTCGGCGGACACCTGCGAAGCCTGCTCGGGCGACTGGATGACCTCGGATACGCGGCGATCGCGGATACCCACTTTTTCACCGACTTCGGGCTGCCGCAGCGGCGTGAGCGCGCGATCGTTGTGGCCGCCCGGCGGCCGTTGCGCCTGCGCGGCCTCGGCAGCCTCTGGCATGGCTGGCGGATCGACGTCAAGGCCTGCCATGTACGACGGGCGATCTGGGACCTGCTGCCGGTGCGGCCGGGACGGCCGAACCCCGACGATCCGCTGCACGTCAGTCCGGCCTTCCGGGCCGATGTGAACCTGCGGCGGCTGGCTGCGGTACCGCGCGACGGCGGAGGCTGGGCCGATCTCGTCGGTCATCCCGACCACGCGAGCTTGCTGACGCCGGCAATGGCCGGCCGGGCCGCGCGCGGTAAGTTCGGCAGTCACCCAGACATCTACGGCCGGATGTGGTGGGACCGGCCGGCGCCGACGATCAAGCGCGAGTGCAGTCACATCGGTAACGGGCGCTATGCCCATCCCGAGCAGGACCGGCTCTGCACGGTCCGGGAGATGTCGATCCTGCAGGGGTTTCCGCGCGACTACCCGTTCGCCGGCACGCTGTCGAACATGTACCGGCACATCGGCGATGCGGTGCCGCCGCTGATCAGCTACCAGCTGGCCGGATTGTGCGAGTGGATCCTGTCCGGCGCGCGGCCGGATCTCGCGAGCCTGCTGCTGCCGGGCTGCCAGGTCAGCACCGGCGACCTGCTACGTGCGTGACCGGACACTGGCCCGGTATGCTGTGATCGTGCGACGGATATCCGGAACCTGCTGGTGGTGGCCGCGCTGAGCGGCCGCTAGTCCGTGCATTCAACCGACGGCGCGCCCGCTGGGCAGCGCCGTCGACGCGCATCCGGGCGTGGTCTGGCCTGCTGGCGGGCTCTCACTCACTACCAGCCTGGAGGTAACCCGCCATGTCCGCCGCGACCCTGACTCGCTCACAACTCGCTAGCCAGCAGCGCAGCACCGACCTTGAGGCCGCGATCGAGACCGATCCGGCCGCGTTCCGCATGCTCAGTGGTGACCGTCCGACCGGCGCCCTGCACGTCGGTCACTATTTCGGCTCCCTGCACAACCGGGTGCGGCTGCAGAACGCCGGCGTCGAGGTGCTCGTGCTCATCGCCGACTACCAGGCCATGACCGACCGTGTCCTGCCGGCCGACCTGCCGGACATCGTGACCGGGCTGCTGGCCGACTACCTAGCCATCGGGCTAGACCCGAACCGGGCGACCATCTTCGCCCACAGCCAGGTTCCGCCGCTCAATCAGCTGCTGCTGCCGTTCCTGAGCCTGGTCAGCGTGGCCGAGATCAGCCGCAACCCGACCGTAAAAGACGAGGTCTCAGCGGCCGGGCTCGAAACAGTGTCCGGGCTGATGCTTGCCTACCCGGTGCATCAGGCGGCCGACATCTTGTTCTGCCACGCCAACCTGGTCCCCGTGGGCATGGACCAGCTGCCGCACCTGGAGATCACCCGGACCATCGCCCGCCGGTTCAACGACCGCTACAGCCCAGTGACGCCGTACTTCCCTGAGCCAGACGGCCTGCTCAGCAGCGCGCCGCTGCTACTCGGCCTAGACGGTCAGAAGATGAGCAAGAGCCGGCACAACACCATCCCGCTGCGGGCCACCGCCGACGAGACGGCGCGGCTGCTGGGCCGGGCGAGGACGGATTCGCAGCGGTCCGTCAGCTACGACCCGGCCGGACGCCCCGAGGTATCCAGCCTGCTGCTGCTCACTGCGCTCTGCCGCGGCACGGCGCCGGAGAAGGTTGCGGGGCAGATCGGGACGGGCGGGGCCGCGCGGCTCAAGGCCGCGGCGATCGAGGCGGTCAACGACCGGTTCGCGGTGATCAGGGCGCGCCGGGCCGAGCTGGCCGCCGATCCCGGCTACCTCCGTGGCGTGCTCGCTGCGGGAAACGAACGGGCGACCGCGATCGCCGACGACACCCTGCGGGCTGTGCGGCGGCTGATGCATCAGCGATATTAGCCCGGACACACAGGCGGCGGGCCGCTG
>JBAUAR010000340.1:0-3384 GCA_049675875.1 Streptosporangiaceae bacterium
GGCCGCGGCCGTGTCCGCCGGCCTCGCGCCGGCCGCGCAGGGCAGCGACGGCGGCGGCTCGATCCGGATCCCGGCCAGCGTCTGCGGGCTGTTCGGCATCAAGCCGACCCGCGGCCGGATCTCGCAGGGCCCGCTGATGCCGGATCTGGTCGGGCTGTCTACCGACGGCCCGCTCGCCCGGACCGTGGCCGATGCCGCGCTCCTGCTGGACGCCATGACCGGCAACCATCCCGGCGACATGTACACGCTGCCGCCGCTGCCGGCGGGGGAGTCGTTCCTCGGCTACGCCAGCCGCGAGCCCGGCAGGCTCCGGATCGCCCGCTCGCTGACGACGCTGATCGGCGGCGCCGAGGTGCACCCGGACTGCGTGGCCGCCTACGAGGACGTGAGCACGCTCCTCACCTCGCTCGGTCACGATGTGGAGGACGTCGATCTGCCGTTCCCCGTGGAGGCTGTGCCGTCATTCCTCGCGCTGTGGTATTCCATGGCCACGCTGGCGCCGATCGCGCCGGACCAGGAGGCGGAGCTGCTGCCGCTGACCCGGTACCTGCGCGCCAAGGGCATGGCGCTGTCGGCTGCCGACCTGCTGCTGCACCAGGGCATCCTGCAGGCCAGCGTCCGGGTGGCGCTGCGGGCGCTGACCGGCTACGACGCGATCCTGAGCCCGACGCTGGCGCTGCCGCCGCGTCCGGTCGGCTGGTTCGACGAGGTCGAGCCCGAGGTGAACTTCATCCGGCAGACGCAGTTCACGCCGTGGACCGCGCTGTACAACCTGTCCGGGCAGCCCGCGGTGAGCGTGCCGCTGTACTGGACCGACGGCGGACTGCCGATCGGCATCATGCTGGCGGGCCAGATGGGCGCTGAAGGCACCCTGATCTCACTGTCGGCGCAGCTCGAGGCGGCGCGGCCGTGGCAGGACCGCCACCCGCCCATCTGGTGATCCGCGGGCTGGCAGGCCCGGCTAGGCGTGCCAGCCCGTGAAGCGGGGGATATTCGCGCGAAGGCGCAGGTCGGGCCGGGGGCGCCGCGGCTGACAGGGATGCGCCGTCACAGCGGGGATGGTGCAGTGAACCAGTGGCTGGAACGGCTTGGCGGATTTTCCGCGCGGTGGTGCTGGGCCGTGATCATCGCCTGGGTGATCATTCTCGGCGGGCTGCTGGCGGCCAATCAGCAGTTCGGCGGCACGTACGTGAACAACTACAACGTGCCAGGCACGCCATCCGACGTCGGGCTGAACCGGCTGAACACGACATTTCCCTCACAGGGCGGCTACTCCGGCCAGCTCGTCTTCCGCGCTAAGACCGGTACTCTCACCGGCGACTCGGCTGCGGTGAACGCGGTCAACCAGGCCACGGCCAATGTCGCGAAGCTGCCCGACGTGATCAAGGCCGTCAGCCCGTTTAGCTCGCCATCAACCGGCGCCGTCTCGAAGGACGGCACGATCGCGTACGCCAGCGTGTCCTTCGACGCGAACCCCAGCTCACTGGATACCAGCTATCTCGATCGACTGAATAGCGCGGTGGCCCCGGCCCGCAACGCCGGGCTGCAGGTCGAGTACGGCGGCGGGGTGGGCGAGATCGGCCAGAAATCGAGCGACCGGACGTCCGAGGCCATCGGCCTGGCCTGCGCGCTGATCCTGCTCCTGTTCATGTTCGGGTCGCTGGTCGCGGCGGCGATCCCGCTCGTCTCGGCGATCTTTAGCGTCGGCGCGGGGCTGTCCCTGCTCGGTGTGCTCGCGGCTGCGATCACGTTCCCGACGACGGCGCCCACGATTGCCACGCTGCTCGGCCTCGGCGTGGCCATCGACTACGGGCTGTTCCTGGTCGCCCGGCACCGGGAGCAACTGGACACCGGCATGGACGTGCTGACCTCGGTGCGGCGCTCGGCGGGCACCTCCGGCGCGGCCGTCGTCGTGGCGGGCAGTACCGTCGTGATCTCCATTCTGGGCCTGTACATATCCGAGGTCTCCTTCGTCGGCGCGCTGGGCCTGGCCGCCGCGATCACCGTTGCGGTGAGCATGCTCGCTGCGCTGACCCTGGTGCCGGCGTTCATGGGCGCCGCCCGGGAGAACATCCGGGCGCTGACCGCCCGGATTCGCGCACACAAGGCCGGCGAGACCGCGATGGCAGAGGCTCAGCACACGGCCGCTGCAACCGAAGAGCGGCACGAGCAGTCCGCGTTCGCTCGGTGGGGCCGCAAGGTCAGCGGGCACCCGATACCGTGGCTCGTCCTCAGCGTGGTGGTGCTCGGGGTGCTCGCGATCCCGTTCTTCGCTATTACCCTCGGGCAGCCCGATAACGGCACCAATCCGACCAGCGACTCCAGCCGCCGTGCCTACGACCTCATGACGCTGGGCTTCGGGGTTGGGTCCAACGGCCCGCTCGCCGTCGTGGTCGTGCTGCCGAAACAGTCAGCCTCTGCCGACAGCAGCTTGCTCAGCAGCATCCAGATGGCAGTGGCCGGCACGCCCGGGGTCGCGTCCGTTGGCCCCGCGGTGGTCAACTCAGCCAGCACGACGGCGGTGTTCAGCGCCGTCCCGACGACGCGGCCGCAGGCGCCGCAGACAACCGATCTGGTCGACACGCTCCGCGCTGACGTGCTCCCGAAACAGCACGCCACGACCTATGTGACCGGGACGACCGCGGGTGCGGTGGACTTCACCCGGCAGATCACCGCCAGATTGCCGTGGCTCATCCTGGCCGTCGTCGCGATCGCGTTCGTGCTGCTGACCATGGCGTTCCGGTCCGTCGTCATCGCGCTCAAGGCGGCCGTCCTCAACCTGCTGTCGATCGGCGCCGCTTACGGCGTCATCGTTGCCATCTTCGAATGGGGCTGGATCAAGGGCGTGATCGGGCTGCAGACCACGCTGCCCATTCCGGCGTACGTGCCCATGCTGGTGTTCGCGATCGTGTTCGGACTGTCGATGGACTACGAGGTGTTCCTCATGTCGCGCATCCGCGAGGCGTGGATCGCGACCGGCGATGAGCGCCGTGCGGTGGCGATCGGCATCGGCAGCACCGCCAGGGTGATCACCACCGCCGCCGCGATCATGGTCGCCGTGTTCCTCAGCTTCGTCGCGAACTCCGATCCCACGGTGAAGATGCTCGCCGTCGGCATGGCCTTCGCCGTGCTGATCGACGCGTCGCTGGTCCGGATGATCCTGGTACCGGCGATCATGACCCTGCTCGGCCGGCACGCCTGGTGGATGCCCCGCTGGCTGGAGCCGATCGTGCCGCACCTGCAACTGGAGGGCAGCGCGGCGGGAGCCGTGGCCGCGGCACGGAGCCAGCAGTCGTCGACCGCGAACCGGCCGGACGGTGACCGTGGCCGTGGCGGCCCTGACGGTGACCGTGGCGGCCTCGACGGTGGTGGCCGGACCTACAC
>JBAUAR010000341.1:0-3652 GCA_049675875.1 Streptosporangiaceae bacterium
CCACGAAGGGACGCAATTGTCACAACCACCCCACTAGTGCGGGGTCGTTGTGACAATCACTCCCCTTCGGTCCCGGATGTGGCCGGGCAGGGCGGGGCGGGCCGGGTGAACGGAGGCGGACCACGGGGCCTAACGGGCGGGCCGGCGGGCCGGGAGGGCAGGGCGATTAGGTGGTGGCAGCCAGGCCGCTAGCGGGAACTGCTGACCGCGTTGTAGAGGTCTCGCTTGCGCAGGCCGGTCTGCCCGGCGACCGCGGCGACTGCGTCCCTGGTCGTCGTGCCGTCCCTGACCTGCGCCTGGACCTGCGCGACCGCTGCCGCGAGCACGTCCGGCCCGGCCGCCGCCGCCCCGGTGTCGGGAATCTCTGCTCCGGCCACCACGACCGTCACGTCGCCCTGCGCAGCGCCGGTCAACTCGCCGGCCAGCTCACCAGCTAGCTCACCGAGCGAGCCGCGCTGCACGTCCTGTTCGACCGTCGCGAGCCCACGGCAGACCACAGCCGGGCGGCTGGCGCCGAGCGCGGCCGCAAGCTCCGCCAGCGTCCGAGCGAGCTGGCCCGCCGATTCACTGAAGATCAGCGTCCGGGACTCGGCCGCCAACTCGGCGAACCGCCGTTCTCGCACCTCAGTTCGCCGCGGCGGAACGCCCTCGAAGACAAACCTCTCGGCCGACAGCCCGGCTATGGCCAGCGCGGCGGTGACGGGCGACAGCCCCGGCAGCGCGATCACCCGGATCCCGGTCGCCGCGGCTGCCGCCACGAGGCTGCGGCCGAGCTCGTCGGCGCTGGCGAGCCCGGAGTCGGTGAGAAGGAGCACGTCCTGCCCGGCCGTCAGCTCGGCGAGCAGCTCGGGGACCCGGGCCGCCGGCGAGCTGCCATCAAGACCCACGACAAGGCCGGCCGACGGGCTGCCGTCGCGACCCACAACCCGGCCACCCGGCGAGCTGTCGTCGCGACCCACGACAGGCGAGCTGCCATCAAGACCCACAACCCGGCCGGCCAGGGCGATGCCGGTAGCAGCGACAAGCCGGTCCAGGCGGGCCGGATCCGCCACGGCTATCAGACCGGCCGCCGCGAGCACGGCGCCGAACCGGGCCGTGACGTCGGGCGTATCGCCGGCAGGCGCCACCGCAACCGTCAGGGTGCCGGATGATGGCGCAGATTCAGAACCTGCCTGGATCATGTCCGTGCCTACGCTAGCCGTGCCGCGCCTACCATTACTGACGATGGACGTCTACCAGACGGCGCCGGCCGAGACCACCGAGAGCTCCCTGCTCACCAGGGCTAGCCGGCACGGCAGCGCGATCGTGCTCGGCAGCACGTTCTGGGGCTGGGCCGGCCCGATCCTGGTCACGGTCTTCGGTGGGTTCCTGCGCTTCTACCGGCTCAGCAAGCCGGACGCGGTGGTGTTCGACGAGACCTACTACGTACCGGACTCGAACTCGATCCTGCATCACGGCGTCGAGCTTAGCCACGTCAGCAACGTCAATAACCTGCTCGTTCGCGGCAACCCGAACATATTCGCGCTCACCAACGGGCACCTGACCGGCGAGGTCGTCGCGCACCCGCCGCTTGGCAAGATCATGATGGCGGTCGGCCAGTTCGTGTTCGGCCTGAGCCCGTTCGGCTGGCGGTTCTCGGTCGCCGTGGTCGGCACGCTGTCCATCCTGCTACTCGCCCGGATCGTCCGGCGAATGACCCGGTCCACTCTGCTGGGTTGCGTGGCGGGCCTGCTGCTCGCCCTTGATGGCCTCGAACTCGTGCTGAGCCGAACGGCGATTCTCGACATCTTCGTGATGTTCTGGGTGCTCGCCGCTTTCGGCCTGCTGGTCATTGACCGGGATCGCATGGTGGCGAGGCTCACGGACACGGTCGCCGCCGGCCCAGACGAGGCTGGCCCGCAGCTCGGCATCCGCTGGCTACGCGTGGCGGCGGGCCTGTGCCTCGGCGCGGCCTGCGCGAGCAAGTGGAGCGGGGTGTGGTTCCTGTTCGCGTTCGCCGGGCTCGCGGTCGTCTGGGACCTCGGCGCTAGGCGAGCGGCCGGGTACGCCGCCTGGCGCAACGGCAGCCTGCGCAGCGACGTCAAGTGGCTCCCGGTCTGGTTCATCCTCGCCCCGCTGGTTATGTACGCGGCGTCGTGGAGCGGCTGGTTCGCTACCGGCGACGGCTACGACCGGAACTGGGCAGCACTGCACGGCAACCACACCCCGATCTGGTCCGCCATCGACTCCTGGTATCAGTACAACCACTGGATGCTCCAGTTCGGACTCGGGCTGACCTCCTACCAGTCCTACCGGTCCAGCCCGGTCGGCTGGCTGGTGCTGGCGAGACCCATCTCCTTCTACTGGAGCGAGCCCCACGCCAGCACGTGCGGCTCGCACTGCACGGCCTCGGAGGTCCTCGCCATCGGCACCCCGCTGATCTGGTGGGGTGGCACGCTGGCGCTGGCGTTCTGCCTGTTCTGGTGGCTCAGCGGGCTGATCGGTGACCTGGTGTTCGGCCGGGTGCCGCGGCGTGACTGGCGGGCCGGGGCCGCGCTGCTTGGCGTGGCGGCCGGCTGGCTCCCGTGGATCTGGTACGCCTGGCACGACAACCGCACAGAGTTCTATTACTACGCGGTCGCCTTCGAGCCGTTCATGATCATCGCCATCACGCTGTGCCTGGGGCTGATCATCGGGCCAACGCGGGCAGCGCCCGGTCGGCGGGCCATGGGCGCTATCGGAGCCGGCGGCTACCTGATCGCGGTGCTGGTCAATCTCGCGTACCTCTACCCCGTGCTGACCGCCGAGGTTATCCCGTTCTCTGCCTGGTTGTCGCGTATGTGGTTCCATCGCTGGATCTGACCACTCACCGGGCTTCCGCACACGCTGCGTAGCCGCAGTGTTACCTAGATCACGCGTCGTGTTACCCGCCAGTTGCGTCATAGCTGTGTCAGTTCCCCCCGACGGAAGCGGAGCGCATGGTGACGGCAGATGCGGCAACGGCACGGCACGACCAGGTACAGCTGGCCAGAACGGCCGAGCCAGGGCAGCTCCCGTCGATGCCGGACCGGGATGCGCTGTTCGAGCGCGACGTCATGCCGTTCCTGGGACAGCTCTATCCGGCCGCGCTGCGGATGACGAGGAACCCCAGCGACGCCGAGGACCTGGTTCAGGAGACGCTGGCAAAGGCCTACGCCGCCCTGCATCAGTTCAAGCCAGGTACGAACCTGCGCGCCTGGTTGCACCGCATCCTGGCGAACACCTTCATCAACAGCTACCGGAAGAAGCGCCGCGAGCCGGTCCAGGACCTAGGTGCCGACTTCCAGGACGACTGGCAGGTCGGCAGCGACCCGCTCATGCCTCCGGCTCGGTCGGCCGAGGCCGAGGCGCTGGAGCGGCTCGCCGACTCCGACATCCTGCAGGCGCTGCGCGAACTGCCCGAGGAGTTCCGCGCGGCCATCTACCTGGCCGATGTCGAGGGCTACCCGTACAAGCAGATCGCCGAGATGATGGGGACGCCCATCGGCACCGTGATGTCCCGGTTGCACCGCGGCCGGTCCAAGCTCCGTGCACGGCTGGCGGACACCGCCGCTGGCCAGCGCGCCATGGCCGGTACCGCCCCCTAGGCCCCCCAAAGGGCGCGGGTCCCCCGCCCGCGCCCGCCCCCGAAGGC
>JBAUAR010000342.1:0-20025 GCA_049675875.1 Streptosporangiaceae bacterium
GCGCTGGCCGCCTCCGGCCGCGCGGGTGGCGCGGCGGCGAAGTCGATCCCGGCCGCCGCGTGCTCAGCAAGCAGTGGCGGTGGAGCAAGCGCGGGGTATCCGTACGCGATATACATAGCGCGCAGCCCGGCGAGCACGTCCGCCGCACCCGCCGCGTCGATCAGCTCGAACGGCCCGCGTGGGTATCCGCAGCCGAGCGTCATGACGACGTCGATGTCGGCCGCGCTGGCGTAGCCGTCCTGCGTCATCCGCACCGCGTCGGCCAGATGCGGATAGAGCAGCGCGCCGACGAGGAATCCGGGCCGGTCCGGCGCGCGGACGACGGTCAGGCCCAGCCGGGTCGCGAGCGCTGCCGCCGCGCGCATGGCCGGGTCAGAAGTCAGGCTCGTCGCAATCAGCTCAGCGAGTGCCCCCGTGCCCAGTCCGCCGGGCAGGTGCAGTCCGACCGCCTCGCCGGCCCGGCCGGCCGCGAGCGCTGCCGGGAGCACCGGCTGTCCCGACTCCGCGACGATCAGGACTAGCTCGGTGGGATGCGCCGGGTTCCTCGTTACGTTGATGCCTGCCGACGCGAGCGCCGAAGCGAGCGCGGCTTCCTGCTCGTCCGCCGAACCGATGACGGTGACCGTGTCGGGTGCCGCCCCCGCTCCCCCGTCGGCCTCGACGCCCTCGACCCCGCCGGGATACCGGTAGATGCCGCGGCCGGCTTTCCGGCCCGTCCGGCCCGCGGTGACCAGCCGGCGCAGCAGCGGCGCCGGGCAGTACCTGGCCAGGCCGAACTCGGCGTGCAGGACCTCGAGAATCGACAGCGAGGTATCGAGGCCAATCAGGTCGAGCAGGGCCAGCGGGCCCATGGGCAGCCCGATGCCCGCCGTCGCCGCCTTGTCGATGTCCGCCGCTGTCGCGTATCCGGTCTCCAGCAGCGCCGCGGCGTGGCTGAGGTACGGCAGCAGCAAGGCGTTGGCGACGAAACCGGCCCTGTCGCCGACCTGGACGGGCGTCTTGCCGAGCCGCCGGGCGAGGTCAGCGGTCGCCGCGGGCACCGCGTCGTCGGACAGCACCGTGGCGACCACCTCGACCAGGCCCATCACCGGCGCCGGGTTGAAGAAGTGCATGCCGACGACGCGGCCGGGATGCCGGGTCGTGGCGGCGACCGACGTTACCGATAGGGACGAAGTATTGGTCGCGAGGATCGCGTCCGGACTGCAGACTCGGTCGAGCTCGGCAAAGACCTGCCGCTTGATCTCCATCTGCTCCGGCACGACCTCGACAGCCAGGTCGACACCGGCCGCATCAGCGAAGGCAGTTGCCGGTCGAACCCTCGCCCGGATCTCGGCCTGCTGCGAGGCCGCCAGCCTGCCGCGGCTGACCGCCCTGGAGAGGCTGGCGTCGATTGTGCCCAGTCCGCTCCGCAGCGCCTGCGGATCAGCCTCGATCGCGACGACGCCAATCCCGGCGCGCGCGAACACCTCCGCGATGCCGGCCCCCATAGTGCCGAGGCCCACGACGGCCACATCGCGAATCTCCATGGCCGCGACCTTACCGTCGCCGCGAGCGCTACAGATCAGCCGGCTGCCCGCCCGGCCGCGAGCCCGCCGCAAGCCGCTACCGTGCTGTCATGCCGCATCCGGACCGCAGCACCGCGCTGGATCACGTCGTGGTCCTGATGTTCGAGAACCGCTCGTTCGACAACCTGCTCGGCAGGCTCTACCAGCCCGGTGAGGTCGCGAGCTTTACGGGGGTAACGGGCACCGTTCTCACCAATCCCGTTCCCGACTGGGCAGACGCCGGCGGCCGGTCCGTACTGGAGTACGGAGTCGCGGCCGGGATGAACTCACCGAGCCCCGACCCCGGCGAGGAGTACCAGCACGTCAACACCCAGCTGTTCGGCATCATCGATCCGCCGACCAATCGCGACATGCTGGCTGGCCAGATGACCGCGCCGTACAACGCCCCGCCCGACCCGCGGCTGCCGCCGCCGATGACCGGATTCGTTGCCGACTATGTCAGCGCGTTCGCGGCCGAGATGCGCAGACGGCCGAGCTACGACGAGCTCGCCCAGATTATGACCGGCTACACGCCCGAGCAGATGCCGGTCACGTGCACGCTCGCGCGCGGCTTTGCGACGTTCGACCACTGGTTCTGCGAAGTGCCCTCGCAGACATTTGCCAACCGCTCGTTCGTGCACGCCGCGTCGTCGTCCGGATTCGTCAATAATCTGTCGCCTGCTGACTCGTTCCCGGTGCATAACACGGCCGAGACCATCTTCGAGCGGCTCGACCGCGCGGGCCTGACCTGGAAGGTTTATTGCGACCCGCCGAGTCACCTGTCGCTCACCGGCGTCATCCACGCGCCGCGGCTCTGGCCGCATTTCGCGACGAGGTTCGTCAGCACCGACGTGTTCCTGCAGGACGCGGCGGACGGCACGCTACCGACGTATTCGTTCATCGAGCCGAACCTGCTGTACGGGCACAACGACATGCACCCCGCGTTCGACGCACTATTTCCTGACGCGCCGATCGATCCGCCGTCATCGCTGCTCGGCGGCGAGGAACTGCTCGCCAGGGTCTACCACGCGGTGCGTAGTTCGGCCGCCGAGCGCGGTTCGAACGCCTGGAACACGCTGCTAATGATCACCTTTGACGAGCACGGCGGCACCTACGACCACGTTCCGCCGCCGCTGGTGCCGCCCCCGGTACCCGGCGCGCCGCCCGGCGAGCTGGGGTTCGGCTTCGACCGGTCCGGGCCGCGGGTACCCGCGATCGCGATCTCGCCCTGGATCCCGGCGCGAACGGTCGTGACCAGCCCGTACCGGCACACCTCCGTCATCTCGACGCTGCGCAGACGGTGGCCCCTCGGCAACCCGCTGACCGCCAGGGATGCCGTGGCCGCCGACATCGCCCCGGTGTTGTCGCTGGAGGTGCCGCGCGACCCGGAGGACTGGCCAGCGGCCGTGCCCCGGCCGGTCCCCCCGTATCGCGGCGTGATCCCCGCACCGGACGCCGCGGCGCGCGGCCTCTGCGGGGCAGCGCTGCACGCGTGCATCGCGCTTGCCGCTCACCGCGGCAAGCCAAGCCCGCAGCTAACGGCGGACGAGGACCTGAGCCGCGCCGATGCGCTCGCACTGCTCAATGACCTGGCCGGGGACGCCTTCGTTCGGCTGCGCGGGGAATAACAGCGGCTGCCAGGCGTGCGGCGTCCCGGTTGCCCGGCAGTTGGCGCAGGCGCTCGATCACCGTGCCCGGGCTGGCACCGAGCGCCACCGTCACATTCGGTGTTCCAGCCGGGTCATAGCACCACAGGCTGGCGGCAGCTGGCCCTTCGACCATCAGGAGGACACGATGCGAGTCTTCGTCGCAGGGGCAAGCGGTGCGATCGGCACGCGCCTCGTTCCCCAGCTCGTCGATGCAGGACACGAGGTGATCGGCACGTTCGTGTCCCCCGGACACGAGCAGCGGATCCGTGACCTCGGTGCGCGGCCAGTCGCGCTCGACGTGCTCGACGCGACCGCCGTGCGGCGGGCCGTGCTCGAGGCGCACCCCGACGCGATCATCCACGAGGCAACCGCCCTGGCCAGCATGCGGTGGTCGCGCAGCCTGGACCGCAGCTTTGCGCTGACCAACCGGATCCGGACCGAGGGCACTGACGCGCTGCTGGCCGCCGCGCGCGAGGCTGGGGTGGGCCGGTTCGTCGCGCAGAGCTTCGCCAGCTATCGGTACGCGCGCGAGGGCGGCTGGGTCAAGACCGAAGACGACCCGCTCGACCCCGCCCCGCCAGCGGCCGCGCGGGCGACCAACGCCGCGATGGCTCATCTCGACGAGGCGGTCACCGCCGCGGGTGGCATCGCGCTCCGCTACGGCGGCTTCTATGGCGCCGGGGACGACGGCATGGCGAAGATGGTGCGCAAGCGGCAGTACCCGATCGTCGGCGACGGCGCTGGCGTCAGCTCGTGGATCCATCTCGACGACGCGGCAGCGGCGACCGTTCTGGCCCTCGGCCACGACGGCCCGGCGATCTATCACATCGTCGACGACGAGCCCGCGCCGATGCGCGAGTGGCTGCCGGCGTTCGCGGACGTGCTCGGCGCCAAGCCGCCGAGGCGTATCCCCGGCTGGGTCGCCGGGCTGATCGCCGGCGGCGCCATGGCTTCGATGGCGACGCAGTCGCGCGGTGCCGATAACGCCAGGGCTAAGAAGGAACTCGGCTGGACGCTGCGCTACCCGAGCTGGCGGCAGGGTTTCGCCGCCGCGTACGGGCCGGCCGCCCAGCCAGGCTGATCGCCGTCGGCGGCTGCTCAGCGCGGGGCTCTATGCTGAAGTCAGCGTTTCCTGGCGGTGAACCCGATGTGGTACCTGATTGCCGCTGACTTCGTGCTCGTTGTCCACTTGCTGTTCATCGGCTTCGTGGTGGGCGGCTCCTTCCTGGCATGGCGGTGGCCGCGGCTCATCTGGGTACAGCTGCCGGCGATGGTGTATGGCGCTCTGGTGGAACTAGTCGGTTTCGCCTGCCCGCTCACTGGGTTGCAGAACTACCTGCTCCGCCGGGGCGGCGAGGCCGGATACCGGGGCGGGTTCATCTCGCACTACCTGATCCAGGTGATCTACCCACCTGGCCTGACCCGCGGTTTGCAGATCGGGCTCGGACTGCTGGTCGTGCTCATCGCGGTCGTCGGATACGGGGGCTACTTGCGCCGGAACGGGCCGACCTGGGTCAGGCGAGCTGGTCCGGCTGGCTCCGGAGAAATGCCTTAGCGCAGCGCAGGGCACGTCACCGCAGCTGCTCGCTGGAGCCGGGCCGGACCAGGCCCGACTCGTAGGCGATGACCACCGCCTGGGCGCGATCACGCAGCGCGAGCTTGTGCAGAACCCGGCTCACGTGCGTCTTGACCGTCTCCTCCGTGATCACGAGCCGGCTAGCGATCTCCGCGTTCGACAGCCCCTCAGCTAGCAACCGGAGCACCTCGGTCTCGCGCGCAGTCAACTCGGCGACCGCTGCCGACGGGGCCGGCGCAGCAGGCCGGAGGCGGGCGAATTCGCTGATCAACCGTCGAGTCACCGTCGGGGCCAGCAACGCCTCGCCGACAGCGACAACGCGCACGGCGTCGAACAGCCGCTCGGCCGTCACATCCTTGAGCAGGAATCCGCTCGCGCCGGCGCAGAGCGCGTCGTAGACGTACTCGTCCAGGTCGAAGGTCGTGAAAATGATGACTCGCGGCCCGCCGGTGGTGGCGGTCAGCTGCCTGGTCGCCTCGATGCCGTCGGTGCCGGGCATCCTGACATCCATGAGGATGACGTCCGGATGCAGCTCGAGGCTGATCTGTACCGCCTCGGCTCCGTCAGCTGCGGTACCCAGCACGATGAAGTCCGGCTGAGTCGCCAGCAGCGCGGCAAATCCAGCGCGGACAACCTCATGATCATCGGCCACGACGATCCTTATGGACGGAACGGGCCGGCTCATAGCTCGGCCTCGGACTTGGCCGGCAGCGAGGCGTGGACCAGGAAGCCCCCGCCTGGGGCTGCGCCGACCTGGAAGTCGCCGCCCACGGCAGCCGCCCGTTCCCGCATACCGAGCAGGCCATGCCCGGTCGCGCGCTGGCTCGGCTCGGCCGCCGGGCCCGGTCCGTTGTCGCGGATCCGCACGTGCAGCGCGTCGTCGGCGAAGTGCAGTTCCACGTCGACTGCCGCGCCAGGCGCATGTCGCCTGGCGTTGGTCAGCCCCTCTTGCACAATGCGGTAAGCAGCCAGCTCGACGCCGGGATCCAGGCTCGTGAGCCAGCCACTGACGATGAGTCTGGCACCAATTCCCGACACGTCTCTGGCCTCGTCGAGGAGCTCGTTGAGCTGCGCGAGGCCAGGCTGGGGCTGGCGGTCAGCGATCTCGACGCCGCTGTCCTCGCGCAGCACGCCGAGCAGCCGTCGCATCTCGGTCAGCGCGGCCCGGGCAGTGTCGCCGATCGCGGATAGCCGCTGTGCTCCCGCCGCCGGCATCCCCGGCGTGGCGAGCCTCGCCGTCTCGGCCTGTACCGCGATCATGGACACGTGGTGCGCGACCACATCATGCAGTTCGCGGGAGATGCGGGCTCGTTCCCCGCGTGCGGTGTTCTCGAGCAGGGTACCGGCGAAGGCCTCCGAGGCGGCGGTCTGCTGAACCGCCATGCTGCGGGTCCGGAGCGCCGCCCCGGCGCAGGCGGCCAGCGGGCCAAGACTCGCGGCCAGGATGGCCAGCACGGTCCCTCCGGACGCTAGCCCTGTGACGTGACCTGCCGGAGCGACGAAGGCCAGCACGAGGAACGGGACGGTGAGCCCGGCGGCCAGCAACTGGGGCCCGTGGCGGCCGAGCCGGAACAAGACGATGATCTGGGCGACCAGTCCGGCGATCGTGAGCAGCCGGAAGACACCCAGTGATACCACGTTGGCCGCGCAGATCGCGGTCGCGGCAACCGCAGGCCGGTCCCAGAAGTAACCGAGCGGCAGGGTGGCGGCCAGGCTCGGGAGGAGCACAGCGAAAGAAGCGAGCAGCCAGCCGGAGGTAGCCACAGTCGCCAGCGGGCCACTCGAAGTGGCTGGGCTCTGGCTCACCGCGGCCGCGATGGCCTGGCCGACGGCGAGCGCAGCGAGTAGCACTGCGACCACCATGGGTGCCCGGCGATCGGCGGCGGCCCGCCGTACCACGTCCGCACGGTGGTCGGCGGCGACCCGCCGTACCATGCCCGCCAGGGTGTCGCCTGAGAGTGCTACTCGGCCCACGCTGCTATTGTCGCCGCACCCGGACTGTCCGGGCGTCCCTCTGGACGTGCATCCTGGTATCCCTCGCGCGAGGGATGACCGCCGGGCACTGTCCCCCATGCCAGCCATCCCCAAGACGGCTCCGCGGCGGGACGCCTGCGGCCAGCGGAAACCCTAGCCTTCGTGGCATGGAAGCAACTATCGAAGTTGCCGGCCTGCGGAAGCGGTTCGGCTCCACGCTCGCCCTGGATGGCATGTCGTTCGTCGTCCAGCCAGGTCAGGTCACCGGGTTTGTGGGACCCAACGGTGCCGGGAAGTCCACCACTATGCGGGTCATCCTCGGTCTGGATGCTCCCGACCAGGGGAGCGCGCTCATCAGCGGCCAGCCCTACCCGAAGCTGCGGCACCCGCTGAGCCATATCGGCGCGATGCTGGACGCTGCCGCCCTGCAGCCGGGCCGCACCGCCCGCAACCACCTGCTGTGGCTGGCCCACTCCCAGGGCCTGCGTGCCAGCCGGGTGGATGAGGTCATTGAGCAGGCCGGGCTTACCTCGGCCGCCCGGCGCAAGGCGGGCGGCTTCTCCCTCGGCATGCGGCAACGGCTGGGCATTGCGGCGGCCATGCTGGGCGACCCGCCCGTGCTGATGTTCGACGAGCCATTCAACGGCATGGACCCCGAAGGCATTGTCTGGATGCGCGGGTACCTGCAATCCCTGGCCGCCGAGGGCCGGGCTGTGCTGGTGTCCAGTCACCTGATGAGCGAGCTGGAGGACTCGGCCGATCACCTCGTCGTCGCCGGCCGCGGCAAGGTGATCGCCGACACCAGCGTGGCCGAGCTGATCGCGGCCGCGTCCGGCGACCGGGTGACGCTGCGGACCGGCGCGCGGTCGGAGGCGATGACGGTGCTGACGCACGCTGGGGCCACCGTCGCCGCCACCGGCCGCGACAAGCTGGAGGTGTCCGGCCTGTCCGCCGAGGACGTCGTTGCGCGGCTGACCGAGGCCGGGGTCGGGTTCGCGGAGATCTCGGCGCACCGGGCCACGCTGGAAGCGGCATACATGGAACTGACAAGGGACGCGGTCGAGTTCCGCGCGCAGCCCGCTGGGGAGGTAGCCCGATGAGCACGACCATCAGCCCGTACCGCCCACCTCAGCAAGCCGGGCGAGACGGCTTCGCCCAGTTGCTGCACGCCGAGTGGACCAAGTTCCGGACCCTGCGCGGCTGGGTGATCGCCATCGTCATCGCCGCCGTGCTGATCGATGTGGTAGCGCTGCTCGTGCCCCGCGACAACAATCACTGCAGCGCCAGCTGTCAGTCGCACGTTCCGACGGGGCCGGGCGGCGAGGCAGTCAATGACAGCTACTACCTCGTGGGCCAGCCACTGACCGGCGACGGGACCATCACCGTCCGGGTGACGTCGCTGACCGGCGTGATCGAGAACGACGGTGGTTCCGGCACGCCGAACACTCCGCAGCGCAGCCGGGGCCTTGTGCCGTGGGCCAAGGCCGGAATCATCATCACCGACAGCACGCGGCCCGGATCGGCCTACGCCGCGATGATGGTCACCGGCAGCCACGGCGTGCGCATGCAGTACAACTACACCGGCGACGTCGCGGGCCTGCCCGGGTTGGTGTCCGCCGCATCCGCGCGCTGGCTGCGCCTGACCCGCTCAGGCGACGTGATCACCGGATACGACTCGACTGACGGACGGCACTGGACCGAGGTTGGCACGGCGCGCCTGGCTGGACTGACCGGCGGCGTAACGGCGGGCATGTTCGCCACCTCGCCGGTGGACTTCACGCCGAACTTCCCGACCTACGCCGAGTCGGGCGGCGGGGCGTCCGCCAGCGTGGCAACCGGCACCTTCGACGTCGCTGAGCTGGGCGGAGGCACGCCCGGCGGCCGATGGGCCGGCCAGTACGTTGGCGCTGACGACGCGAACTTCAACGGACCGCAGCCACCCAGTATCGGGTTCCGCCAGGCCGGCGGCCGGTTCACGGTTACCGGCTCCGGCGACATCGGGCCGGTCGTCGCCGGCGGGGTCAACAGCAGCTACGTCGCCGGTACCTTCGCCGACCATCTGCTCGGCGTGTTCATCGGGCTGCTCATCATGATCGTCATCGCGGCGATGTTCATCACCGTGGAGTACCGGCGCGGCCTCATCCGCACGACGCTGGCCGCCAGCCCGCGGCGCGGTCGGCTGCTGGCCGCCAAGGCGCTGGTGATCGGCTTGCTGACGTTCGTGCTCGGGTCGGCAGCCGTGGCGGTGGGCGTCATCGCGGGCAGCCAGCTCGCGCGGGCCGGCGGGACGTACATGCTGCCGGTCGGCTGGCTCACCGAAGCCCGGGTCATCCTGGGCACCGGTGCGATGCTCGGGGTGGCGTCGGTGCTGGCGCTGGCCGTCGGTGCGGTGTTGCGCCGCAGCGTCGCCACCGTCGCCGCCGTCGTCGTGGCGATCGTGCTGCCATACATCCTCGGCGTCTCCGGCGTGCTGCCGGCGGGCGCGTCCGAGTGGATCCTGCGGGTAACCCCAGCGGCCGGATTCGCCATGGAGCAGAGCGTGCCGCAGTACCAGCAGGTGGTCGGCCACTACGGGCCACCCGACTACTTCCCGCTGGCGCCGTGGTCCGGCTTCGCCGTGCTATGTGTCTACGCAGCGGTCGCGCTCGGCCTGGCGGCCTGGCTGCTGCGCCGCAGGGACGCGGGCGGTGCGGCATGAACCAGACGGTGACCAGCGCACGGCACGACGCATCGCGCCCGGTCGGGCCAGCGGGGGCCGGACTGTCCGACGCGCTGCGGGCCGAGTGGACCAAGCTGCGCACCGGGCCCGGAACTGCCTGGATCCTGGCCACCTGCTGCGTGCTGACCGTCGCGGTCGGAGCCGCCACAGCGGCGGCCACCAGGTGCGGCGCCGGCACCCGCTGCGCGGTCGATCCCGCCAAGGTGAGCCTGACCGGGATTGAGGTCGGCCAGGCCGTGGTCGCCGTCCTGGCCGTGCTGGTCATCAGCGGCGAGTACAGCACCGGGATGATCCGGACGACCTTCACCGCGATGCCGCGGCGCTGGACGGTGCTGGCCGCGAAGGCCGTCGGGCTGACCGGCCTGGTGCTCGCGGCTGCGGTGGTGGCGGTGGCCGGAAGCCTCGCGGCGGGCCGGCTGCTCCTGACGAGCAACGGTCTCACCGCTGCGCACGGCTTCGCGGTGGTGTCGCTGGCCCACGGGCCAACCGTCCGGGCAGCCGCGGGCGCGGTGCTCTATCTCGCCCTCGTCGGCCTGCTCAGCCTGGGCATCGCCACGATCGTGCGGGACTCGGCCGCCGCTACCGGCGCAGTGCTGGGTATGCTCTACGTCCCGCCGGTCATCGCCCTGGTCCTCGGCAGCGAGCCAGTCTGGCAGCGCTGGGTCGAGCGGTACACGCCGACGAACGCCGGCCTGGATATCCTCGACACCACCGGGCTGCGCCACCTGGCCATCAGCCCCTGGGCCGGCCTCGGCGTGCTGGCCGGGTGGGCCGCCGCGGCACTACTGGCCGCGGGCCTGCTGCTACGCCTCCGGGACGCCTGAACGTTGCCAGCGCGGCAGGCTGCCGGTTAGTGCGGCAGCCTGCCGGCAGCCGTGCCGAAACAAGTGATTACTGGGTCCCAGCCGGAGTCGTACGTCAGGCGGGCGGATGCGCCGTCGCGGCGCCGCTCCCAGCCCGAGTGGATCAGCCGTACCAGAGTGCTGCCCGGCTCGTCCGCCGTGAACGTGACCTCGACGTGGGTTGCTTCGGTCTCGGTGGCACCGGGATGCCAGCTGAAGGCGACGCAGTGCGGCGGCTCCCAGCGGGTCACGGTCCCCCAGAGTGAGGTGCTGCCGTCCGCCGCGGTCTCCACGATCACAGCGCCGGGTCCTTCGCCGAAGGTGACTCCGACCGCCTTCTCGGCACCGACCGAGTGGGTCGATAGCGGCCACCACTCGTGCAGGTGCGCGGTGAAGAGCTCGAAGGCGCGCTCCGGGGCTGCGGGCACGGTGACGGATTTGCGAACCGGCCCGGCCGCGGTCACGTTGCTAGGCATCGGGGAGTTTCTCCTATTCGTGGGTCGGCCACGGGATATCGCCGGAGCTGTCCTGGCGGACCCGGTCGGCGTAACGGTCCAGCGCGGACTCCCAGAAGCTGTCCAGCCACGCCCTGAGCTCGGTGAGTCCGGCTTGGTCGAGCCGGTAGACGTTGCGGGTGCCGGCCTCGTCAAAGGTGACAAGGCCGCTGCGCCGCAGCACGGTCAGGTGCTGGGAGACGGCAGGGCGACTGACCGGCAGCATTGCCGCGATTTCGCCCACCGACGAGGGACCCGCCCGGAGGCAGTCGATGATTCGGCGTCGGGTGCGATCACCCAGCGCGTCCAGGACGGATTCGTAAGTTTCCACGCACCGTAAGCTGCCACGAACGAAGGTCTGATGTCAAGCTTACGCGGCCCGTTCGCGCCGATCTGGCCATCGTGGCCATGAATAGTCGGGACTAGCACATATGCGGCGCAGGACGACTATTCTGAGCGCGTAATCCACCGTCTCGGTCAGTACTGATCGGGACCCCCGGTCTGGCTGTCACGCGCGATCGGGCTGTCCGGGGGGAGCGGTTGCGGTGACCTTCGTGCCCTACGGCCGTCCGGTGCGGGCAGCGTTCATCGGCCTAGGCCGGATCTACGACCTCAACGTTCGTGGTTATCGGGACAACCCCGACGTGGAGGTCGTGGCGCTCGTCGACCCCAGCCAGGAACGACGTGATCAACGCCAGGCGGACTGGCCCGGCGCCCGGACGTTCGCGTCGGCCGCGGAACTGGCGGCGAGCGGCATCGAAGTCGACGCGGCTGAGGTCCTGCTGCCGATTCCGCTGCACGCCGATGGTGTGGTCGAGATGCTCGGCTTCGGCTGGCACGTCAACATGCAGAAGCCGATGTGCAATGACCTGTTGGATGCAGACCGGATGCTGGATGCGGCGAAGGCTAACGACCGGATCTTGCGCGTGATGGAGAACTACCTGTTCTACGAGCCGCTGCGAAAGCTCAAGCACGTCGTGGAGACGGGAGAGATTGGCGAGGTCTGCGGCTACCACATGAAGATGGTCGGAACCGGCCGGGGCGGCTGGGATGTGCCGTGGAGCAGCTTCGAGTGGCAGATGGAGCAGATGAAGCGGGGTCGCGGCATCGAGGTGTTCGACGACGGCTGGCACAAGCTCTCGACGGCGCTGTGGCTGTTCGGCCCGGTTAGGGAAGTCCGAGCCTGGATCGGGAATCTCGCGCTCGGACCGGGCGTGGACCTCGACACGCCGAGCACGATCATCTGGGAGCACGACAACGGTGTGCGCGGCGTGTGGGATATCACCATCGCGATGGATATGTACCTGCGATCCGACTACTACACCAACGACGAGCGCTGGGAGGTAACGGGCAGCAAGGGGTTCGCGCGGGTCAATCGCTGCACCGGGCGCGGCATCCAGCAGCCCAGCCTCGAGGTCTACGCCGAAGGCGAGATGCGCAGTTATCACGCGCTCGATGACGACTGGGCGAGCAGCTTCCGCGACTCCGGCCGTCACTGGCTGCGCTGGTTGCATACCGGCGACGGCCCGCTGCTGTGGAGCGGCGAGCAGGCCGTCGATGTGCTGAGATTCGCCCTCGCGGCGTATGCAAGCAGCGCATCAGGAAGCATCGGCGTGAACCCCCGGCATATCACCTAGCCATGACGGTCTGAGCCTGACCCGCTTTGACGGACATCTGCCATCAGGCGTGCGCCCCCGGAAGGATGTCCGATCATGGAGATCTAGCCGCATCGAGGCGGAGAAAACGCAGCAGCACAGCGTCAAGCGCAGGCCGGGTCGACCTGGGCGTCGCCCCAGCGAGAGCCCGCAGCCGCCATCAGGCCGGCGATAGTGCCGGGGAGGCGACCGTCAGTTGATGTCGAACTCGTTGCCCTCCGGGTCCTTCAGCGCGACCGCGTAGTGGTCCACGCCCTCCTCGAGTTCCTCGCTCAGGTCGCTGAGCAGCGTAGCGCCGAGATCACACAACCGCAGGGCCTCGGCGTCCACGCGCTTCTTGCGGGTCTCGATCGGGAGGTCTCGCCCGCCGCTGGCGTGGATGTCTATGTGGAGTCGATTGCTAGTGGTCTTGCGGTCGGGTACGACCTGGATCCAGATGCGGGGTCCGGCGCCATCCGGATCGATGATGCAGTCCGTCCCCCGGCCGAGCCAGGACTCGGGCAGTCCGATGTCGCGCCGCCAGTCATCCCAGGTGGCCAAGTCGGCCGGCGGCGGCTCCAGCACGTAGCCCAGGGCCTCGGCCCAGAAGCGGGCCAGCGGCTCCGGGTGGCCGACGCAATTGATGACGAGCTGGTATCGGACAGCCATGGGTCTCCTCGAGTCGGGCCGCGGCGTCGCCGGACGGCCCGGCAAGTATGCCGAGAGCCTACGACAGTCCGGCTCGTGCAGAGCGGACCGGTCGTGACCCACCGCCGCGGCTGCACGGGCTCAGAAAACGGCCGGCGGGCCGACCAGGACTGGCTCAGGGAACGGTCCGCCCACCACACCCAGATCAAAATGTAGCCTGACCACGCCATCCACCCTGTCCGTCAAAGCGGGCAACCTCAAGTCCAGCTGACCGTGGCTGGCTGACCGCACCAGCGGCGAGCTACCGGGCGTCCTGGCGTGGCCGCGTACTGTGGCGTGGTGTCCTTTGACGTCGGCGCGGATTCCTACGCCCGGTTTATGGGTCGCTTTTCCGAGCCCCTGGCCGTGCAGTTCGCCGAACTGGCCGAGGTGCGGGCTGGCCAGCGGGTGCTGGACGTCGGCTGCGGGCCCGGCGCGCTGACTGGCCAGCTGGTACTGCGCCTGGGCAGCGGCGCTG
Organism: Streptosporangiaceae bacterium; assembly: GCA_049675875.1. Taxonomy (GTDB): domain Bacteria; phylum Actinomycetota; class Actinomycetes; order Streptosporangiales; family Streptosporangiaceae; genus JAJYUU01. The sequence continues at coordinate 13,598 of JBAUAR010000342.1, forward strand.
TTTCGGCGATCGATCCGTCTGCCTCGTTCGTGGCGGCGACGCGTGCCAGGTTCCCCGAGGTCGACGTGCAGTGCGGGGTTGCCGAGCGGCTGCCTTTCCCTGACGACAGCTTCGACGCTTCGCTTGCCCAGCTGGTCGTGCATTTCATGACCGATCCCGTAGCGGGACTGGCGGAGATGGCCCGGGTCACCCACCCTGGCGGCCTCATCGCCGGCTGCGTGTGGGATCACGCCGGGGGCACCGGTCCGCTGGCAACGTTCTGGCGGGCCGTGCATGACCTTGACCCCGCCGCGTCCGACGAGAGCCAGCTTGCCGGTGCTCGGCAGGGTCACCTGGCCGACCTGTGCGCAGCGGCCTGCCTGCAGCAGATCGAATCCAGCGAGCTGACCGTAGCGGTCGGGTTCGAGACGTTCACTGACTGGTGGGAGCCGTTTACTCTCGGCGTCGGGCCGGCTGGCGCCTACGTCAGGCAAATAGACGATGCACACCGAGAAGCCCTGCGCACCCGATGCGGGCAACTCCTGCCGCCGGCGCCGTTCCACATCCCCGCATCGGCCTGGTCCGTTCGGGCTCGCGCCTGACACGCAGGCACTTCGCTGTGGGTGCCGACCTCACGGCGGCCCCTCAGCTGAGCGGGCTGGTCAGCCGTGCGGGTAACTGCGCCGCTACTTCCCCATGACCGGGCGGAGCGGACCCAGACTGCTCAGCTTCCGCACACCACGCTTCATGACTCGCCGCGCGGTATAGGCGCGACGGACCTTCCCGGCCACTGTCAGCGTGACTAGCTGCCCGTCCCGCCGGTGGCGTATCTCCCGCGCGAGGGGCTCCTGGACCCCGAAGTCCGCGAATCGGCTAATGGCCTCGGACTTGGCGATCAGCTCACCCGTTACCAGGACTGCCTCGGCGCGCGGCAGGACGGTGAGCGCGTGGTCCACCCAAGTGTCCGGCTGACTGATCGTGGTCCGCCTAGAGAGAGCGAGCCAGCGCGATGAGCGGCAACGGCCGGGAAGTTGCACGGCCAGCCTGGAGTTGACGCAGAGGACTCTTCCGGCAGCCAGAAGGGAACGCAGATGAAGGCCAGCATCGATGGTGCAGTCGTGGGGGATGCTCCGCAGGCGGACCTGATCGCGATCGAGGGCAACTACTACTTCCCGCGCTCGTCGATTGGCGCAGGCGTGCTCAGTGACAGCCCGACCCCGTATACCTGCCCGTGGAAGGGCGTTTGCCAGTATCACGACATCTCGGTGCATGGTTCTACCCATCACGACGCCGCATGGAGCTATCCAGAGCCGTATCCCTCGTCTTTCGACCGCGTCGGCAAGGACTACACCGGCTATGTCGCCTTCGACAAGCAGCAGGTGACGATCGCCGAGTGAACGCCTGGCGTGCAGAAAATTCTCGGCAGGATTGCAACGGCGTTGTCGGATTGGGTCGGTGGTGTTCGTGGCGCTAGTGGAGCCGCCTAACGGGGGCGGCGCGAAGGCAGCGGAGTAACACCGTGAGCACCACCCTGACTGTCGATTTCTTCTGCAGCATCGACGGCTACGGCATGGCCAAGGGCTGGCCCGGATACTGGGGCAAGGAAGGCCCCGAGCTGATCGAGGACCGGGTGCGCACCTTCGCGCAGGGCCAGGTGCTCGTCTTCGGCGCGACGACGTTCCGGCAGTTCCGGAAGCTCGTGACCATGTTTGACGAGCCGTACTACGACAGCCTGAACGAGCTGCCGAAGCTCGTGTTCTCCAGCACGCTCGAAGAGCCGCTCGGATGGCAGAACTCGACGGTGATCAACGAGGACGCGGTGACCGCGATCGAGCGCCTGAAGCACACCACGGACGTCCCGATGCGATCGCACGGCAGCATCTCGCTCAACCGCGCTCTGCTCGCCGCCGGCCTCGTCGACCGGATCGAGGTCATGATGTTCCCGGTCATCTCGGGCCGCCCTGGCGAGGCAGCGCTCTTCCACGGCGGAGCGGAGTTCGATCTGGACCTCATCGAGTCCACCGTGCTCGATGGCCGTACACACAAGCTCGTCTACGCCCCGCACCTTCACCAAGGAATCCCCGATGGCGTCGGGCCGCAGCTCCGAAACGCGGACCAGGCATAACAGGACAGGAAAGAGGGGCCCTGAGCATGCAGTATCTGATTTCCGTGATCCACGACCAAGCTGGCCTCGCCACCCCGGACGAGCATGCTGCGATCGACGTCTTCAACGAGCGGCTCCAGGCCGAGGGCAATTGGGTCTTCGCCGGCGGCCTCGCCGCGCCCGATACGGCCACCGTCATCGACAACCGGGGCGAGGAGGCGCTGGTCACCGACGGGCCCTTCCTGGAGTCCAAGGAGTACCTCGCCGGCTTCTGGATCATCGAGGCCCCCGGCCCCGACATGGCGGTCAGGCTCGCCGCCGAAGGGTCGAAGGCCTGCAACCGGAAGATCGAGGTGCGGCCGTTCCTGTGAACAGGCTGTCCCGGCGTGATCAACGTCACTCCCCAGCCCCGTTGGCGACTCTGCAGCTTGCGATCTTGCCGTGCCGCCCCGCGACTCTTAGCGTGTGGCTATGAGCCCGTTCTGGCCAGCCGCGGAGTACCAGCGAGTCTGCACCGCGTGCGGCTGGTCCTGGCAGGTGCCACGGTCTGCTAGGCGGCGTGGCAGGCCGACTAGGCCCGCCTCGGGCAGTTCGATGTCGGATCTTCAGGTCAGGGCGGCAACCGCGGGGACGGCGTGCATGGGCAGGCCCGCCAGGATCCGAGCAGAGGCGGCGCCGTTCATTTTCGCTAGCCAGGCCGCCGGTGAGCTTCGGGCCTGCCCGCGTTGCGGCAGCGAGCATTTCAGCCAGCACCCGGCCCGGCCCGACCGCTAACCGCGTCGGCGAAGGTTTCAGCTGGCCCGGCTGCGGCTACCATCAGGCGCCATCGCGCCGGGTTCAGGGCCGTCCGGGCTCCGCGCCGGCCTCTCGGCAATTACCCTGCCAGCGGATAGAATGAGATTCTGGAATAGGCCATCGCGGCGCCGGCATCGCACTATCGCGCAGCGCACGGCGAGACGCCAGCCGGCCTGGGATTCTGCGCAGCGACACAGACCGCGTTCGGCTATCCCAGCGGCTGTGCGCGATGCAGAAGTGTGAGGCGGAGAAGAATGGCCAGGCAACCGGCCGGCAGAGCACTCGGCGGCTCCTGGCAGTGGGGCCGCACGGCGCAGACACAGCGTGCCCTGCTCGACGCCGCCCGCGAGGTCTTTACCGAGCAGGGCTTCACGAACGCCAGCATCGCCGACATCGTGGATCGCGCTGGATCGAGCGTCGGGAGCCTGTACCACCATTTCGGCGGGAAGAGCGAAGTCTTCATCGCGCTGTTCCAGGAGCATCAGGCAGCTCACGAGGAAGCTGCCAGCAAGGCGGTCGCGGCAGCGCGACTCGCGGGCGTGTCCGATCCAGCAGAGTTGTTCTGCGTAGGCGCGCGCGCGTTCCTAGACGGTAGCTGGCAGCGTCGTGACCTGGCATTGCTGTTCTTCGCCGGCGACGGGCCACCGGGCTTCGAGCTCATCAAGCGGCGGCGCGGGCATGAGTGGGTTGGCCAGAATGACACGCTGCTGCGCCTGCCCGACACCTCGTTCGACCGGCTGTATGCAGCGATCCTGACCGCCGTTATCGGCGAGGGCTCCCGCGAGGTGGCCGCGTCGAAGACCCGGCGCCAGGCGAACCGGGTCATGGACGCCGTGATCGAGTACGTGCGGCGGCTGATGGCACAGGGCACCGCGCGACCGGAGGACCGGCCAGGTTCAGCGACGCGGGCCACCGAGAGCACCCCGGCTGCCAGCGCGGCCGTTCGGTAGCCCGCGGACGCCAGCGCGCTCAGTGCCCGGCCGCCTTGACACGCCCACTCGGCGGCAGCACGATCCTAGTATCTGATTCTAGATTCTTACTCGGCTGAATCGTGGCTGGCCCCGGCCGCGCCGGTCGGCAGCGTGGCCGACGGTGGCGTGCCAGCAGCGAGGGAGACGATCTGCATGCCGGACTACACGGCAATCCTGACGAAGGTCGAAGACGGCGTCGCGACGATCTGGCTCAACCGGCCCGAGCACCGGAACGCCTTCTCGCGCGAGATGCGCGAAGAACTTTACGAGGCGCTGGCCGCCTTCGAGGCCGACGACGCAATCCGGGCCATCGTCGTCACCGGAGCCGGACGGTACTTCTCTGCAGGGGCCGACCTCAGCCGCGGCGGCACCACATTCAGCGGCTCGCGGGATGCCGAGCCCGCCAGCCCAGGGCAGCCGCCGGTCCCCGCGTGGCAGCTGCGGACGCCCGTGATCGCGGCGATGAACGGCTCCGCCGTCGGCATGGGCCTCACGATTCCGATGTCCTGGGACATCCGGATCGCGGCCGCTGACGGAAAGTATGGGTTTGTCTTCCCGCGGCGGGGCGTCGTGGCCGAGGCCGGCTCCACCTGGATCGTGCCGCGGCTCATCGGCGCCTCCCGAGCGCTGGAGGTCATGCTCACTGGCCGGCTCATCAGCGGCACGGAAGCGGCCGAGATCGGGCTGATGTCACGCGCGCTGCCGGCCGACGAGGTGCTGCCCGCTGCTCTCGATATCGCCCGCGACATCGCCGCGAACACCTCGGCCATGTCGGTGGCGGCCACGAAGGCGCTGATCTACCGCGGTCTCGCCGAGCCTGACCGGTCCGCGCACCAGCAGCTCGAGCATGAGGTGTTCCGGTGGAGCGGGCAGCAGGCGGACGCGGCCGAGGGCGTCGTTGCGTTCCTGGCGAAGCGCGCGCCGCAGTGGCAGCTATCGAAGTGGCGAGACTACCCGCCGCCGCTGGCGGCCGAACAAGAGCTGGCGGCCGAACAGGAGCCCGCGAACTGAGGTCGCGGCGATCGGTTCACCGGGCCGGGCGCAGGGCAATGTCCGCCATGAGCTCGATCGCGGCCGCCTGCCGAGTCCCGATGTGCAGCGCGGTAACGCCGCAGTCGGCCCAGGCCTGGTATCGCTGGCGGATGCGAGCCGGCGACCCGACGAGCGCGTGCTCGTCGACGAACTCGTCGGGCACCGCGTCGGCCGCGTCTTCCTTGCGCCCGGCCTGGAATAGCTCCTCGATCTTCGCGGCCGCGTCAGCGTACCCCTGCTGCTCCATCGCGCGCTTATGGAAGTTGAGCGTCGGGTGGCCCATCCCGCCGACGTAGAGCGCGACGCTGGGCTTCATTGCCCGAAGAGCCGCAGCCACATCGTCCGTGACGCTGACCGGGACGCCGGGCTCGAACGAGAAGCTGTCCCAGCCCTTGCCGTTACCCGCCCGGCGGAATCCTTCCTCGATCTCGCGCCGGAACCGCGGCATCTGACTGGGGGCGAACCGCAGCGGCAGGATGCCGTCACAGATCTCGCCGCACAGCCGCAGCATCGAGTCCGACCCGCTGCCCAGGTAAATCGGGATGTCATGGTCCTGATGCAGGATCGACCGGAGCGGCTTGCCCAGTCCGGTCGCGCCGTCGCCGGCGTACGGCAGCGAGATCTCCTTGCCCTGGTGCGCAGCCGGACCCTCCCGCCGGAAGACCTTCTGCATGATCTCGACGTAGTCTCGGACCCGCCAGTACGGCCTTCCCCACGGCTGCCCGTACCAGCCCTCCACAATCTGCGGCCCGGACACCCCGAGACCGACGATCATTCGCCCGCCGCCGGCCAGGCCGTCAATCGTCATTGCTTGCATCGCGCACATGGCGGGCGGCCGGCCGGCCAGCTGCGCGATGCCGGTACCGAGCCGGATGCGAGAGGTCTGCGCGGCGATCCAGGCCAGCGGCGTCATCGCGTCTGACCCGTAAGCTTCGGCGGTCCAGACGGAGTCGTAACCGAGTTTCTCGGCCAGCTTGACCGCCTCGATGGGGACGTTCACCCGCGAGCCGGAGTAGCCCACCGTCAAGCCAAGCTTCATGGCTGCCGGATTCGGAACGATCGCTCCACCTCGGTAGCGAGATCGTCCAGCTGCCAGGGTTCCTGCCCCATCAGCCGCACCACCGGCGTCATGTTGCTGTACAGCGACACCTCATACCCCGCCGAGTGCACGATCCGGCCGGTCAGCCAGCCCGAGCGCGCCGAGGCGAGATAGGCGACGATCGGCGCCACGTTGTCCGGCGACCGGACGTCGCCCGAGACCATCCCCGCGCGGCGCCGCTCGGACGGAACAGAGTCCGTCATCCGGGTCGCCGCACCCGGCGAAATGGCGTTGACGGTGACGCCGTACTTGGCGAGCGCGTTCGCGGACGACCAGGTCAGCCCCACGATGCCCATCTTCGCCGCCGCATAGTTCGGCTGCCCCGGAGCACCATGCAAGCCCGACACCGACGTGAAGTTGATAATCCGGTTCTGCGCATCCTCCTCCCGCAGCGACCGCCAGTGCGCCGCCGCGAACTTCGAGGTACTGAACGTCCCCTTCAGATGCA
>JBAUAR010000343.1:0-5282 GCA_049675875.1 Streptosporangiaceae bacterium
CGCGCGACCGGCACCGTCCGGGTGCACCTGGCTGGCCAGACCGCGCTGGATCGTGACGGCAGGATCGCCGGGCGGACTGTCGTGGAGCAGTTCGAGCGGGCGCTCGGCAACCTGCTGACGGCGCTCCGGGCCGCGGGCGGCGAGCCGTCGGATCTGGCGAGCCTCACCATCTACGTGGTCGACCTGGCGGACTACCGGGCACACGGCGGGGAGATCGGCGCGGTGTGGCGTCGGCTCGTCGGCCGGCACTACCCGGCCACCGCTGCGGTCGGCGTCGCCCGACTTTGGGACGCCGAAGCGCTGGTCGAGGTCCAGGGCGTGGCCGAGGTCGGGGCTGGCTGACGGCCGTCAGCCGCGGATCACTGCCATCGCGTGGCGGTGCGCTGGCTCGGCCAGCCGGGCGTTCAGCTCGGCGAACAGGGCGGCCGCGGTCTCGCCGTGCCACGGTCGCGGCAGCAGCTCCAGCGGCAGTCCGGGATCACGGTAGGGCAGCTGCCGCCACGCGGTCAGCATCGGCACATACGCGGCGAACGCGTCCCGATCGGCGACGGAACGGCGTGCCAGGCGGCGCGCCACCGGGCCGAACTGGTCGCTGAAGGCGCCGTAGCGCGCCGCGAGCTCGTCGAGGTCCCACCAGACTCGGATCTTGGTGCTGAGGTCGCCGAAGCCCGCGTGCTCGCCGCGGAACAGGTCGACGTAGCCGTCGAGGTTATGCCGGGCCAGCACGCTTTCGGCCTCGGCCGCAACGTGTATCGGCGCGACCCACACCCCCGGCGCGACCGTTCCGAAGCCGAGCCGGCTGAGCCGGGTGCGCAGCTCGTGCCGCTTGTCTCGGTAGCGCTCGGGCACCGAGAAGACGGCGACAACCCAGCCGTCGGCCGCGGCCGCGCGGTAGTCGCGGAAGATCCTTGTGTCCCCCTCTCGCAGGATGGCGAGGGCGCCGCCGGAGAGCGCGTAGCCTGCCGCACCCGACATCGCGAGGCTGTGCAGAATGCCGCGCTTCTTCAGCCTAGATACCGATGAGCGCACGGCCTGGCCGTCGACCCCTAGTTCCGCCATCAGCCGGACCAGCGCCGCCACGGACAGCCAGTTGTGCTCCTCGCGGGCATACAGCCCGTAGATCGTGACGATGAGCTGACGCGGCTGGATATCGGTGACCGGGGCATCGGCCCAGGTCGGAGTCGTTGTCATGAGTCCACGACCCGAGGCTCAGCTTGCGTATAGCGAGTTGTTGACCATCGTCACAGATAGAGCATAATGAAAACCGAGCTTGCGCGCCGATACCGAGCAGGGGAGGGGAACGCCGGTCGGAGGGGCGGCAGTCCGAACTACCGTCGCGGCGCCAGCGGCTCAGAAAGGTCGCGACGTGATGCTCGCACGCTCTGCGTACGCAGACACCTTTTGCCGGGACAACCTGCCGCCGCAGGCGGATTGGCCGCGGCTGTCGCTGGACCACCCGGATGTTCAGTATCCCGACCGTCTCAATGCAGCCGTCGCGCTGCTTGACGACACGGTGGCCAGGCTCGGCGCCGACCGGACGTGCCTGCTGACCGACAGCGAGCGATGGACCTACGGCGATCTGTTCGAGCGGGCCAGTCAGGTGGCGCGCCTGCTGACCGAGGATCTCGGCCTGGTTGCGGGCCAGCGGGTGCTGCTGCGCGGGCCGAACAATCCCTGGCTGTTCGCGTGCTGGTTCGGGGTCCTGAAGGCGGGCGGTGTCGTGGTCACCACGATGCCCTTGCTGCGCACGAGCGAGCTGACGACCCTGATCGGGCTGACCAGACCGGCGATTCTGCTCTGCGATGACCGCTTCGTCGCCGACCTCGCCGCCGCCGCCCCTGGCACGCCGCTGCTGACTTTCGGCGGCGCCGACGGCGACCTGAACAAGCGGGCGGCCGCCAAGCCCGGCACGTTCAGCAACGTCGACACGGCCGGCGACGACGTGGCGATGCTGGCCACGACGTCAGGCACCACCGGCGTACCCAAGGTCACCGCCCACTTCCACCGCGACGTGCTGGCCATCGCCGATACCTTCAGTAAGCATCTGCTCAGGCCCGAGCCAAGCGACGTGTTCACCGGGACGCCGCCCATCGCGTTCACCTTCGGCCTGGGAGCCCTGCTGGTGTTCCCGCTCCGGGCCGGGGCTGCCAGCCTGCTGCTCGAGAAGGCGACGCCGGCCGAGCTGGCCGTGGCAGTCGAGCGGCATCACGTCACCGTGCTGTCGACGGCGCCGACGGCGTACCGGGCGATCCTGCGCGAAGGCGCGGCCGCCAGGCTCGCCGGCTTGCGCCGCGCCGTATCGGCCGGCGAGCACCTGCCAGAGTCGGTATGGCACGACTTCCGTGCGGCCACCGGCGTGCGCATCATCGACGGCATCGGCAGCACCGAGATGCTGCACATCTTCATCGCGGCCGCGGACGACGACATCCGGCCGGGCTCGACCGGCCGACCCGTGCCCGGCTACGCCGCGCGGGTGGTCGGTCCGGACGGCGAGCCGGTGCCGGACGGCACGCCGGGCTCGCTGGCCGTGGTCGGCCCCACCGGATGCCGCTATCTGGCCGACCCGCGACAGCGAAGCTACGTCCGCGACGGCTGGAACGTCACGGGCGATACCTACATCCGCGACGCCGACGGCTACTTCTGGTATCAGGGGCGCAGCGACGACATGATCATCTCCGCCGGCTACAACATCGGTGCACCGGAAGTTGAGCAGGCACTTGAGCAGCACCCCGACGTGCTGGAGTGCGCCGTAGTCGGCCGGCCCGACGCCGACCGGGGGACGATCGTGCACGCGGTCGTGGTGCTGCGGGCCGGCGTTGCCGCCGACGCTGCCAAGGTCGCCGAGCTGCAGCAGCACACCAAGGCGCTGATCGCCCCGTACAAGTACCCGCGCTCGGTCGAATTTGTCGGTGCGCTGCCCCGGACCTCGACCGGGAAGGTGCAGCGGTTCGTGCTCCGCGAGCCGCCGGCCGGCCGGTAGCCGGTCATCCAGGCGAGAGGGGAACGGCCTCATGCATATCGCCGTGGCCGGCGGCGGCCCGGCAGGGCTGTACTTCGCGGCCCTGGCGCGGTCACTGGACCCGGCGGCCGACGTCACCGTCTGGGAGCGGAACGCGCCCGATGACACCTTCGGCTTCGGCGTGGTGCTCAGCGACGAGACGCTCGGCGGCATCGAGCACGCCGACCCGGTGGTCTACGCCCGGCTGGCCGAGCAGTGTGCCCGCTGGGACGACATTGACGTGCATCTCCGCGACACCGTCACCACCGTCGGCGGGCAGGGCTTTGCCGCAATAGGCCGGAAGAAGCTGCTGCAGCTACTCCAGCAGCGCTGCCGCGAGCTGGACGTGCGGGTCTGCTTCCGCACCGAGGCGCCCGATCCCGACGCACTCCGCCGCGGCTACGACCTGGTCGTGGCCGCTGACGGCGCCAATTCGGGAGTGCGCGCGAGGTACGCCGACGCCTTCGGCACGTCGCGCGTGCTGCATCGCAACAAGTACATGTGGCTCGGCACCGACCTGGTATTCGACGCGTTCACGTTCGACATCCGGCAAACCCCCTACGGGGTGATGCAGGTGCACGGTTACCCGTACGACGCGACCGGCAGCACCTTCATCGTCGAGATGCGCGAGGATGTGTGGCGCCGGGCCGGCTTCGGCGAGTGGGCCGCATCGGATCTCCCGGCCGGGGTCAGCGACGACCGGTCGGTCGCCCGCATCGCGGAGCTACTCGGGGACATGCTCGGCGGGCACGCGATCCTGGTGAACAACTCGAAGTGGCAGAACTTCGGCACGATCACCAACGCAACCTGGCGGCAGGGCAACCTAGTCTTGCTCGGCGACGCCGCGCACACCGCGCACTTTTCCATCGGCTCGGGTACCAAGCTCGCCATGGAGGACGGACTGGCGCTGGCAGCCTGCCTGCACGAGCACCCCAGCATCGAGGGCGCGCTGCAGGCGTACGAGACCGAGCGACGCCCCGTTGTCGCGTCCACGCAGCGCGCGGCCCGGGCCAGCCTCGAATGGTTCGAGAACATCGGCCACTACATCGACCAGGAACCCGAGCAGTTCGCCTTCAACCTCGTAACCCGAAGCCGTCGCATCACGTATGAGAACCTCCGGCTTCGCGATCCCGAGTTCCTGACCCGGATGGACGCGTGGTTCGCCCAGCGCCAAGCCGCGCCGGGCGGCGCGCCGGCCAGCACCGCCGCGCCGGCCAGTACGCCGCCGATGTTCCACCCGTATCGCCTCGGCAACCTCTGGCTGCACAACCGGGTGATCGTCTCGCCGATGGACATGTACTCCGCTCGCGACGGGGTGCCCGACGACTTTCATCTGGTCCACCTCGGCGCCCGCGCGCTCGGCGGTGCGGCCCTGGTGATGACGGAGATGGTGTGCGTGTCCTCGGACGGCCGCATCACGCCGGGCTGCGCGGGCATCTACGCGCCGGAACAGGAGCAGGCCTGGGCCAGGGTCGTCGACTTCGTGCACCGGCACAGCGCCGCGAAGATCGGCATCCAGCTCGGCCATTCCGGCCGCAAAGGCTCGACAAGGCTGATGTGGGAGGGCATGGACGAGCCGCTCGAGCAGGGTAACTGGGAGGTGGCAGGGCCGTCGGCTATCCCGTACTCGCCGGGCAGTCAGACCCCGCGTGAGCTCAGCCGCGCGGACATGGACCAGATCACCGGGCAGTTCGTAGCCGCCACCCAGGCAGCGGCGCGGGCCGGCTTTGACGTGCTCGAGCTGCACTGCGCGCACGGGTACTTGCTGTCGTCCTTCCTGTCACCGCTGTCTAATCATCGCCTCGACGACTTGGGCGGTTCGCTGCCGAACAGGCTGCGCTACCCGCTCGAGGTCTTCGACGCGGTGCGGGCGGCATGGCCCGCGGAGCGGCCAGTTAGTGTGCGGATCTCCGCGACGGACTGGCACGAGGGCGGTACCGACGTCGAGGACGCGGTGCAGATCGCGGCGGCTTTCGCCGAGCACGGCGCCGACGCGATCCACGTCTCCACCGGGCAGGTGATCAAAGACGAGCGGCCGGAGTTCGGCCGCAGCTACCAGACCCCCTATGCCGACCGCATCCGCAATGACCTGGCGGGCCGCTACCGGGTGGCCGTCATTGCTGTCGGGGCTATCTCCTCCTACGACGACGTCAACTCGCTGCTGCTGGCTGGCCGCGCGGACCTGGTGGCCGTCGGGCGGCCGCACCTCTACGACCCGCACTGGACCCTGCACGCCGCCGCCGAGCAGGAGTACGCCGGCGACGGGGTCGCGTGGGCACCGCAG
>JBAUAR010000344.1:0-7673 GCA_049675875.1 Streptosporangiaceae bacterium
GTGTCGGCCAGCGCGGCGAGCGCGGCGGCCTCGGCGCCGGGCACCGTCGGCAGCAGGGTGCCGGACAGCCTGGTCAGGCCCGGGCTAGCCAGCGCGGCGAGCGAGTACACCACCATCCCGCCGCCCCGGACGGCCTTGCGCAGCCGCAGGAAGACGATCGGGCACTCGTCTTCCGGCTCGAGCCCGGCGAGCAGCACCACGGGCGCGTGCTGCAGCTCTGCGTAGCTGACCCCCGGCCGGCCCGCCACGTGGTCGGCGAGAAACTCCAGCTCCTCAGCCGAATGCGGCCGCGCCCGCATGTCGATGTCGTTGGTGCCAAGCGCGACCCGGGCGAACTTCGCGTAGCCGTAGGCGTCCTCTACGGTCAGCCGTCCGCCGGGCAGCACACCTACCCGCCCGCGGGCCGCGGCCAGCCCGTGCGCGGCGGCGGCGATCGCCTCTGGCCAGGAGGCCGGCTGTAGCACCCCGGCCTCGTCCCGCACCAGCGGCGCAACCAGCCGGTCTGGCTGCGTTGCGTAGGTGAAGGCCCACCGGCCCTTGTCGCAGTTCCACTCCTCGTTGACAGCGGGGGCGTTGCCCGCCAGCCGCCGGGTCACCGCGCCCCGCCGGTGGTCCGTGCGCTGGCGGCAGCCTGCCGCGCAGTGCTCGCATACGCTCGGCGTCGACACCAGGTCATAGGGCCGGGCCCGGAACCGGTAGGAGGCGCCGGTGAGCGCGCCCACCGGGCAGATCTGCACCGTGTTGCCGGAGAAGTAGGAGTCAAACGGCACCCCGTCCGCCGTGCCGACCTGCTCCTGCGGACCCCGGTCGAGCAGCTCGATGAGCGGATCGCCGGGGATCTGGTCGGCGAACCGCGTGCAGCGCGCACACTGAATGCACCGCTCACGGTCCAGCAGCACCTGCGCGGACAGCGCGATGGGCTTGGCGAACGTACGCTTGGTCCCGGTGAACCTCGTCTCACCCTGGCCGGTCGACATCGCCTGATTCTGCAGCGGGCACTCGCCGCCCTTATCGCACATCGGGCAGTCCAGCGGGTGGTTGACGAGCAGCAGCTCCATCATGCCGCGCTGGGCCTTCTCCGCCACCGCGGAAGTGAGCTGAGTGTGTACGACCATGCCGTCGGTCACCACGGTGGTACACGACGCTGGGGGCTTTGGCTGGCCCTCAACCTGCACCAGGCACTGGCGGCACGCCCCGATGGGATCGAGCAGCGGGTGGTCGCAGAAGCGGGGTATCTGGATGCCCAGTTGCTCGGCGGCCCGGATGACCAGCGTGCCCTTGGGCACCGTGATCTCAAATCCGTCGATGGTCACCCGGACGCCGTCAGCGGGCTTGGCCGGCCCCGCTGCGGTGGCTTCAACTGTCATCGGGCCGACTCCAGGGCAAACAGTGTCGATGCGGCCGGATCGAACGGGCAGCCGCCAATCCGCTGGTGCTCGATGTACTCGTCGCGGAAGTATGTGATCGATGACGCGACCGGTGCCTGGATCGAGTCGCCAAGCGCGCAGAAGGCACGGCCGGTGATGTTGTCACAGATGTCGAGCAGCTTGTCCAGATCTGCTTCGCTGCCCTCGCCGCGCTCGAGCCGCTCGAGCAGCTGCACGACCCAGAAGCTGCCCTCCCGGCATGGAGTGCACTTGCCGCACGACTCGTGCTGGTAGAACTCGACCCAGCGGAGGACGACGCGCACGGCGCAGGTCGTCTCGTCGAATAGCTGGATCGACCGGGTGCCGAGCATCGAACCCGCCGCCGCCACCGACTGGTAGTCGAGCGGTACATCCAGATGCTGGTCGGTGAACAACGGCGACGACGAGCCACCCGGCGTCCAGAATTTGAGTCGGTGGCCGGCCCGGATTCCGCCGGCCACCTCGAGCAGCTCACGCAGAGTGGTGCCGAGCGGAGCCTCATACTGGCCCGGCGTAGTCACGTGACCGGACAGCGAGAACAGCCCGAAGCCCTTGGACTTCTCTGTTCCAAACCGGGCGAACTGCGCCGCGCCGTGCTGCAGGATGTACGGCACGGTGGCGATCGACTCCACGTTGTTCACCACGGTCGGGCAGGCATAGAGGCCTGCTACGGCGGGGAACGGCGGCTTAAGCCGAGGCTGGCCGCGGAAGCCCTCGAGGGAGTCGAGCAGCGCCGTCTCCTCGCCGCAGATGTAGGCACCGGCGCCCGCGTGCACCACCACGTCAAGGCTGAGATCCGAGCCGAGGATGTGCTCCCCGAGATAGCCGGCCGCGTATGCCTCCGCGACTGCGTGCTGGAGCCTGCGGTTGGCGTGCAGGACCTCACCGCGCACGTAGATGAACGCCTTGTCCGCGCGGATGGAATAGCAGGTGATGATGGCGCCTTCGATCAGCGCGTGCGGGTTCGCGAGCAGGGTCGGCATGTCCTTGCACGCGCCGGGCTCGGACTCGTCGGCATTCACGACGAGGTAGTGCGGCTTGCCGTCGCCCTGCGGTATGAAGCCCCACTTCACCCCGGTGGGGAATCCGGCGCCGCCCCGGCCGAGGAGGGCCGAGTCCTTCAGCGTCTGGATGACCTGGTCAGGCGGCATCGCCAGGGCCTTCGACAGCGCCTCGTAGCCACCGGCGCGCCGGTACCCAGCGAGGGTGAACGAGTCGGGCTCGTCCCAGTGCGCGCTCAGCTCGGGGATGAGGATCGTGCTCACCGCTGCCCTCCCGCGGCATCGCCCGAAGTATCGTCGATGTCCGGACGCCAACCCTGCTCCTTCGCGATCCGCAGGCCGGCCAGCGTAGCGGCGCCAGCGGTGTGACCTTCGGTCGCCTGGCCATCCGGGAACCCGGCCAGAATGTGGCTCGCCTGCTTCCAGGTGCAGAGCGTAGGCGCCCCGCGGGTGGGCACGACGTCAGCTCCGAACCGCAACCCGTCGACCAGGTTTCTGGCCTTCGAGGGCGTCATGTTGTCGAAGAACTCCCAGTTGACCATGACGACCGGGGCGTAGTCGCAGGCCGCGTTACACTCCACGTGCTCGTAGCTGACCTTGCCGTCCGGAGTCACCTCATCGATGCCGACGCCCAAGTGCCCACCGAGGTCGGCCAGGATGGCGTCGCCGCCCATCACCGCGCACAGCGAGTTCGTGCACACGCCGACGTGGTACTCGCCGACGGGCTTGCGCTTGTACATGGTGTAGAACGACACGACGCCGGTCACGTCAGCCTCGGTCAGCCCGAGTCGATCGGCGCAGAACGCGATGCCGTCCTGCGATACGTAGCCTTCCTCTGACTGCACCAGGTGCAGTAGTGGCAGCAGGGCCGAGCGTGCCCTCGGGTATCGGCCGATGATCTCGGCGGCCTGCGGCGCGAGCCGGGCGCGCGCCTCCTCGGTCAGCGCCATTACCTGTCCACACCTCCCATCACGGGGTCGATGCTGGCGACCGCGGCGATCACATCGGCGATCATGCCGCCCTCGCACATCGCGGAGATCGACTGCAGGTTGGTGAACGACGGATCGCGGAAGTGCGCCCGGTACGGCCGGGTGCCACCCTCGCTGACGACGTGGCAGCCGAGCTCGCCGCGCGGCGACTCCACCGCCGCGTACACCTGCCCGGCGGGCACCCGGAATCCCTCCGTCACGAGCTTGAAGTGGTGAATGAGCGCCTCCATCGACTGGCTCATGATGTGCGCGATGTGATCGGGCGAGTTGCCTATCCCGTCGGGGCCGAGCGCAAGTCTGGCCGGCCAGCCGATCTTGGCGTCGCGGATCATCACCGGTTCGTCGGCCTGCCGGGTGCCGGACAGCCGGTCCACGCACTGCTGGACAATCCGCAGCGACTGATCAATCTCGTCCATCCGGACGAGGTAACGTCCGTACACGTCGGCGGTTTGCTGCGTCGGCACGTCGAAGTCGTAGGTTTCGTAGCCGCAGTACGGCTGGCTCTTGCGCAGGTCCCACGGCAGCCCGGCGGCCCGCAGGATCGGGCCGGTCACGCCGAGCGCCATGCAACCGGTGACGTCCAGGGTCGCGATCTTCTTGGTCCTGGCCAGGTAGACGGGCGCGGCGTCGAGCAGCGCGCGGATCTCGCCGAGCTGTCGGGGCATGACCCGCAGGAAGTCGCGTAGCCGCTCGAGCGCCCCCGCGGGCAGGTCCTGGGCGACGCCGCCGGGCCGGATGAACGCGTGGTTCATTCGCAGGCCGGTGATCAGCTCGAACAGGTCAAGCGTCTTTTCCCGCTCGCGGAGTCCGTAGATGAGTACGGTGCTCGCGCCGAGCTCCAGGCCGAAGGTGCCGATCGCCATCAGGTGCGAGGAGATCCGGTTCAGCTCCATCAGCAGTACCCGGATGACCGATGCCCGCTCGGGAATCTCGGCCTCGATGCCGAGCAGCTTCTCAGTGGCCAGGCAGTAGACGGTCTCGTTGAACAGCGGCGCCAGGTAGTCCATCCGGGTGCAGAACGTGACGCCCTGCGTCCAGGTGCGGAACTCCATGTTCTTCTCGATGCCGGTGTGCAGGTAGCCGATCACCGGCCGGACTTCCGTGACGGTCTCGCCGTCGAGCGTGAGCACCAGCCGCAGCACGCCGTGCGTGGAGGGATGCTGCGGTCCCATATTGACGACTAGCCGTTCGTCCGCGGACCGCTCGTCGGCGGCCGCGGCGGCGACCACCTCATCCCAGTCCTGGCCGGTGACGTGGAAGACCCGGCCCTCGTCGGAGTCGTCGCCGGCGCCAACGTCATAAGGATCGTGCGCGAACTGGTCCTCGGCGTCCGTCTGATGGTCGGCAGGAGCGGTCATTCGTATGACCTCCGCTCGTCGGGGGGCTCGATGGTGGCGCCGCGGTACTCGACCGGGATGCCACCGAGCGGGTAGTCCTTCCGCTGGGGATGGCCGCGCCAGTCGTCTGGCATCTCGATCCGCGTTAGCGCTGGATGGCCGTCGAAGACCAGGCCGAAGAAGTCCCAGGTCTCCCGCTCGTGGAAGTCGCAGGTGGGATACACGCCCACCAGCGAGGGGACGTGCGGGTCGGCGTCCGGTGCCGTCACTTCAAGCCGCAGCCGGCGGTTGTGCGTGATCGACAGCAGGTGATAGACCGCGTGCAGCTCGGCGCCGGTCTCGTCCGGGTAGTGCACGCCGGACACGCCCAGGCACATCTCGAACGACAGCGCCGGGTCGTCGCGCAGCCGCGCCGCAACGGCTGGCAGCTGCGCGCGCTGGACATAAAGGGTGAGGTCACCGGCGGCGACGACGACCTGCTGCACTGCGGCGCCGAAGCTCGTGCCAGCGGCGGGCAGCGACGCCTCAAGCGCGTCGGCGATGTCGTCGAAGTACGAGCCGTACGGGCGCGGGCTGGCTATCCGGGGCGGCCGGCGGATCTGCAGCCCGCCGTAGCCGGAGGTGTCGCCGGAGCCGGAAACGCCGAACATGCCGGTACGCACCACCGGCTCGGTCAGTCGGCCCTGCCCGGCCACCACGGCCGGGTCGGGCACGGCTGGCTGGTTGCTATCCGGTTCGCTCATTGCGGCCGCCCGTGCTGCTGCTGTCCCGCGGGGACGACCCCCGGAATCCCTGCGGCGGAGTCCGCGGCCAGCTGGCCGTGGCCCGCGCCGGCCACCAGCGGCAGCCGGCGTAGCCCGGCCTCCTCGAGCTCGGTGATCTGGTTTTCCCGGTTCACGCCCAGTTTCATGTTCTGGATCTTGTCGTGCAGCTTGACGATGGCGTCCAGCAGCATCTCCGGGCGCGGCGGGCAGCCGGGCAAGTAGATGTCGACCGGCACGATGTGGTCGACGCCCTGCACGATGGCGTAGTTGTTGAACATGCCACCGCTGGAGGCGCAGACGCCCATCGAGATCACCCACTTGGGAGCAGGCATCTGGTCGTAAATCTGCCGCAGTACCGGCGCCATTTTCTGGCTCACCCGGCCGGCTACCACCATCAGGTCGGCCTGCCGGGGGGTGGAGCCGGTCTTCTCCATGCCGAACCTAGCCAGGTCGTGCCGCGGACCACCCGCCGATATCAGTTCCATAGCGCAGCAGGCCAGGCCGAAGGTGGCCGGCCACACCGAGCTCTTGCGTGCATACCCGGCCAGCTTCTCGACCGTGGTCAGCAGCAGACCGCTCGGCAGCTTGTCCTCAAGTCCCATCGCTTAATCCCACTCCAGGCCGCCGCGGCGCCAGACGTAGGCGTAGGCGATCAGCACCGTGACGATGAACGTGACCATCTCCACCAGGCCAAAGACCCCGAGCTTGCCGAAGTAGACGGCCCACGGGTACAGGAAGATGATCTCGATGTCGAAGATGATAAAGAGCATCGCCGTCAGGTAGTACTTCACCGGGAACCGCATCCCCTGGCCCTGCCTGGTCGGCTCGATGCCGCACTCGTAGGTATCGAGCTTGGCCCGGTTCCACCGCTTCGGTCCGGCCATCGCGCCTGCTACCAGCGAGAAGATCGCGAATATCGCCGAGAGAATGCCGAGCACCAGGATCGGCACGTACAGGCTCATCGCCCTGTCACCTCCTTGTCTGGATGGGCGCTATCGTCAGCGGCTCCGCCGCTAATGCCGGTCATGGCCGGTTAGGTTGCGGGCGTCATCTTAGACACCGCATTGAGTAGCCGGTCCACGGCATCGCCGCCACGGGTCTCGGTCAGGTTTCCGAGCAGCTTCATGCTGAACCGCATCACCGCCGGGCGCTTGATCCCGTGCCTGGTGGCGAACTTCATGAACGACGGCTTGCCGATCAGCTCGACGAAGACGCGGCCGAGCGTGTAATAGCCGCCGTAGGCGTCCTTGAGCTGCCGCGGGTAGGTCTGCAGCACCAGCTCGCGACCGGCGGGTGTGGTCCGGGCCAGCGCCTGGGTGATCACCCGCGCCGCGACCTCGGCGGACTCCAGGGCGTAGGCGATGCCTTCCCCGTTGAACGGGTTGACCATCCCGCCCGCGTCGCCGACCAGCAGCAGGCCGCGGGTGTAGTGCGGCGTCCGGTTGAACGCCATGGGCAGCGCGGCGCCGCGGATCGGCTGGGTCCGGTTCTCCTCGGTGAAGCCCCAGTCCGCGGGCATCGTCGCCAGCCACCGGCGCAGCAGGTCACGGTAGTCGATCTCGCCGAAGCCCGCGGACGTGTTCAGCAGGCCCACCCCGACGTTGGAGGTGCCGTCGCCCATCCCGAAGATCCAGCCGTAGCCAGGCAGCAACGCGGCGCCGTCCCAGAGGTCGAGCCACGCCTCAAGATAGTTGTCGTCGTGCCGCGGCGAGGTGTAATAGGTGCGCACGGCCACCCCGAGCGGCCGGTCCTCACGCTTGTGCAGGCCCATGGCAACCGAGAGACGCGAGGAGTTCCCGTCGGCCGCCACCACGAGCCGACCATGGAACGTGCGGCCGTCCTTGGTGGTGACGCCGGTGATGCGGCCGGTCCGATCGTCAAGCAACGGGCTGGTCACGGCAGCGCCCTCGAGCAGCCGGACGCCGGCCTTCTCGGCGTGCCTGGCCAGGATCTGGTCGAAGTCGGTCCGGGCCCGGACCAGTCCGTAGCCGGGGTAGCTGGACAGCTCCGGCCAGTCCACCTCGATCCGGCCACCGCCGCCGATAATGCGCAGGCCCCTGTTCCGCAACCAGCCATCGTGCTCCGGCAGGGGCACCCCCATGGCCGTCAGCGCCTTGACCGCGCGAGGCGTCAGCCCGTCGCCGCAGACCTTTTCCCTGGGGAAGTGGGTCTTCTC
>JBAUAR010000345.1:0-2378 GCA_049675875.1 Streptosporangiaceae bacterium
CGGCGGACCTCCTTGATCGCGTGCAGGTAGTGCCGGGCATCCGCCGGGCGCAGCTCCGGGTCGCGGCTGGTGGCGAGCGCGACCAGCGCGTCCAGCGCGGGCGGCAGGTCGCGGTTTACGCTCGACGGGGCCGGGACGACCGAATTGACGTGCTGATAGGCGACCGCCAGCGGCGAATCTCCGGTGTGCGGCTGCTGGCCGGTCAGCAGCTCGAATAGCATCACGCCAGCGGCGTACACGTCGGTTCGCTGGTCGGCTGCGTTGCTGATCACCTGCTCCGGGGCGAGGTAGGCCGCGGTCCCGATGAGCAGCCCGGATCTGGTGTGGCTGAGCCCGGACTCGGCCCTGGCCAGGCCGAAGTCCGCCACCTTCACCGCGGTGCCGTTGCCGAGCAGGACGTTCTCTGGCTTGACATCCCGGTGGATGATGCCCGCGTCGTGCGCGGCCGCGAGGCCAGCGAGTACCCGCTCGATGATGTCGAGCGCCTCCCGCGGGCTCAGCGTGCCACGGGCCACCAGGAGTTCGCGCAGGGTCGGGCCGGGCACGTACTCCATGGCGATGTAGTTGAGGTCGCCGGTAGAGCCCTGGTCGAAGACCCCCACGACGTTGGGGCTGGACAACCGGGCGACGGCGCGCGCCTCGCCGATGAACCTGTCGACGAACTCTCGGTCCCTGGCTAGCTCAGGATGGGCGATCTTGAGCGCGACGGTGCGCTCGAGCCGGACGTCACGGGCGAGATACACCGTCGCCATGCCGCCACGGGCAAGCTGCGACTCGACCAGGTACCTGCCGTCGAGTAGCTGCCCTATCGGCGCCGACAACGTCGCATCCATCGGGAGAATTGTAGGGGTCGCATCCGGGTCCGCGCCCCAGAACGGCGCGCAGCCGGGCCCGCCCGGCGACCGGAACGGACCTCGCTAGCCGATGGGCGGGGAGGACGCCAGCGCGAGGCGCCGGCGGGGCACCCGCCCGGCCAGGAATGCGTGCCGGCCAGCGGCGACGGCGAGTCGCATGGCCTCGGCCATCAGCTCCGGGTTGCGCGCCCTGGTCACGGACGTGGCCAGCAGCACGGCGGCACAGCCCAGCTCCATTGCGATGGCCGCATCGCTGGCCGTGCCGATGCCAGCGTCCAGCACGACGGGCACGCCGGCCGCCTCGACGATCAGCTCGATGTTGTGCGGGTTGCGGATGCCGAGGCCCGAGCCGATCGGCGCGCCAAGCGGCATCACGGCGGCGCAGCCGGCCTGCTCCAGCCGGCGCGCGAGCACCGGATCGTCGTTGGTGTACGGCAGCACGGTGAATCCGTCGGCAACCAGCTGCTCCGCCGCCGCGAGCAGTTCGACCGGGTCGGGCAGCAGCGTCCGCTCGTCAGCGATCACCTCGAGCTTGACCCAGCTCGTGCCGAGCGCCTCCCTGGCCATCCGAGCCAGCCGGACCGCCTCCGCGGCGGTGTAGCAGCCGGCGGTGTTGGGCAGCACCCGGATGCCACGGTCGGTGAGCAGCCCGAGCACGGAGCCGGTCGCGGCGGGGTCCACCCGGCGCATCGCGACGGTGGTCAGCTCCGTGCCGGAGGCGACCAGCGCGCGGTCCAGCACATCCAGGCTCGGCGCGCCGCCGGTGCCCATGATGAGCCGCGAGGTGAACATCTCTCCGGCGATGAGCAGCGGATCGTCCACAGTCAGCCTCCCTGTACCGCGGTGAGCACCTCGACCTCGTCACCGTCGGCGAGCGCGGTGGTGTCCCAGGCGACTCGGCGGATGACGGCGCCGTTGACGGCCGCCGCCACGCCGGACCGGGCTGTCGTGAGCACTCCCACCGCTTGCGCGAGGGAGAGGCCGTCTGCCGTCTCGTGCGACGTGCCGTTGATGGTCACCCGCATGCCAGTGCACCCTCTGGCTGCGGGTCCGGCCGTCCGCGCGCGGTGAACCTGTCCGCTCCGAACGCTCGCCAGATCGGATCGGGTTCACCGGTGCGCAGGAAGGCCGCCATGGTGTCGGCGGTGACCGGGGCCAGCAGCACCCCGGCCCGGAAGTGGCCCGTCGCGAGCAGCAGGCCCGGTAGCCCGCACGGGCCGATGACGGGCGCGTTGTCGGGCGTACCGGGCCGCAGCCCGGCCACGACGTCGGTCAGTTCGAGTTCGGTGACGCCGGGCACCAGGGCGCGCGCGTCTCGCAGCAGCTCCCACAGCCCGCCGGCGGTGACCGCCGTGTCGGCGCCGAGCTCTTCCTGGGTGGCACCGACCACCAGTTCGCCGCTGTCCCGCGGCACCAGGTACACGCTGCTGCCGCGGACCAGCCCGCGCACCGTGCGGCGAAGCAGGCCGGGCGGCAGCCCCGCCGCAGTCATCGCCGTCGTGGTTCGCAGCCGCAGGATCTGCC
>JBAUAR010000346.1:0-16975 GCA_049675875.1 Streptosporangiaceae bacterium
CCCCAGCGCCCGCGCGGTCACCGCGATCGTCAGGTAGCCACCGCCGGTCAGTTCTGCCGCCGCCACCCACGGCAGCAGGGCTATCGGCGCCGCGAGGCTGGCTGCGATACCGGCTGCGTCGCGCCCCGCGAGCGCGGCCAGCTCGAAGGCGACAGACGTCGCGAAGCTCGCGGGGTCACCATCGGGGGCCGGACGCCACGTGCGGCCAGGCGCTATGCGTGTGGCCTCGGGCGGGAGCGTGCCGTCGGCGACCAGGCCGGCGATGCGGGCGGCCAGCTCCTGGTCGAGATCGGCGAGGATCACCTGCCCAGGCTACGGGCGGCGGGTCACCCCTCGGCGCTGCCCGGAGCAGCTGCGAGGGCGCGGACCACCCTGATCATCTCGGCCGGGTCAAATGGCTTGGTGAGGTAGGCATCCACGCCGATCTGCTGGCCGCGATTCCGATCGTCCTCCTGGGCGCGCGCGGTGATCAGGACCACCCTGATCCCGGCGGTCTCCGGATTGCTCCGTAGCTGGGTGGCGGTGACCCAGCCGTCCAGCCGGGGCATCATCACGTCCAGCGTGATCACGTCGGGCTTGACCTGAACGGCCTTTTCCAGGCAGTCCTGGCCGTCTACCGCTGTTACCACCTCAAACCCCTCGAGCGTGAGGTTGACCTCGATAAGTTGCCTGATGACCTCGTCATCATCGACAACTAGCACGCGTCCGAGTGGCTGGGTCACGGGCGCGAGGCTACCGGGTTCGGCCTGCGTGTGACGGCCCATGCCGGCAGATCGGGCTCGTATCCCGGTTGCCTGGCTGCTGATACGCTGTCTCCCGCCTGGCAGGCTGTTCGTGATGGCCCCGTGCCAGCGCAGATCAGCGCCAGCCCCCATAGCTCAGGGGATAGAGCAACGGCCTCCGGAGCCGTGTGCGCAGGTTCGAATCCTGCTGGGGGCGCAGGTGGTTCATGGATTCCGGACTAAGTATCTGCGCACCCTCTGCCGTCGCCAGGGAAGCGGAAACGGCTAGTCACCAGGCGCTTTGCGGTGCACGAGCCACCTCGCGCCAGCCACTGCAGAGCTTGATCACCATAGACCTGCGAGAGAAACCAGCCACCGCAATCGCTCCGCCCTGCGTCATCAATGCGGGCTGCTGGCTGCTGGCGCCGATCTCGGAGAGCTGCGGCTGAAAGGAACGTGTGCTCATAGCGAAGGGCCGGTCCCGCCAATTCCCCGTCAGAATTCAGGCGGCGAGACGGGGCCGGTATTCAAGCGACGGCGACACCGCCGGCGAATACGGGAATCCTTATGGTGCGGCGCGACCCGAGGGTCTGCGTGTCGCACTTGCGGCCGGTCGACTGCCAGACCGCGACCTTCCGCGGACGAGGGGCGTGGCGTCTGGGTCACAACGTCGGCTGCGCCATGGCAGCGCGGGCGCAAAGACTGCGGCGGCGGCCACGACGCGTGACGCCAGGGACAGGACCAGGCCGGTGATGATCCTTCCCGAGTGACTCCAACGTCGATCCGGAGTAGCTTTCTTCTTGAGTCTTGTCGCCCTGCGGTGCTCGCACTTCTGGCGACAAAGTGCGCGGAACGTGTGGGCCGGCTGGGGTGACGACGACGTGACCGTTTACGTCTATAGGCTGCGGGGCTCTTATACATTTGGTCAGCGTGGCTACCGGTCATATGAACCCCCGTGGTTCGGGCTCACAGCCGACACGCAGGAAGAACTCCATCCGTTCGCGGAGAACATCGGCCTCTATCGGCACTTTTACCGGCCGCGCACCGTGGGAAAAGCGAGGCTGCCGGTCATCGGGCACTATGACCTCGATGAGGGTGAGCGCCATCGCGCTGTGGCCATGGGTGCAAAGCCCATTACGGCGCGTCGGCATGCCAAGATGCTCCGGCAGCGCGCGATGCAGTTAGACGTCACCAAGCCCTGATCAGGCCGCAGGCTCGGGAGCCACGCAAACATCAGGGAGCGCAACTGGGACTACCGGGCTTCCTGAAATGAGACACCTGCCATCGCGCAGGTCACACCGACATCGCCGGCGACGTGGTCGCCGGAACGGGCGGGGGCCGGTACGAGCGCCAGGCGTCGGCGAGCCGCCGGACGGCCTCGGTCAGGACCTCCGGCCGGGCCAGGAAGTGCAGCCGGAGGCAGGCCTGGCTCGCTCCGGAGGCATCAAGCCCGCTTCCCGGCAGCACGGCAACGCCGTGGCGAAGTGCCGCCTGCGCGAACGAAGCTCCGTCACCACGCGGCAGCCGCGCCCACAGGGTCTGGCCGCCGAGTACTGGCGGAACATTCCAGTCAGGCAGGTAACGAGCGAGGTCCCGGCGCAGGTGGTCGTGTTGCGCCTGCCGGGCACCGGCCTGGCGGCAAACGATCTCGCCAAGCCGGGGGAGCAGGTCAGCCGCCGCCATCTGGGCGATGACATTGCCGCCGAGATCGTGCACCGCCAGCAGCCGGGCGAGCCGGGCGATCAGCGGCTCCGGACCCCGCACCCAGCCGATCCGCCAGCCGCCCCAGACGCTCTTACTCAGTGAGCCGACGGAGATCACATCGTCGGCGTAGGCGGCGATCGGGGGCGGCACCGTCACGCCGGGGAACGCGAGGTCGCTCATCACCTCGTCGTCGATCAGCGGGACGCCGGCGGCCGAGGCCGCCTGCGCCAGCTCGCGCCGGGCGGGCGCGGGGAGCACGGCGCCAGTCGGATTATGGAACGTCGACACCACATAGGCCAGTGCGATGCGGCGCTGGCGGGCGGCCGCGGCCAGGCCGGGAAGCCCGACCGGCAGGCAGTTCGTCACCGCCGCGTGTTCCCTGAAGACCTCGAGCGCACCGGGATACGTGGGCCCCTCGACGGCCACCTGGTCACCGGCCGCCAGCAAGGCACGGGCCAACATCGACAGCGCTTGCTGGCCGCCGTTGGTCACGAGGACCTGCTCGGACCTGGTGCGAACGCCCCGGCGCTCGTAATGGCCGGCGATCGCGCTCAGCAGCGCCGGGTGGCCCGCCGGGTAGTAGCCGATGTCGCCCGTGGTCGCGGCGAGCACTGGAATGATGCCGGCGAAGGCCTCGGCCAGTTCCGGCGGCGGCGTGTCCGGGGCAGCGCAGGCCAGCGGGATCACACCATCATGGGGCTCGAGGAGGTGCAGGAAGATCGGGGCGCTGGTGGTCGGCCGCGGTCCAGCGGGCTCGGCCCCGGCGACGCGGGTGCCACTGCCCTGCCGTCGGATAAGCCGACCGTCCTGGCGCAGCAGGTCATAGGCGGCCACGACCGTCGTCCGCCCGACCGCCAGGGCCGAGGCGAGCGCACGATCGGGCGGCAACGGCTCGCCCGGCGGCAGCTCACCCTCGTCGATGAGGCGCCGCAGTCTCGCCGCAAGCAGCGCGGGCAGCGCACCCCGGCCCGACGACCAGCGGCCCAGGCGATCGCTCAGCTCAATTGGATTCATCTGCAATCCAATCCTGCCGGATTGGCTCTGGGATCGCCACCCACAGCACGCGAGCATGGCCGGGTACCCGTTCGTAGGGAGGATCGCGCCGATGCGAGAGTTCCCGGCCAGCCCGATCACGGCCGTGATCGACGAGAAGCCCTTGTACAACCTGAGTGAGAGCGTGGGCCCGGACCTGACTGTGGCCGACGTGCTGGATCCTGAAACGCTCGCGGGCCTGGGCGGCGTGGGCCTGGGCTACGGCACGTCCGCCGGCGGGGACGATCTGCGCTCGCTGGTCGCAGCGCGGCACGGGATCCCGGCCGGTCAGGTCCTGATCACCAGCGGCGCGGCGGCAGCCCTGTTCCTGCTCGGGCTGGTCTACGGCGACGGCGATGTCGTGATCGGAATCCCTTGCTTCCCGCCCGTGCTCGACGCGCTGCGAGTGACCGGCGCGCGGGTCGAGACCGTGCGCTCGCGGTTCGAGGACGGATACCGCCTCGACCTGGGGGCGTTCCGGGCCAAGCTGAATCGCCGGACACGGCTGGTCATGCTCGCCTCGCCTCAGAACCCGTCCGCGGTCTCGCTGACCGAGCGCGTCGTCGAGCAGGTGCTCGCCGCGATGTCGCGCTCGTGTCCCGAGGCCGTGCTGTTGATCGACGAGACCTTCAGGGAGGCGAGCTACGCGGATGAGGGCCCGGCAGCCAGCCTCGCGGGCCGCGACCCGCGCCTGGTCACATGCGGCTCGCTGTCCAAGGCCTACGGCGTGCCCGGCCTGCGCATCGGCTGGCTGACCGTGTCCGATCCGGCGGTGTATGACCAGCTCAGGCTCGCGAAGTTCAACTCCTCGGTCGCCTGCGGATCGCTCGATGAGTTCCTGGCTGCCAGGGTGCTTGCGCGGGCCGACCAGGTGCTCGCGGCGCGCGGCGCGATCATGGCCACGGCCAGGGATATCACCGGTCGCTGGGTGCACGCACACGAGGGCATGGTGCGCTGGCTGCGACCGGAGGCGGGCGCGTTCTGCTGTATCCGGCTCGAGCCAGCCATCTTCGGGCCGCAGGAGATCGACCGCTTGTACGCCCGCCTGGCGCAGGAGCGGATCATCGTCGCCCAGGGCCCGTGGTTCGCCGACACGGCTAGCATCATCCGGCTCGGCATGGCCTACGAACCACCAGGTCGGCTAGAGAAAGCGCTGGAGCTCATCGTGACCGCGCTGGAAGCCAGTGCTAACAGGACCTCGGCCGACGGAGCTGGAAGGACGCATTGACCATGACGCGAGCCGCTATCAGCAGTAACACGCTGGCACCGCCGGTCGGGCCGTTCTCGCCGGGCGTGCGCGGTGGAGGGCTGCTGTTCCTCAGCGGGCAGGTGGCGCAGGACCCGGCGACCGGCAAACTGATCGACGGCGACGCCGCCAGCCAGACTCATCAGATCCTGCGCAACCTTGCTGCAGTCCTCGACGCGGCAGGCAAGGACCTGCGCAATGTGATCCGCGTGGGCGTCTACCTGACGGACATGGCCGACTTCGGGGCGATGAATGAGGCGTACCGCCAGCATTTCAGCGATCCGTACCCGGCCAGGACCGCGATCGGCGTCGTCGCCCTGCCCCTGGGTGCCTGCGTCGAGATGGACGCGGTGGCGGCCTGAGCCAATGAGCCTTGACTTCACCCTGGCCGACGTGTTCAGCGATAGGCCCTTCGGCGGGAACCAGCTGGCCGTCTTTCCGGTTGCGACCGGGATCGCCGACGCCGACATGCAGCGGCTCGCGCGCGAGTTCAACTTCTCCGAGACCACTTTCGTGCTGCCGCCGGACGATCCCGCCTGCACCCACCGGGTCCGGATCTTCACCCCCCGCGAGGAACTGCCGTTCGCCGGTCACCCCACCATCGGCACCGCAGCCGTCCTGGCCAGCGCGGATGCGGCGAAGCCAGCCAGTTGCGAGTTCCTCTTTGAGGAGGGGATCGGGCCTGTCGCGGTCACCGTCGACGGTTCGGGCATCCGCTTCCGGCTGCGGCCGCCCAGCTTCGAGATCACCGACGAGCTGCCGCCCGCGGCGGCGATCGCCAGGGCCCTGGGGCTGCCGCCGGACGCGATCGCCGAAACCTGGTACGCCGGCATCGGGCTGAGGTTCTGTTTCGTTCGCCTGCCCAGCCGGGAGGTGGTCGACCGTATTGTGCTGGACAAGGCCGCGTGGGCCGCCGGAGTCGCCGGCGGCTGGTCATCGCACCTGTACTGCTTCGCCCGTGACAGTTCTGCCGGTGACTACCGCGGCGGATCCAGGGGTCGTCCCCCAGGCCAGCACTGGCATGACGGCGCCCGACTCTATGCCCGGTTCTTCGCGCCCGCGGCGGGCATCGACGAGGATCCCGCCACCGGTTCGGCCAGTGCGGCGCTTGCAGCCAGCGTGGCCCACCAGTCGCCGGAGCCCGACGGAACGTACTGTGTCCAGATCGATCAGGGGGTACTGATGGGCCGCCGCAGTGAGCTGACGGCCACCGCGGGCAAGGAGGGCGGCGAGATCATCGAGGTCGTCGTCGGCGGCAGCGCCGCCATCGTCGGCCGTGGCACGATGGTGCTGCCCGCGGGATAGCACGCCCGCTCACGAACCGGTGATGAGGTCCGCGACCGTGACGCGCTCCTGATCGATGCGCACTGCGCCCACCAGTTCGACCAACATCATGCCGCTGACACATCAAGCCCCGGCTGCACACCGACGTGCCTAGCGACTGCATGCCGTGGTCGCGTGGCGTGGTGTCCACGGCTTACCAACCGGTGCGCCAAACCGCCGCCCCCACCAACTGGTCCCACGGTAACCAGCACGCGACTTGGCGCGGCGGGCATTCGGCCTGTTATCTCCAACAGGCCATGGGGATCGTCTGAATTTAGCGGTTCTCCGCCACGAACTGGCTGGCAGTGAAGGACGCGCCAGCCGGGTCAGCAAGGACGGCGAATCGCACCCATGGCGCACTCTGCGGCTCGGCGAGGACCGAGCCTCCGAGCTCGCGTGCTCGCGCAGCTATCGCGTCCACGTCCTCGACGGCGAAGGTCACGCTCCAGCGCGCCGGGCCGCCCTCGCGGGGCAAGATCGTCGCTACGACGTCCTCGAACCCTTCGGGTGCGCCCATCTGCTTCATCCCTGCGCGCATTCCGGGGTTGAGCTCCTCGAGATGATCGCCGTAGCCCGGCAGAGCCCACATTGGCGAGCCGGCATCGATCGTCGTCCAGCCGAACACGGTGCCGTAGAAGGCCCGAGCGGCTTCGACATCGTCGGTGTGCAGGTTGTTGAAGTTCACGGCGCCATGCTCGTTGACCGCCGCCGAGCCGCGGTGCGATCCGGGCTGCCACACACAAAAGACTGCACCATCGGGATCGGCGAACACGCCCATCCGCCCCGCGTCAAACACATCGAACGGCTCGGAGACCACGCGCCCACCCGCCTCGCGCACCCGCGCAGCGGCGGCGTCGGCGGACTCGACACGGATGTAGGTGTTCCACACCGCTTGCGGTGGTGCACCAGCGGGCTGCGAGGAGATCGCGGCCGCGGCCCGGCCGTCGATGCGGGCCATGTAGTAGTGAGCCCCAGCGTCGGGGGGCATCGCGTCCTCGGTCTGCCAGCCGAACAGCCCGGAGTAGAAGCGGGCGGCGTCTACGGGATCGGGCTGGTTGGTGTCGACCCAGCACGGCACTCCGGCCGGGTAGTCCTCGCGTGTGCTCATCACGGCAGGCTACAGCGGGCTCTCATCGGGAATCGTCAGCGCCGGGCGCCTCACGCCGCTCCGACGTCGCCGCGGCGGCCAGATGTACCTGAGTGTTGCCATGGGGGCGGCATCAATAATTCGCGAGCGGATCTGGGTGCACGGACGAATACGCGGGCGAGATCACCGGTCACAATCTGAGCGCCGATGTATCCATTTCGGAGGAGATGTCCATGCGCGTACCGAGCAAGATCCTGGCCGTGGGCGCTGCTCTGTTCGTGATCGTGGGCCTGGCCTCCAGTACGGCCCGCCCTACCGCCGATGCGAGTTCCGCCGCCGCAAGCACCGCGATCTCCCAGCATGCCCACCCGGGGTTCCCGCAGTCGGCGAACGACCCGACTGACTGGTACGGAAACGTCGATATAGCGTGCCCAACGTGCCACATCCGCTACGTCAACGCGAACTTCACCGTGCCCACCCTCGACTGCTCGAATTCCAACATGGGATCAGGCGGGGCCTGGATGTCATTGTGGGCGGGCCTGGACGGCGACGGCGATTCGACCCTCGAGCAGGTGGGGGTTCAGGCCCGCTGCACGTCATTCGCGAATTCCTCGGCACAGTACTTTTCTTTCTATGAGAGGGTCCCGGACGGTTACGTGCCACTTCCCGTGCCGGTCAGCCCTGGTAACTCCATCAGCGTCAGCGTCTACTACGACCAGAGCAACAACCAGTACCAATTCGGGTTCCAGAACAACACCACGAGCACCGGCACGTCCGTCGAAGTGACCTGCCCGTCCGGCTCGACGTGCGAGAACAAGACCGCCGAAGTCATCGCCGAGGTCGTAGACCCCGGCCCGCCCGAATACGACATGCCTGACTTCGGGAGCGTGAGCTTCAGCGGCACGACAGTCACGTCCTACGACGGCACAAAGGGCGATCTGTGCAAGGGCTCGCTGTGGTCGAGCGCAACGGTAGTAGGCGTCGATTACGAGGGGCATAGCCTCGCGACGGTCGGCTCACCGAGCCCCTGCACAGGACCGGACGGCTTCACCGTCAAGTACTGGCAGAGCCAGTAACGCCGCCAGTCGTAGCCGTGCCGCAGGGTCTCCCTGAGAAGCGGATGTCGCTAACCTCCTCACGCCCCGCGGCCCGACCAGGAAGCCGCCGTTGTTGATCCACTAGCCGCAACGGTGATGTCGTAGGTGAGGGTGCTGATCATCGTGGCTCCCTTCACGCGCCCTCGGTCCTGGCGTAATCTCAGGGGACGGCGCGCGGGGCGCCACCGGGTCCGCGGACAGGGCCGAGCCCACCCGAACAACTGTCACGAACGGTATTGGCTACCCAGCCTCCTTTCGGCCTGACGAAGCGGACCGCAGGCGGTGAGAGGGGGTCGCAATGCCATCTGTTTCGCTGCCCGACGACGCGAGCCTGGAACAGCTCCGCAAGCTGGCCAAGGATCTTCGCGACCTGGCTCAGGCGGGCGTGCCCGGGGCTCTCGACCTGGTCGCCGAGTATCACCACAAGGGCGCGCACCCGGTCTCGCTGACCGGCGCGCAACTCGTGATCGCCCGCCATCACGGCTTCCCGTCCTGGGCGCGGCTCAAGCAGCACCTGGAGATGATCGAGCGCTATCGCCGGTCGCCCGACGAGGTGGAGCTGGCGGTCGGCGCTGCCGACGAATTCCTGCTGTATGCCTGCCTGCGCCACGGCGGGGACGATTCGCCGCAAAGATGGGAACGAGCGGCCCAGTTGCTGGCGGCTCATCCCGGGCTAGTCAACACGAGCATCCACGTCGCGGCCGCCGCTGCGGACGAGCCGGCGATACGAGCACACCTGGCCGCCGATCCGGCGCTGGCCACTCGACTGGGTGGCCCTTACGGCTGGGAACCACTGCTGTACCTGGCGTTCGCCCGGCACGACCTGCACATCAGCGAGGAAGCGACCCTAGGCTCGGCGCAGGCGCTGCTGGAGCACCGGGCGGATCCGAACGCCGGGTACCTGTGGCACGGGTTGTACCCGCCGTACACAGCCGTGACCGGCGCGCTCGGCAGCCATGCCGACGACGAGCATCCGCACGGATTCGCGCTGGCCGAGCTGCTGCTGACCACGGGCGCCGATGCCAACGACAGCCAGACCCTGTACAACCGGCAGTTCGGGGACGACAACCGGCACCTCGTGCTGCTGTTCGCCCATGGCCTCAGCCGGGGGGACGGCGGACCGTGGGCGGCCCGGTTCGGGGCCGCCGCGGACTCGCCGTGGGAGATGCTGCGCAGTCAGCTGTGGTGGGCGATCGTGCACGACATGGGCGAGCGGGTCAGCCTGCTGATCGAGCACGGCGTCGACTTCCTGACGCCGTACTCAGCCCCCGGCGGGCGGCCGATGGCGTTGCGGAACTCGGACGGGTACACCCCGGCCGAGCTCGCGGCTCTGAGCGGGTACCCAGAGCTGGCCGGCTGGCTGGTCTCCCACGGCGCCGGCCCGCCCGCGCTCGACGGGGTCGACTCGCTGATTGCCGCGGTTCTCGCCGGTGATCGTGACGCCGCGATGCGGTTGCGCGCGCACGCGCCCGCTGCCCGGAACCGGCGGCCTGGCCTCATAGTCTGGGCCGCGTCGAGCCGCAAGCTCGACGCGATCGCGCTGCTGGCCGAGCTGGGCTTCGACGTGAACGCGCTCGGCCGCACCGACATCCCAGTCGAGCAGCCGTGGTTCACCCCGCTGCACGAGGCGGCGTCCACGGGTGACGTCGACATGGCGAAGCTGCTGCTCCGACTTGGCGCCGATCCGAACATCAGGAGCGAATGGGGTGCGACGCCACTGTTGGCAGCCCGGCGGGACGGCAGCCTGGCCGTGGCCGAGCTGCTCGAGCCGCTGACTCACGCCTGACTGGCTTGCCAGCTCTGCGCGTCGGCCGACAGCGGGCGTAGGTCCGCGCCGAGCCCTTCACTGCATGATCACGGCGACTTGTGCACGTCATAGCGTGCACAAGTCTCCAGGATCATGTGGGCCGCAACCGCCGGCTACTGAAGGCCGGCGCGAACGGACGTGATGCGCTGGGTGTTGAAGCCGAGCCAGTGCATCCGGCCCACGTAGCGCGCGTGCTCGACCTTGAGACAGCGGTCCATGATCACCGTCACCCCGCCGTCCTCGGCGATCTGGGCACCCTCGGCGTTGATTACGCCGAACTGGCACCATAGGGCGCCGGCCCGGATCGTCACCGAGTCCCGAGCGATGCCCGGCAGTGCGTCCGGCGCGCGAAAGACGTTCACGACATCTACCGGCACGGGTATGTCGAGCAGGCTTGGGAAGCACCTCTCCCCGAGGATCTCCGTTTCACGGGGATTCACAGGGATCACACGATAGCCGTGCCGCTTGAGGTAATAGCCGACGAAATGGCTGGCCCGCAGCTCGTTGCCGGACAGGCCGACGACCGCGATCGTGCTGGCGGTGTGGAGCACGCGCTGAATCGTCAACGGGTCCTGGTAACGGTCGAGATCGATCATGCCGTCGTTACCTTCTCTCCCACTGTTGTGGCGACGAGCGCGAGACCGTGCTGCAAATCCCAGATCAGGTCGTCGACGGACTCGGTGCCGACGGACAGCCGCACCGTCCCCGGCCCGACGCCGGCCGCTCGCAGCTCGGCGTCGCTCAGCTGCCGGTGCGTCGTGCTGGCCGGGTGGATGATCAGGCTCTTCGCATCGCCAACGTTCGCCAGGTGGGACCACAGCGTGACACCGCGAATGAGGTCTTGCCCGCCGGCCCGGCCGCCAGCGCAGTCGAACGAGAACACCGCGCCGGCACCGCGCGGCAGGTACTTCGCCGCAAGTACCCGGTACCTGCTCGATGGCAGGCCGGGGTAGGTCACGTTCGACGCCAGCTCGTGAGCTTCCAGGAATGCCGCGACCGTGAGCGCGTTGTCCACGTGACGTTCCATCCGCAGTGACAGCGTCTCCAGGCCCTGCAGGAACAGGAACGCGTTGAACGGGGCGAGCGCTGCGCCGAGGTCGCGCAGGGTCTCCGCACGCAGCTTCATCAGATAGCCATAGGTCCCGAACGTCTCGTGGAACTGGAGGCCGTGATAGGCCGGCGACGGGTCCGCGACCACGGGGAACCGGCCGTTGGACCAGTTGAACGTACCGGCCTCGACCACCACACCGCCGATGCTCGTACCGTGGCCACCGATGAACTTGGTCGCCGAGTGGACCACGATGTCGGCGCCCCAGTCGATCGGTCGGCACAGGTACGGCGTCGCGAATGTGTTGTCGACGATCAGGGGCAGCTCGTGCTCATGCGCGATCGACGCGAGCGCCTCGATGTCCAGTACGTTCCCGCCCGGGTTGCCGATCGTCTCACCGAAGAACGCCTTCGTGTTGGCGCGGACTGCCTGCCGCCAAGCGTCCAGATCGTCGGGATCGACCCATGTCAGCTGCACGTTCATCTTGCGCAGCAAGTGCTTGAACTGATTCACCGTCCCGCCGTACAGGGCCGTGGAGGAAACGACGTGGTCGCCAGGCTGCAGTAGCGTGAACAGGGCGGCCGCCTGGGCGGCTATGCCGCTGGCAAAGGCCACCGCACCAGCGCCGCCCTCGAGATTGGCCACGCGCTCTTCGAAGACCGCGACGGTCGGGTTCATGATCCGCGAGTACGTGTTCCCGTACTCCTGCAGATTGAAGTACGCCGCCGCGGACTCCGGATCCTCGAACACATAGCTGGTCGTCTGGAATATCGGCACGGCCCGCGCCCCCGTATTCGGGTCGGGCCGCTGCCCGGCGTGCAGCTGCCGAGTCTCGAATCCGAACGCGCGGGCTTCCTCCGCGCGGGAGGGCATCTCGGTCACGAAGGCCTCTTCCTTGACTCACTCGACATCAGGATGGCTCGCTCAGAAACCGCCGGATGATAGGCGTTTGCCGGGCTTCCTCGAGCAGGAAGCAGTCGTGGCCGTACGGCGCCTCGATCACGTGGCACTCGACCGGCTTGCCGAGAGCGCGCAGCTCCTCCTCGATCTCCCGCGACGCAGACGGCGGGTACAGCCAGTCCGAGCTGAACGCTATCAGCAGCGCCCGGGCCTGGATGCTGTCGAGCGCTCGCCCTAGTGACCCCCCGCCGTACTGTCGCGCGAGATCGAAATAGGTCAGCGCGCGCGAGGTGTAGAGATAGGTGTTGGCGTCGAAGCGCCGGACGAAAGACTCGGCCTGGTGCCGCAGGTAGTTCTCGACCTCGAACTCCGGCTCGCTGATCGTGTATCGGATGTCGCCGGCGAACTGCAAGCGCCGGCCGAACTTCTCATCCAGGGCCGGCGCGGACAGGTAGGTGACGTGGCCGACCATGCGCGCCACTCCCATTCCTGCATCGGGCTTCTTGCCGGTGCCGTAGTACCGGCCGCCCTGCCAGTCCGGGTCGCCCATGATCGCATTGCGCGCGATCGCGTTCCAGGCGACGCCCTGCGGGTAGAGCGCGTGGGTGCTGGCGATGGCCACGATGGCGTCGACCTGGTCAGGAAACTGGATCGCCCACTCGAAGGCCTGCATCCCGCCCAGCGAACCACCGGCTACCGCCGCGAGCCGCTCGATCCCGAGCACATCCAGGAAAGCGCGCTCGGTCCGCACCATGTCCGCGACAGTGATCACCGGGAAGTCCGGCCCGTACGGCTGGCCCGTCGCCGGGTAGACCGACGACGGCCCGGTCGTCCCACAGCAGCCGCCGAGCAAGTTTGTGGAGACGACGAAGAAGCGGTCGGTGTCGAATGCCTTGCCGGGACCGATCATCCCGTCCCACCAGCCGAGCCCCTTGCCGGCCGAGCCATCGCGGTCCTCGGCTCCGAACCCGTCGCGGGTGCTCTCCTCGGGCGGAGCCTTCGCGAAGCCGGCTGCGTGGGCATCACCGCTCAGCGCATGGCACACCAGGATGACGTTGTCGCGGCGGGCAGACAGTTCGCCGTAGGTCTCGTACGCCACCCGAACAGGCTGGAGATCCAGCCCGCAATCGAGCCGAACCGGGCCGGGCAGGTCCAGGTACTGAGTCTCCACCGTTCCGGCCGAGCCGGGGGGTCCGGCCGAGCCGGGGGTTCCGGCCGAGCCGGGGGTTCCGGCCGAGCCGGGGGGTCCGGCCGAGCCGGCCGCGAGCGTCGAGGCTGGCTCTGCCATGACGGATATGGTAACTGGTGCCGGGTTCGGTATATTGTCAAGCATGTCAGTAGGGAATTCTAGCGTGGGTGGGCGAGAGGGGAATCACGCAATATGACTACGGTTACCAACGGCGTCAACGTGCAAGCGCTGCTTGACGCGCGCGAAGTGCTGAAGGGAGCGCCGGAGGCTGCCCAGTTCACCTGGCGGGCATCCGCCAAGTGGAACCATGGGGTCCACAGCACCATCAATGTCGAGAGTTTCTTCGGCCTCGGCCAGGAGCAGAGCCACCTGGCAGAGTCAGTTTTCGAGGCCGACCACCCCGAGGTATTCGCCGCGACGGACAAGGGCATCACGCCGATTGAGTACCTCATCGTCGGCCTGGCGAGCTGCCTGACGGCGGGCGTAGCGTCCGTCGCCGAGAACCGCGGTATCCAGCTACGGTCCGTCGAGGCGACGGTCGAAGGCCAGCATGACATCCGCGGCATCCTCGGTGCCGACAGCGACGTCCGCAACGGCTATAACGACATCAAGGTCACGTTCACCATCGACGCGGATGCCTCCCGGCAAGAAATCGAGGCGCTGGTGGCTCAGTCGCAGAAGCGCTCCGCCGTGTTCGACGCTCTCACGAACCCGACCAACGTCACGGTCGAGGTCGCTTGAGCGAGCGCGTTACCACGGTCGTCATCGGCGCTGGGCACGCGGGCCTCGCAGCCAGCAAGTTTCTGAGCGACCGGTCGATCGACCACGTTGTGCTCGAGCGCGGCGAGGTGGCGAACTCCTGGCGGCGGGAGCGCTGGGACTCTCTCCGGCTGCTCACGCCGAACTGGCAATGCCGGGTGCCGGGCCTTCGCTACGAAGGCCCGGACCCCGACGGCTATATGACGATGGCGGAGATCACCGATTTCGTCGAGCGCTTCGCCAAGGTCTGCGTGGCTCCGGTCCGGACCAACACGAACGTCACATCCGTGCGACGCGCCGACGACGAGTACCGGGTGACGACGAGCGACGGCGAGATTCGCTGCGGGTCAGTGGTCATCGCGAGCGGCGCCTGCAACCGGCCAGCGGTGCCGCAGTTCGCGGCCGCGGTGCCGACGTCTGTCGGGCAGCTGACAACGTTCGACTATCGCGACCCTGCCCAGCTCCCCGACGGCGGCGTGCTCGTTGTGGGAGCGTCGGCAACGGGGGTGCAGCTGGCCGCCGAACTGCAGCGGTCTGGCCGGCCCGTGACCCTCTCAGTCGGCGAGCACGTGCGGCTGCCGCGCGCCTACCGCGGCCGCGATGTGCTGTGGTGGATGGACGCCTCAGGGGTGTGGGACCAGCGGCACGACGAGCTCGAGGACCTCACCAGGGCTCGGCGGCTGCCGTCGCCGCAGCTTGCCGGGACTCCTGACCGGGCCACGCTCGACCTCAACGCGCTCACCGCCATGGGTGTCGAGCTGGTCGGCCGCTGGGCAGCGGTGCATGATGGCCGCGCGCTGTTCTCCGGTGGCCTGCGCAATGCGCTGTCGCTGGCGGACCTCAAGATGGATCGGCTGCTCGATACCTTCGACGAGTGGGCCGCCACGGCCGGACGCAGCACCGAGACCGATCCGCCCGAACGGTTCGGGCCCACGCGCCTTCCCGAGTCGGCGCGGTTGCAGCTTGATCTGCGAAGCGGTGAGATCAGCACGGTCGTGTGGGCGACGGGCTTCAGGCCCGACTACGGCTGGCTAGACGTGCCTGTCGTCGATGCGAAGGGCCAGCTTCGGCACGATGGCGGTGTGGTGGAGAGTCCGGGTCTGTACGCACTCGGGCTGCCGGTAATGCGGCGGCGCAAGTCCACGTTCATTTACGGTATTGAGGACGATGCGCGTGCCGTCATCGATCATCTCGGTCGCTATCTGGCCGGATAATCGCCCTGAGTGGTCGCCGCGCGCGGCAAACCGCAGGCCACGCTGGCCGGCAACGTCGGCGCACTGGCCACCGCTGCTGCCCAGGGTCCACAGTTGCAGCCGGGCGAGCTCGCCG
Source organism: Streptosporangiaceae bacterium (assembly GCA_049675875.1). GTDB lineage: Bacteria > Actinomycetota > Actinomycetes > Streptosporangiales > Streptosporangiaceae > JAJYUU01. The sequence goes on from JBAUAR010000346.1 coordinate 15,244, forward strand.
GGGTACCCGGGCACTGCGTGCCGCAGGCTCGCCAGGAGCTGCGGCGGCGCCAGTTTGCACGGGGGGACCAGCTGACCGCCACCGCCACCGCGACCGCGGCCGGTATGGTCAGCGCCCAGCCGCAGAACCCGAGCACGACGATGACCGCCAGCGCCGCTGGCAGGGCGGCGAGCCGCACCGGGCCACGCAGCACTCGGGCAGCCGCGACCATGGCACCCAGATAGACCGTGAGGAACAGCGCCGTCGGCACGGCGACGAGCGCGGTAGTGCTCACGACCCGCAGCGCGTACAGAGTGATCACCAGCAGGCCTGCCGTCGTGATGGCCGCAAGAAGCCGGAACAGGGGGCGATGGGCTCCGCTGCCGCGTGCGGCGTACGCTAGCCGTCCGGCCATCGCGGCAGCGCCGTTGATGTAGGCGTTGGTCGCGCCGAGGGTGAGGACGATGGCAGCGGCCGCGGCCAGATCTCGGCCAGCCGATCCGATGGCGTGGCTCAGCAGGCCGGCCAGCGGCACGTCGGTGGCTGCCCGTGGCCCGAGGACGCTGATGGTGGCGACCGCCAGGCCGAGATACAGCGCGGAGGTGACCGCGAGGGCTATAGCCACTACACGCGGGAGCTGGCGGCGAGGGTTAGCGAAGCGCGTCGTGAGCGGTGCGACGGCCTCCCAGCCCACGAAGGAGAACATGAGGGTCGCTGCCGCGCTGCCGACCGTCAGCCAGCCGTGCGGGGCGAACGGAGTCCAGTTGCCGGCCCGTGCGCTGCCCGCTGAGCCGGCGGAGGCTACGACTATCACGATGGTGAGCATGCTGACGAGAACGAGCTGAGCCGCGGCGCTGGCCCGCAACCCGCCTGCCGCGAGGCCAACGACGGTTAGGAGCAGCGCAGCGGCGACAACCGCGCGGGCGAGCTGGCCGCCGCCAGTCAGTTCGGTGACGTAACTGGCGCCGATAAGGCACACGATCGGAGCGCCGCACACGACTCCGGCCAGGAACATCCAGCCAGTTGCCGAGCCCGCGCGGGGTCCCAGGCCAGCGGTCACATAGCCGATGACGCCGCCAGCGGAGGGGCTGTGCCGACCCCAGGCGGCGAATACGGCGGCGAACAGACCGGATAGGACCAGCAACGCGAGCCAGGCAAGGATAGAGGCCGGCCCGGCCTGGGCGGCGGCGAGGCCGGGCAAGAGCAGCAGACCGGGGCCGAGGAGCGCTCCAATGTAGAGGGCAGCGCCTCGTGAGGTGCTCAGGTGAGGCGGCCCGCCCGATGTGTCCCTGGGTGACTTCATAACTTCACGATGGCCGCGTTCGGTCCGCACGCGATGGCAAATACGACGCCAGCAGGGCAGCTTCGAGCAATATTGCTGCGCTAGATCTGCCCTACGCCGGATTACATGCCAGACCATGTCCCAGACAGGGCAGATCGTGCCATCGTAGCGAGACTCCAGCGCGACGGACGGATCGCCAACGTAGATCTCGCGGACGCCATCTCACTGTCACCGTCGGCCTGCCTGCGCCGCGTGAAGGCTCTCGAGGCCAGCGGCGTGATCGCCGGTTACCGGGCGGAGATCAGCAGGCCGCGGGCCGGGCTCGGTCTCACCGTCTTCATCGGCTTGAAAGTCGAGGGGCACTCGCAGGAAACCTCGTCCCGCATTGAGCGGACCCTGCTGGCTATTCCCGCGGTCGTCGCGTGCTACCTGGTATCCGGGACCAGTGACTTTCTCGTTGAGGCTGCCGTC
>JBAUAR010000347.1:0-17769 GCA_049675875.1 Streptosporangiaceae bacterium
GTCCCGGCAATTGCCAGCGCGGCCAGCCGCGGCAGCACGCCGAGCCCGAGCATGGTGCCCGCTGCCGCCTGCACGGCACCGTTGACCCGCACCGCGTGCTCGGTCTCAGCGGGCACGGCCGGGATCCGGTCCCGCAGTGGCCGGACGACCGGCTCGGCGAGCGCGGACACCCGCTCAGGGTTCTGGAACTGCTGCACTCCCTGGGCCACGAAGATCGACGCCAGCATGGGTCGCGCGAGCTCTCTCAATGCGCTCATGCGCTGGGCGTGCCCGGCGGGCAGGGGTTGTAACCCTACGGGCATCCAGGGGGAACGGCGGTCGCGCGCGCCGGTCGGGCATGCCGGGACGCAGCCTCTCGGAATAGACCAGCTACCGGGCGAGTCGCGGCAGCAGCGCGGCCGACGCCGCCACCGCGGCGACGGTCGCGACCACCAGGACGATCAGGTCGAGGCCCAGGTGGGCAGGCGTGCCGATCAGCAATCCGCGCAGCGCATCGACCTGATAGGACAGCGGGTTGCACTTGCTGATCACCTGCAGCCAGCCCGGCATGATCTTTTCTGGGTAGAGCGCGCTCGAGCTGAAGAACAGCGGCATCGTGATCGCCTGCCCGATGCCCATCAGCCGGTCCCTGGTCAGCGCGAGTCCGGCGATCGTCATGGACAGGCAGGAGAAGAACGCGGAGCCTAGTACGACGACGCAGGCCGCGCCGATGAGCTTCAGCGGGTTGTCGGTCAGCGCCACCCCGAGTATCGCGGCCAGGACCACCACGACGACGGCCTGCACGACCGACCGCACCCCGGCTGCGAACGCCTTGCCGGTGATCAGCGCCGCTCGTGGCGTCGGCGTGACCATGAGCTTGGTCAGCACTCCGGCGTCGCGCTCCCAGATGATCTGGATGCCGTAGAAGATGGCAATGAACAGCGCCGACTGAGCCAGGATGCCGGGCGCCAGATAAGCCAGGTACGGGATGCCGCCGGGCGTCGGGATCGCGTGGATCTTGGTGAACACCTCGCCGTAGATCAGCAGCCACAGCGTCGGCTGGATCGCCCGGGTGTACAGCTCGGTCCGGTCGTGCCGGATCTTGCGCAGTTCGACCCAGCACAGCGTGCCTATTCGGCTGACGAGGCGGCGTGCGACGGCCAGCGGCGTGTCGGTCAGCAACACGGGGGCTGCGGGAGCCGCCACGAACTGATCAGCCGAGGCGGCGGGCGGTGCGCCTGGCGCGACGGACGTCACGGATGCCTCCCGATTCGGTGTTGTCGTCGAGCGCGCCGCCGGTGTAGCGGCGGAACACGTCGTCCAGCGTCGCGCCGTCCCCGAGCATCGCCTTGAGCAGGCCGGGGGAGCCGGTCGCGCGGATCGAGCCGGCGTGCATGAGCGCGATCCGGTCGCAGTAGGTGTCGGCCTCGTCCATGTAGTGGGTGGTCATGAGGACGGTCATGTCGCCGTGCTCGCGCAGCGCGGCGATGTAGTCCCACACGTCGCTACGCGCGATCGGATCGAGTCCGACGGTCGGCTCGTCGAGCACAAGCAGGCTGGGGGAGTTGACCAGCGCCTGAGCCAGCTCGAGCCGCCTGATCATGCCGCCCGAGTAGGTCTTCACCACTCGGCTGGCCGGCTCGGTGAGGCCCATCGCCGCCAGCGCGCCCTCCACCCGGTCGCGGCGCCGCGCGCGGGGTACGTCAAACAGCCGGGCGAACAGCTCGACGTTCTCCCGGCCGGTAAGCGTGGCATCGGCGGACAGCAGCTGCGGCACGTAGCCGATCATGCGGCGGATCAGCATGGGTCGCTCTGCCACGTTGACACCGAAGACGCTGATGGTGCCGTCCATCGGCCGTAGCAGCGTCGTCAGCATCCGGATCGTCGTCGTCTTACCGGCACCATTGGGACCGAGCAGGCCGAACGTCTCGCCGCGGTCGATCCGCAGGTCAATGTGATCCACCGCGGTGTGCGTGCCGAACCGGTATGTCAGCCCGGCGCAGACCACGGCGCTCGCGCGGCCGCCGACGTCGCCGTGCGTCGCCTCGGCCGGTGCGGTCGGCTGTCCGACCTGGATTGGCCCGGCTGCGGCCGGTCCGCCGTCAGGCTGCTCGCTCACCAATGTCCATCCCTTCCGCGAGCCGCAGCAGGGCTGGCACAGCTGCCGCCAGGGCGCGCTGGTCGGCGGCCGAGAGCCGTGCGAAGGCGTGTCCGGCTAGCTCGGCCCGCAGGTCCCGGTACTCGGCCTGCCGTGCCAGGCCGCGCTCGGTCATGCTCAGCAGGGCGGTCCGGCCGTCGGCCGCACCGCGACTGCGCCGCAGCAGCCCGGCCCTGGTCAGCTTGCCGACCAGCGTGCTGACCGTGTTCGGGGCCAGTCGCAGTTCCTGAGCGGCGTCGGCGACGGTGATGCCCGGATGGGCCGCCGTCAGCCGCAGCAGTTCAGACTGGGCAGGCGGCAGCGGCTCCTGCCGCCACGCCAGCCGGGCGGCGCGCCTGGCGGTGCGGCGCACCAGCCCGATGGCGCCGAGCAAGTCGCCCGCGGTCACGCTCGATAGATCGTTCACAGAGCTAACTATATACTGGGACCGCGGGTGCGATGGATCATCCGGCCTTGACGATAGTGACGGTCAGGCAATCGTCCAGACGCGGAGGTAGTCGACGGCCATGGTGGACGGCTGGCCAGTCGTGTAACCGGCCGTGCCGGTCGTGGTGTCAAACAGAATCCGCATGGGCTGGCTCGTGATGACCGGCGAATCCCAGGCTACGAACTCCTGCCCGTTGTAGTAGACGGCTAGCAGCTGCGGCTTCCAGACGACGTCGACGATGTTCCAGCCGGGCTTCAGCGCCGAGTCCTGCTTGGTAAGCGAGGAATTGTCGGCGCCATAGTGGAAACTGGCGCTGTCGTAGCCGCCCATAGCCTCGAAAGCGTCGATCTCACCGTCAACGGGCCAGTGCTGGCCAGACAGCCAGAACGCCGGCCAGTTGGCAATCGGGCCGGCCGGGCCAGCCTGAACCCAGATCCGAACCTCATAGATGCCGTATCCGAAGGTGGAGTTGCTCGTGATTTCCGCACAGTCGCCGAACTGCCCGCTGGTGGTCAGGTCGAGATCAGCAGCAGCGAGCGCCACCGTGCCCGGCGTCGTGCAGTCGGTGCCGGCCAGGGACGTGTGATCCCACGTGTTCCAGATATCCGCAGCCGAGTCGTTGAGCAGCAGCGAACCCACCTGAGCCGCAGGAACGCCATCGGGCATGACGGCAGTCAGCGGCGACGGCAGCGTCGCTGGCAGTTGCATGGGTGGCGGTGTCGCCGCGAAGGCCACACTCGAGGTTGCAACGACCACGCCGACTACCGCGAGAGCGGCAGCGGCGCGCTTCATGGGCAATGTTGACACTCGCAATCGGGCTCCGCGCAGCCGTCGACAGTCCGGGCCGGCTTGCCACCTTCAGTCTCCCGTCCGCCACCCCTGCTCACTAGTAGGCGCGGCACATTGGGCCTGAACACGCGCGAAACTCGCGCCCGCCGTTCGCCGGCCCGCGCCGCCGCCAGGTCAGTGGTCGGCGTCGGTGTCGAGACTTGCTGGCGGTGTCCGCACCGCAGCGCCTGCTGTCTGACCCGCGACCGCGGTGGCAGGTCCGGCTGGGACCGTGGCGGCCTCGTTCCCATCGTCGTAGACGAACCTGCCGCCCCGCAGCGCGGAGGCGCCGGCCGCCACCAGCAACAGAGCCAGCGCCAGGCTGAACACGATGACCAGGCCGTGGTGGAACGGCTGGGAGATCAGCTGCGGGAAGAATGTCTTGCCCGTCAGCAGCGCTACGTGCGCGGCGGGCAGGTGGGCGAGCACACCGGAGGGCGTGAGCAGCTGGCGAACCGGGTTGTAGCCGAGGAAGGCGGCGAACAAGCTGCCCACCGGAGGCAGCGCGCCGATCTGGTGGGCGATGGCGTGCGGAACGCCCTGGGCGGTCAGCCCGCCGGTGAGGGTGCTCGGCAGCGTCGCGGCCAGCCCGGCGATCATCAGCGAGAAGAACACGCCGATGGACAGCACAAATCCGGCATTCTGGAACGTCGCGAGCATCCCCGAGGCGGCGCCGCGCTGCCTGGCGGGCACGCTGTTCATGATCGCGGCCGCGTTAGGCGCCGAGAATAGCCCCATCCCCGCGCCCGCGGCGAAGATCAGCCCGGCGAACTCCGGATAGCTGAAGTTGACGGGAATGAGCTGCAGCCCCCCAAAGGCGAGCGCCGACAGCACGAGCCCGCCGGAGGCCAGCGTCCTGGCGCCGTGCTTGTCCGACAGCCAGCCCGAGACCGGACCGGAAGCGACGAAGCCGAAGGTGAGCGCCAGCAGGTAGATGCCCGACCAGAGCGGGGTGTCCTTGTATGCATAGCCGTGCAGCGGCAGCCAGATCCCTTGCAGCCAGATGATGAGCATGAACTGCAGGCCGCCGCGTGCGATGGACGCGAGCAGCGTCGCCCCTGTCCCCGCGGCGAACGCCCTGATCTTCATTAGCCGCAGGTCGAACATCGGCGCTTCGACCTTAGTTTCGATCACGCCGAACGCGACGAGCAGCGCGACCCCGCCGAACAGGCCGGTCAGTACCAGCGGACTGGTCCAGCCCATGGAGTGCCCGCCGTAGGGCTGGATGCCGTAGGTGATGCCGGTCAGCAGGCAGATCAGGCCGACCGCGAAGGTGATGTTGCCGAGCCAGTCGATCCTGGCCGGCGTCCGCACGCCGACCTCCTTGAGGCTGAGGTAGGACCAGATGGTGCCGCCGAGACCGATCGGCGCCGACACGATGAATACCAGCCGCCAGTCGACGGCTGCGAGCAGACCGCCAAGGATCAGCCCGATGAACTGGCCGGAGATACCTGCGACCTGGTTGAAGCCCATGGCCATGCCGCGCTGGTCGGACGGGAACGCATCGGTGAGGATCGCGGGTGAGTTCGCCATGATCATGGCCCCGCCGACAGCCTGGACGATCCGGAAGCCGATGAGCCACAGCGCGCCGCCGGCCCCGGTGAACGGGTCAAACGGCAGCGCGAGTGCAGCCAGCCCGAAGATCGCGAAGCCCGCGTTGTACATCCGAACGCGGCCATAGATGTCACCGAGCCTGCCGAGGGTAACCACCAGCACCGCCGACACGACCAGGTATCCCATCAGCATCCACAGCAGGTAGCTGATGTTGCTGGCCTGCAAGGGATTGAGCCGGATACCACGGAAGATCGCTGGCAGCGCGATGATCACGATCGAGGCGTTGACCGTGGCCGCCAGCATCCCGACGGTCGTGTTGGACAGCGCTACCCACTTGTAGTGCCCGCCCCGCAAGCCGCGCCTGCCCGTGACGTCGGTGTTGGTAGCCTGGCTCACGTCGGCGACTCCCGGTGCCGCAGGTTTATTTGCTCATACGAAAGTAACAGGACCTCTGGACGTGGTCGTGCCGGGCTGGCGGCGGCCATGGCCCGCGGCTACGGTCCGCGGCTGCGGCCCGCGGCCGCAATCGGCGGGCGGGCTGCAGGGTCCTGCTGGAGTATCGTCTGAGCGTGACATTCCGCCCCGCACCGCGCGATCTGCGCGCGTCCGATTCCGATCGCGAGCGGGTGATCACCCTGCTGGGCACGGCGGCCGCGGACGGCAGGCTCACGCCCGACGAGCACGCTGACCGAGTCGAGCGTGCCTATCGGGCGAGGACGCTCGGCGAGCTGGCCGGGCTGACCGTCGACCTAGCCGGACCGGCCGATCAGCCCATCCGGCTCGATGGCAGGCGCCCGCTGACCGGAATCTTCGGCCGGGACCAGCGCGGCGGCCGCTGGGTGGTGCCGGAGAGCCTGCCGGTGCTGGCGATCTTCGGCGAGGTCGAGCTGGACCTGCGGGAGGCGCTGCTTCAGGCCGGCCGGACGGTCGTATACGTAACGCTGATTGCCGGGACACTCCACATCATCGTGCCGGACGGGGTGCTGGTCGAGACCACCGGCACCGCGCTGTTCACCCGGAAGAAGATCGACCGCCCCGCCCGGCCATCGGTGCGCGGGTCCGCCAGCTCCAGATTGCCCGCCGACGGCCGACCCGGAGCAGCGCAGTCGGGCCAGGGCCCGCCCGTGGTTGAGGTGCGCACGGTTGGCCTCGGCGGGACCATCCGGGTGACGTCACCGAGGCGCCCGGGCCGGCTGGGCGGGTTGTGGCGAGGCATGGCTGACAGGTGACCTGTCCGGCCCGGTTGACGTCAGCCGCGTGGGGTACCCCTGCGCTCCGCGACTACCTGGTGGCGCACGCCATCGCGGGCACCGTGGCGACCCCGCGGCAGGACAGCCTGTCCAAGTACCGCCGCATGGTATCGGGCGACTGGCAATGTCAGTTTGGCCTTACCTTCGCCCGTCCGTGGACCGTCGAGGACGTGCTCGCGGAGATGGCACTCCGGTGCGGCGTCAGCGGCGACCCCGCCGTCCAGCAGGGGCCAGACTTCATTGACCCCGACCGCACGATCGACCGGCTGCGCGCGATGGCGGCTCGGCTCCGCCAGGTAGCGGCGGCGCACGGGACGGTGCTGCTCGGGACCGGTCATCCGGCCGGGCTGCTGGCTATCCACGTGGTGCTGTCGAGGCGGCTGCGCGCAGCGGGCTGCCAGGTGCTGACGCCCGCGGCTGGCTGGCGCGGTCGCCCGCTGTTCGATGACGAGCAGCGGGACGGCGAGCTGCGGTACTGGGACCGCGTCGCGGTCATCAGCGTGTTCGGCGGCCTGGGGCATACCCACGCGGCCGGCCCCATGCAAGCGATGCTTGCCGACCTGCGCCAGTCCGGCCAGCCGATGCCCGACCTCGTGATCGCCGATCACGGCTTCGCCGGCGCCGCCGGGGAAGCGGGATTGCTGGTCGTGGGCTTCGCCGACTGCAACGACCCGGCGCTGTTCGTCGGCGAGGCCGAGGGCAGCATTGACGTGTCGGTGCCACTGGACGACAACGTGCCACCCGACCTGTACGAGCCGGTGACGGCATTTCTGCTGGCGCAGGCCGGCTTGTAGCGGGTCCGGCGCTAGATGTCGCCTCTGGACCGGACTATCAGGTCGGCAAGCAGCGCGAGCGTGGCGATAATGAGCCCGCTGACGAAGATCAGGATGGTGTTGATCGCGAAGTACAGCGGGTGCGCGACCATGTCGTAGATGCCCTTCGCGAAGCCCAGCACGAGCAGGAAGAGCGCCAGCGGCATAAGCACCTTGAGCGGATTGAAGTACATCACCATCCGCAGCACTTGCAGGATGTACCGGTAGGCATCGGTGACGAAGCGGAACTTGGACTTGCCCGCCCGCTTGGCGTAGTCGATCGGCACATATTTCACGTCGTGCTGGTTGGACAGGAACGCGATCGTGATCGTCGTCACGCACGAGAACCCGGGCGGCAGCAGCCGCAGGTACGGCAGCGCTACCTCGCGGCGGAATGCTCTCAGGCCGGAGTTCAGATCCGGGATGGCAGTGTTGGTGAGCACCTCGGCGAGCTTGCGGATAAACCACTTGGCCGGCACCCGGAGGAATTTGTGCGTGCCCTCCTCACTCGTCCGGGCGCCGACGACCTGGTCCACGAAAGGCTCGTTGTCGAGCATCTCGATGAGCTCAGGGATGCGCTCGTTGGGATAGGTCATGTCCGCATCGGTCCACACCACGATCGTGCCCCTGGCCTGACGGGTGCCGATCCTGCGCACCGTGCCCGCGCCGCCGTTCCTGGGGAAATGGACCACGCGCAGGTTCGGGAAGCGCGGCGTTGCCTCCTGGAGGCGGCCGAGCGTGCCATCGGTGGAGGCGTCGTCATAGGCGACGAGTTCGTAGTCGTAGCCGCTGGCGTCCATGGCCGCGCAGATCCTGGCCACCTCGGCGACGACGTGCCCTTCCTCGTTATGGCAGGGCAGCACGATCGATACGTACGGATCGCGGGCATCCTCAACGGGCAGCCGAACCTCGGCGATCTGCGGTGCGACCGTGGCAGCGAGGGGTGAACCGAGGCGGCCGGACTCCCGGCCCGAGAGGATAGTCACTTCGGGAACTCCGACATCCAGACAGCGAAATCGAGCGTGGAGGTATGCAGCGGGGGCGCTACCAGGGTATGCGGATCGCCGCGCGTGCGCAGCGACAGTATGTTGACGGGATGGCCGCCGTACCGGGCAAGCTCGGGACCGTCATCGGCCAGCAGCACCGGCCTGCGGCCCGCGCGCTGGATGTCGGCCACGAGTTCTCGCACCTGCGCCGCGGTCGGGTTGCTGATGGTGGCCGCAGGGACGCCGCACGTGCCGCGGACGACCTGCGCGAACGGATGGCCAGTCCCGCCGGTCAGCAGCACTGACGCATCGGCGGGAATGGCCGCGCACATCTTCTCGACGGCGGCGACCTCCCCGCCGAAGGTGCGCTGGTCCGCCAGCCCGGCGGCGACGAGCCGGATGCCGACCGGGCCGCCGCTTCGCACCGACAGCCCGAAGTTGGTGATCACGGTCGGGATGATGAGGGCGGCAGCAAGCACGGCGATGGCAACGCCGCGCAGCAGCGGGCCGACGCCCCGCTGGCGAAGCCAGCCGATCAGCCAGCTGACGGCCCAGAGCGCCAGGAGGATGAAGCCGGGTAGCACGCCGGGGACAAGCCGGCGGCTCGCCCACGGCTGGTCCGGCGTAATCGACGGCAGCAGCAGCGTCGAGACGATGATCCAGCCGAACGACATCAGCGGCAGGACCCAGACCGGCGCGTCGCCCCGCAGGCAGCGGCGTGCCAGTACCGCCGCGCCGATGGTCGCGAGCACGACCGCGGGCACCCCGAGATACCAGAACACCCAGTGCAGACTGATCTCGTAATACTGGCGGTCGGGCTGAATCGGCAGGTGCTCGGCCGCCTGGTAGCTCGCCATCGCGGCGGCCAGCTGACCAGTCGCGGGGGCTCGAGTCGTCTGCACGTACGGCCGGATGACCAGGCCGACCGTGATCAGGAAGGCAATAGCGGCCACCGCGTTCGGCAGCCGGTCGGTCCGCAGCCGCGGGACTCCGGCGTCCCACCGGAACATGACCGCGAGCGCCGTGACGGCGAAGACGATGAGTCCCAGCAACGCCAGCGGGAGCAGCGAGGCCTTGATGCTCCGGAGGTATGGCTGGCTGAGGACCAGGCCATCGACCAGACCGTAACCGCCCCCGATGACGAGGCCGCCGATCATGGGCCACGCTTGCCGGGCGCGGCCAAGCAGCAGCAGCCCGCAGTAGGGGATCAGCGGCAGCAAGTCGCTGACCCCGTCGATGCGCGCGAGCAGAGTGAGGCCCAGTGCCACGCCGCCCAGCGCAGCGAGCCGCCGGCGGGCCGCGCCGTCCGCACTGAACGAGTCGACGATCAGGCTCAGCCCGCCGAGGAACAGTACTTGGGCTAGGGTCTCGCTGTAGGTCGACCGGCTGGTGAACTGCTCGGGCAGGGACAGCGCCAGGATCAGGGCGCCGAGCGGTGCCCATCGCGGACCTACCAGGCGCCCGACCAGGCCGCCGGCGACGAACACCCCGCACGCTCCGAGCAGCGCCCCCATCGCGGTAGCGGCGGTGACGCCGCCCAGCCAGAACGCGGGCGCGAGCATCATCGGCAGGCCGGCCATGAACTGCGGCACGATCGTGTGGCCGACCTGGTAGTACGCCGGTGAGTGGAAGTAAATCAGCGGACTGTAGCCGCCGAATGCGGCCCCGTTTGCCGGGATGGGCAGCGACCCATGACGCGCGATCCAGTTGCCGAACTGGATGTAGGAAGCCGGGTCCCGGACGACGATGATCTGCTGCGAGTGGTAGCCGAGCTGGTCGATGCCGAACGCCACTGCGACGGCGACAAGAGCCACAACGACCCACCACGGCGTGCGCGCCGCAACGGCGCCCCGCGTCGCCAGTAGTCCCTGCGCCGGCCCGGATATCCAGCGGAACCCGAACAGGACCAGCGCCGCTGCGAGCGGCCCGGCGATCACGCCCATCAGGAGCGCCGAGAAGTGGCCGATGAGCAGCAGCGGCAGCCCGGCGAGCAGCCACGCCGTGGCCAGCAGCGTCGGCAGGACCGTCAGCTGCCGGAAGGTCCGTCCCGCAGCGTCGCGGCGCTCGTCCGCGGCGCCCGATCCGGCCGCCGCGGGCGTCTGGCCGGCCTCGGCAGTCCGGGAGCTCACTCGGCCGCCTGCGCCGTGCCGCCGACCGGAACGCGGGTCGTGTACAGATGCGGCGGCCCGGGTCTGTGCAGGACCAGGTAGCCGTCGCGGCTGAACACGACGGAGTAGCCATGGCGCTGCAAGAACGCCACGTTGACCTGCTGCTGGGCCACGCTGGCGAAGTTAAACTGACGGCGCGCTACGTCAGCGACCACCCACGGCGCGGCGAGCGGCGGCGTCGAGCCTTCGCCGTCCCACATCAGAACGGTGTCGCGGCCGGAGAGCTCGGGCCCGAGATGGTTGGCGGCCGCCACCACGACTCCGCTGGGCACCGTGGCATCGGCAGCGGCGGCCGCCCGGCTCTGCGGGGTCTGCTCGTAGAAGCTCGGGTGCAGCGCCTTGCCCAGCGCGAAAGCGGGCAGCGATACCAGCGTGGCGGCGCAGATCGCGGCGCAGCAACTGAACGCGATGGTGCCAGTGCCGACGCGTCGCGCCGCCCGGCTGCCGTCGCGCTGGACGGCGAACCGGTCGTCCAGTGCCCCGTCAGTCACCGGCTCGCCATCCGCGGCCGAAACGGCGCCGGATGTAGCCGCGCCCGCCGCGGCGGTCACGGCGTCAGGCACTGAGGCCGGACCGGACTGCAGGTACCGCCAGGCGCGGGTCGCCCAGCGATCGAGGCGTGCTGCCCCGTCGACAGCGGCGAGGACGAGAATGACCACCAGGAATGCGTTGTACTGGCCGCGTTCCCCCCACCAGGCGCTGAATGCCGGGTCCGCCTGCATGCGCTCGACCAGCAGCGGGAGGGCCGCCAGCGTGATCGGTGACAGCAGGGGCAGCAGGCAGAATGCCGCGAACAGCCAGGTGAGGGTGGTCAGCTTGACCGGCGGCGAGAACATCGTCCGGACGAACTGCGCCGGGCTTCTGACAATGTGCTCGATGACCTGCGGGATGTTGTGACCCAGGCTGGAATAGGCCCAGTAATAGTTGCCCCGGCCGCCGAAGGCGGGGATCAGCACGTAGGTGGCAAGGGCGGTAAAGGCGATCCCGGCCACGATGAGGCCGATGCCGACCAGCCGCTGACGCCGGATGGTGGGGCGCCGGGAAACCGCGAGGACCAGGCCGATCCCGGCGACCAGCAGCCCCATGTCCTCCTTGACGAGCAGCAGGAGCGCCAGCGCGACCAGGGCGGTGCGCAGCCGTCCCGCCTGCAGCCGTTCGAGCGCGATGGCGGTCAGTACCGGGGCGAACGCGACCTCGTGATAATCGAACGCCAGCGCGGCAGCTATCGGCCAGCTGAGGCCGTAGCCGGCGCACACCAGATACGCCGCAGCCGTAGCTTTCCTGCCTCCGCCGCCAAATGCCCGCCGCGCGAAAACCCACAGCCACGGGATGGCGAGCGCAAACAGGACGGCCTGTGCGATCAGCAGCGTCTGCGGGCCGTCGTAGATCCAGTACAGGGGGGCCAGCGCGGCGTCAATCGGGGAGAAGTGGTCGCCGAGCACAGAGAAATTAGCGGAGAACCCGTCTTGCAGACCCTTGATAATCGAGATACCGAGGTGGAAGCGCGAATATGAGCGAACCGCCTGGTCAAAGATGACCAAGTCGTAGGAGGTGTCCTGATACGTCGAATAGAGCACTAGCGCATACACGGAATAGATCGCAGCGATAACGGCGGTGAGCGCACCCACGCCAATAACGTGCGCACGATTCCACCGGCTCAGCCGTTGCGCGGCACGCTGCCGTCCGGCTGACAGGGAGCTTTCTAGCGCAGCTTGGATGCTCATGAAGTCACTGCTGCTGGCCGGATTCGGTGGCCAGCCGGTGGCATAATTTCGCCCGCCAGGCGAGTGACAAGCTCATCAGCTATCTCTCGACCTGGGCTCGGACAACAAGACCAGTGCCCAAATTAGGGAATCCTCGCTGCACAACACGGAACGGCGCGGTCACGGTTTGGGTAATTGCTCCTATGTGACGCCCGGATGGCTGCAGGACCCGGCCAGAGGCGGCAGTCCGCTCGGCGAGCGAGTGGCTGGCGCCGCCGAGCTGACGTTTGCGAATGTAATCACGCGGGCCGTCGAGCACATAGCACAGCGGAAAGCCGCACAGGCGCATGGTGATGCCGGTGAGTCCGCAGCGGGCCAGCAGGTCGGCCATCACGGGCGGGTCGTAGCGCCGGTAGTGGCCCATCATCTCGTCGCCGACGCTGAATCGGCGCTGGAACGCCGGTACCGACAGCAGGAGGTAGCCGCCGGGGTGCAGCCGGGCGGCCCAGTCCTTTACCGCGGCGGCGTCGTCCGCAAGGTGCTCGAGCACCTCGAAGGCGCACACGAGGTCGAACTGCTCGGTGCCCAGGTCCTCCACTGCGATATTGCGGATCTCGCCGCGGCCAAGGCCAGCCGCCCGCCGCGCGGCGACCGCGTAGGCCGCCGGGTCCGGCTCCACGCCCAGGTAGTTATAGCGCCGGGCGAGCCGGACGCCGAACGCACCCAGGCCGCAGCCTATCTCGAGCACGTCCGCGACGCCGTCGGGCAGCATGCGCGTGACCATGTCGTAGCGCAGCCAGCCGTTCAGCGTCAGCGGTGCGACGGCGTTAATATCCCGCTGTGCTGATTGCGGCCCTGCCCCGGATGGCATGCGCAACTCCAATCGTGACCTCCGGCCTGGGCGTGCTGAGCACGTACACCCTAGCGGCAATGCCGGGACAAGTGGTGCGTTGCGCTGGGTAGGCTGGCCCTCCGGTATCGGGACGAGCGCCGAGCGCGATGGCTCGTGAAATGACAGGCTGTGTAGATGGCAGAGCCCAGCGTCGCCGCGCCGGTTAGTGCGCCTGGCGACGGCGCAGGCTCGTCGTCCGCCGCGGGCCGCTGGCTGGCCGTCCTCACCAAGATCGTCGGCAGCCGCGTGGTGCGGTGGGGCTTCGTCGCCGTGGCCCTAGGGCTGGCGGGTTATGCGCTGGCGAGGGACTGGGCACCCGTCCGCGGTGCGCTGACCAGCCTTGGCTGGTGGGCCGTCGCTGCCGCGCTGGTCAGCGTGCTGCTCGCCTACGCCGTGACGGTTCAGGTGTGGCGCCTGCTGCTGGCATCGCTGGGCTCACCGCTGCCCTACACCGCGGCCGCCAAGGTCCTGCTCGTCGGGCAGATCGGCAAGTACGTTCCTGGCTCTATCTGGCCGGTGCTGGCTTCGATGGAACTCGGCCGGGCTCACCAGGTACCCCGGTCCCGGTCTGCCAGCGCCTCGATCCTGCAGATGCTGATCTCGCTGATCACCGGCCTGCTCACGGCCCTGGTGACGCTGCCGTTCGTGGCCGGCGCCATGCCCTACCGGTGGGCGCTGCTTGGTGCGCCGATCCTGCTGGTGGTGTTGCACCCGCGGGTGCTCAATGCGATCATCGGGCGGCTGCTCCGGCTGGTCCGGCAGCCGCCGCTGGAGCGACCGCTTACTGCTGCCGCGCTGCTGCGGGCGATGACGTGGTCGTTCGGGAGCTGGATCTGCTACGGCCTGCAGATCTGGATACTGGCCACCCGGCTTGGCGCGCCGCCAGGCGAGACTGCGCTGGTCGCCCTCGGCGGCTTCGCCTTCGCCTGGAGCGTAGGGTTCGTCGTCGTGTTCGCGCCGGCCGGGGCGGGGGTGCGGGATGTACTGCTGCTCGTCTCGCTCAGCCCGGTGCTCGGGACCGCGGACGGCACGGCAGTCGTGCTGGTGTCCAGAGTCGCGACCACCGTTGCCGACCTGGTCAGCGCGGCCGTGGCTACTAGGTCGGTGCGACGGCCGCCGTCAGTACGCGACGGAGGAGTAGGTGCCGACCTTCCATAGCGCGTGCTCGCTGTAGATGTTGCGGACGGTGCCTGACCGGGCTCGCATCACCAGCGAGTGGGTCGTCGCGCCGCCAGCCCCGCGGTACCGCACGCCGGCCAGCAGGTCGCCGTCGGTGATACCGGTTGCCGCGAAGAACGCGTCGTCGGATGCCACCAGGTCGCCGGTCCGCAGCACCCTGCTGAGGTCGTGCCCTGCAGCTAGCGCCCGCTCGCGCTCGGCGTCGTCTCGCGGTGCGAGCTTGCCCAGGATCACTCCGCCGAGGCACTTGACCGCGCACGCGGCGATGACCCCCTCCGGCGTGCCGCCAGTACCGAGCAGCAGGTCGACTCCCGAGCCGTACCTCGCGGCCAGGATGGCGCCGGCGACGTCGCCGTCGGTGAGCAGCTTGATCCTGGCACCGGCCTCGCGAACCTGGCCGATCAGCTGGGCGTGCCGCGGCCGGTCCAGGATCACGACCGTCACGTCGGACGGCGCGCACTTCTTGGCCCTGGCCACCGCGCTGACGTTCGCGGCCGGCGGCGCGTCGATGTCCACAACGTCAGCCGCCTCCGGTCCGGTGACGAGCTTGGACATGTAGTAGACCGCCGACGGGTCATACATCGAGCCGCGGGCGCTGACCGCGATCACCGAGATGGCGTTCGGCATCCCGTTGGCGGTGAGCCGGGTGCCATCGATGGGGTCCACCGCGACGTCGCAGAGCGGGCCGCTGCCGTCCCCGACCTGCTCGCCGTTGTACAGCATCGGGGCGTGATCCTTCTCACCCTCGCCGATCACCACGACGCCGTTCATCGACACGGTATTGATCAGCTGGCGCATCGCGTTGACCGCGGCGCCGTCTGCGCCATTCTTGTCACCGCGGCCGACCCACCTGGCTGACGCCATCGCCCCGGCCTCGGTCACCCTGGCTAGCTCCAGGGCAAGGTTGCGGTCGGGCGCGTGCTGGCCGGGCTCCGGTGCAACGAAGCCAGCCTGGCCAGGCTCGGCCGTGCTGCCCGCGACACCCGGCGCGCCTGCCACGCCCGCCAGCCCGAGTTCCTGCCGTGCCGGGCTCTCACTCATCGCCACCACACCTTCCGCATAAGCGGTCCCTGATGAAATCCTATGTAGCAGGCTGGCCGCCAGGCCTGTCTGCCCGACACGGGCGCGGCAGAACGTCGAGGTGAATGACTACTCACCAGGTAGCGCACGCGGGCCGCCCGGCAGACCGCGGCGCGTCGACACGGGTGACGCTGCTGACGGCCGCCCGCGAGGTGTTCATGCACCAGGGCTATGCGCAGGCCGGGGTCACGGACATCGTCGAGCAGGCGGGTGCCAGCGTGGGCAGCCTGTATCACCACTTCAGCGGCAAGGCTGACCTGTACCTGGCACTGTTCGATCAGCTCAACGATGAGCACGAAGCCCGCACCCGCGCGGCGGTGCGGGACAGCCGGGACGCTGGCGTCACCGATCCGATGCGCCTGCTGCTCGCCGGGGCGCGGGGTTACCTCGACGTCTGCGTGGAGCAGCGTGAGCTCGCCGCCATGTTTGCCCGCGGCGACGGGCCGCCCGGCTTCCAGCTGATGTGGCGACAGCGGCTGTCGGACTGGGTGCGCAGGAATACCGAGTTCTTCGCGCGCAGCGGCGAGCCGCTGGACGAGGCTGCCGCGATAGTGCTGACCGGTGCCATGCTGCTCGCGGCCGCGGAGGTGTCCATGGCCGCAGATGCCGAGCACGCTCGGCGGCGAGCCGACGGTGTGCTCGCCGTGCTCGCCCGGCTGCACGTCCGGCCGTCCTAGCCAGCTGAGCCGGCTCACCTGAGTGGGTGTGAGTTTTCTATTGTCCCGGCCATCGAAAACTCACACCCATGGCCGAGCTCAGAACGGCGCACCGGGGGAGTCAGCGGGCTTGTTGTGCCTGGTGAGCGCGGCCGCGAGCCGGGCGCGGGCGCCCTCGAGCCACTCCTCGCAGATGGTGGCGAGCTCCTCGCCCCGCTCCCACAACTGCAGCGACTCCGCGAGGCTGAGGCCGCCCGCCTCCAGCCGTCTGACCAGTTCGGTCAGCTCATCGCGGGCCTGCTCGTAGGGCATCCGGCTGCCGCCGTCCGGCGTCGGGTGACCGGCACTGCTGCCCGTGCCGCGGCTGGCTTTGCCGCCGCTGGAGGATGCCATTCCGTCAGCCTAATGGCCCGGTCTCCTAGCGGGTGTCCGCTAACCCGCGGTCACCTGCAGCTGATCCTCGGCGAACCGGACAGTGAGTGATTCACCGCGCGTCACCTGGCTCGCCGACAGCACAACGCTGGCGTCAGCCTGCTGCACGACGGCATACCCGCGGCGGAGCGTGGCCGCAGGCGACAGCGCGATCAGCCGGGCGTGCAGATGGGTCACGTCGTCCGCGGCCCTGCTGATCGCGGTGGCCGTAGCCAGCCTGGCGCGCTCGGACATGGTCATCACCTGCTCCTGCTGCCGGTCGAGCTCGCGCACCGGACTGGCCAGCACCGGGCGCGAGGTGATCGCGGTCAGCCACGATGACTCGCGATCCAGCCGCCCGGCCAGTGACCTGCGAGCCCGGCTACGCAGCTGGCCGATCAGGTCGAATTGCTCCGCCACGTCCGGAACGGTGCGCCTGGCCGCGTCGGTCGGCGTCGAGGCGCGGACGTCGGCCACCAGATCGAGGAGCGGCACGTCCTGCTCGTGCCCGATGGCGCTCACCACCGGCGTGACGCATCCTGCCACGGCCCGGACCAGATCCTCGTCGGAGAACGGCAGCAAGTCCTCGATCGACCCGCCGCCCCGGGCGATGATGATCACGTCTACCGCGGGGTTTGCGTCAAGACGCTGCAGCGCGGCGATGATCTCCTCGCTCGCGTGCGAGCCCTGAACCGCCACGTGCTCGACGCGGAACTGAACGGCCGGCCACCGGTGCGCGGCATTCTGCCGGACGTCGCGCTCCGCCGCAGAATCACGGCCGCAGATCAGCCCCACGGTCGCCGGCAGAAACGGGAGACTGCGCTTGCGTTCGGCGGCGAACAGGCCCTCAGCCGCGAGGGACGTTCGCAGCCGTTCGATCCTCGCCAGCAGCTCGCCCATGCCCACGGTCTTGATCTGGGCGGCGCTCAGCGCAAACGACCCCTTCGCGGCGTT
The DNA here is from genome assembly GCA_049675875.1 of Streptosporangiaceae bacterium. GTDB lineage: Bacteria > Actinomycetota > Actinomycetes > Streptosporangiales > Streptosporangiaceae > JAJYUU01. The sequence continues at coordinate 17,038 of JBAUAR010000347.1, forward strand.
GAACTCAGGCTTGGCCCAGATCACCACGCGGGCGCCCTCGCCTGGTGCCGGGCTGGTGGCGTCGAGCACGGTACTGGGGCAGATCACCCGCACGGACACGGCCGCCACCGGGTCGCGCAGTGTCAGGAACACGGTGCCACCGCGCCTGGCCAGCTCGGCGATCTGGCCCTCGACCCAGACCCGGCCGAGGCGCCCGATCCAGTCGCCGACCAGGCGCAGTACCGTACGAACCGGCACCGGCGACTGCTCCGACGTCTCTAGCGGCACCGGGGCGCACCTCGCTGGACGGTCACCCGCCAGACTCGACTTTCTCGATGCGGCGCTCGATCATGGCGATGATCTCCGGCCGCGCCGCGCTCTTTTGCTCGTGCACCAGCAGGGCCTGCAGCTGATCGACGTCGAGCGTGCGCAGCCGGGCCCGGATCGCGGCGACCGACATGGTGTCGTAACCCTGCAGCGGCACCTCGTGGATGACGAGACTGGCCCCGACGGGCACGTTCCCCGTCAGGGGCTGGGTGGCCACCGGCGTCACGGTCACCGGCAGCATCGTGGGCTCGCCCGTTCGCTTCGGGCCTGGCCCGGTGCCATCTGGCGCGAGCGCGACGCAGCCGGCCAGCTCTTCCTCTGCCAGCAGCCGGACGTTGCCTGTCTCGTCCAGCGACCGCTGCCGCCGGCTCGGCTCCGGCGCCGCCCCCGCAGTCCGGACCGCGCGCCGCCCTGGCGCGGCGTGTC
>JBAUAR010000348.1:0-2420 GCA_049675875.1 Streptosporangiaceae bacterium
ATCATCCTGGCGCCGGCCGGCAACGCGCCGCTGCTGCTGCCCCAGCCCGCCGAGATCACGGCGACGCCGGTGCACGACGCCGTGCTGGCCGCGCTCGACGGCGGCGGGGCGCTGTTCTTCCGCGGCATCGCCGACCGGGTAGCGGCCAGTCTGGCCGCCCAAGCGGCGGGGGGAATCGGGGGGTCGCCCCGCGAGGCAGCAGCGACGGGCGGCGTCGACCACCCGGCGCGACCACGCGCCTCGAACGACCGCGACGTGGCCAGCGCCATCTGGGACCTGGTGTGGGCCGGCCGGCTGACCAACGACACGCTGGCTCCGCTGCGCACCGTGCTGGGCAGCGGCCGGCCCACTATGGCCAGCGGCGGCCAGCACAGCTCACCCGGTCAGCTCAGCTCACCCGGTCAGCTCAGCTCGCCCGGCCGCGGCTCGCCGGGACGGCCGGGCGTGACGATCTCACGGCGGCCCGGCTTCGGCCGCGGTGCCATGCCGTCGCACACCGGGCCGCCCACCGTCAGCGGCCGGTGGTCGCTGCTGCCGTCGCCCGAATCTGATCCGACCCGACGACTGCACGCGCAGGCGCTAGCGCTGCTGGACCGGCACGGGATCCTGATCCGGGGTGCGGCCGCGGCCGAGCGGGTGGCCGGCGGATTCGGCGCGCTGTACCCGGTACTACGTGCGCTCGAGGACGCCGGCCAATGCCGGCGCGGTTACTTCGTGGAAGGGCTCGGCGCGGCGCAGTTCGCCCTTCCCGGTGCGGTGGACCGGATGCGCGCGCTGGCAGACTCGTCGCGCGCCGCCGCCGCGGTCGCCGATCCCTGGGATAGTGGCCCGCCGGACGGCCGGGACCGAGCCGCCCCGCGCATCACCGTCCTGGCCGCGGCCGACCCGGCAAACGCTTACGGTGCGGCCCTGCCGTGGCCGGACCGGCCCGGCGACACCCCTGGCGGTCACCGGCCGGGCCGCAAGGCGGGCGCCCTCGTGGTGCTCGCTAACGGCGAGCTTGTGCTGTACGTGGAGCGTGGCGGCAAGACGCTGCTGTCGTGGACCAGCGAGGCCGCGCTGCTGGAGCCTGCGACCGCGGCATTGGCGACGGCCGTGCGCACGGGCGCTCTCGGCCGGCTCACGGTGGAGCGAGCCGACGGTGCCGGCGTCTACGACTCACCGCTGGCCAGGGCGCTAGAGTCGGCGGGCTTCCGGCCTACTCCCCGCGGCCTGCGGCTGCGCGGCTGATACCCGCGCCGGGTCACCAGCCGCGCAGGTCGATCGGCCAGATATCGACGACGCTGTCGCCGGAGTAGGCGTAGAGCCGCTCGTGGTAGGCCATCGTCGGGTCGATGTGCGCGGGCGCGAGCCAGAGCCGGTCGCCGACCGGACGCGGCGGCGTGACCGTGACGTGCTCGTCGGAGCAGAACAGCACTTTCCCGTCGGCGAGATCGGGGTTTCCCTTGTCCATGCCGAACGCCTTCAGCCCAGCGTCGCCCACGGCCCAGCCGGCCGCTGCCGAGACGACGGTTGCCAGCACGAAGGCTGCCTGCTCGAACGGCAGCCCGAGCTGACCGTAGGCGGTGTCCATCAGCACGTAGGAGCCGGCCTGGATCTCGTTCGCCCACGTGTTGACCGCGTACGTGCCGGTGCCCCCCGCCGAGATGAGTTCACCTCCGACGTCCGAGTGCGCCGCGAGCAGCAGTGCCATCGCCGCCCGGCAGCGGTCTGCGCGCTCGACGGCGTCCACCAGGCCGACGACGTGACCCTCATAGCCCATCACGCCACGGACCGCCAGTCCGTGCCGCCGGGCGAGGTCAGCCAGCCGACCCGCTTCCTCCGGGACGCAGCCGCACCGGGGCAGCCCGACGTTGACGTCGATGACAACCTCAGCGACGCCGCCGCCGACAGCCGCTTCGATGGTCTCGACGGAGTCGACGGCAACCGTGACCCTTGCGCCCGCGGCCGTGAGGCTGCCGAGCCGCCGGGCGTCCAGCACCTCGTTGGCCAGCAGCAGATCCCGGCCGAGACCCGCGGCGGCCATGCCCTCGCACTCCCGGATCGTCGCGCAGGTGAACCCGAGGTGCCCGGCGGCTGCCTGATGCCGGGCCAGCGATGTGCACTTGTGCGCCTTGACATGCGGCCGGAGCCGATCGCCGGGCAGCGCCTCGGCCATCGTGGCGATGTTCCGCGCGAGCGCGTCCAGGTCGACGAGCAGGGCGGGCGTTGGGACCTCGGCAAGACGCACGCGCCCTCAGCCTCCGGGTCGCGGCCGGCCAGCTGAGGCGCGCTGCGTCGTCACAGCACGTCCCGCGCGATCATGCCGCCAATCCCGCCGGCCATGCCGAGGCCAGGACCGTTGCCGTGCTGCTCGCGACGCTCATCGTGGCTGGCTTCGATGGCCAGCACGAGCGCGAGCAAGAAGACCTGGTTCTCGT
>JBAUAR010000349.1:0-5372 GCA_049675875.1 Streptosporangiaceae bacterium
GTCGTGGACTCAGCCGCGGCGGTAGCGGTCGCGGCCGTTCCCCGGCTAGCCCTGGCCGCAGGTGCCGCCCGGCGAGCGCGGCGGCGGCGCGTCCTCGGCTCGGCCTCCTCGCGCACTAGCTCGATCACGGCGAGGGCAGCGTTGTCCCCCTTGCGCGGCCCGACCTTGGTGATGCGGGTGTAGCCGCCGTCCCGGCTGGCGAAGCTCGGCCCAATGTCGGCGAATAGCGTGTGCACGACATTCTTGTCCGTCACCACGGTCAGCACCTGGCGGCGGGCGTGCAGGTCACCCCGCTTGGCGAAAGTGATGAGCCGCTCGGCGAGCGGCCGCAGCCTGCGGGCCCTGGATTCCGTTGTGGTGATCTTGCCGTGCTCGAACAGGGCGGTAGCCAGGTTCGCCATCATGTGCCGCTGGTGGGCAGGGCTGCCGCCGAGTCGGTGGCCCTTGGTGGGCGTGGGCATCGAACGATTCTCCTGGTTCAGCGCAGTCAGTGGTCAACTGCTGTGGGCTGGCAAAGCGGGCGGCTGCCCGTCAGTATTCCTCGGTCTCGACGTAATCGTCCTCGTCGTCTGCACCGTAGCTGTCGGCCGCCGTACCCGGATCGAAGCCGGGCGGGGAGTCCTTCAGGGACAGGCTCATGTCGGCGAGCTTCTGCTTGACTTCCTCGATCGACTTGGCGCCGAAGTTGCGGATGTCGAGCAGGTCCTGCTCGCTGCGGGCGACGAGTTCGCCCACGGTGTGGATGCCCTCGCGCTTCAGGCAGTTGTACGAGCGGACGGTGAGGTTGAGCTCCTCGATCAGCAGTGCGAGATCGGCGGCAAGGGCCTGGTCCGTCGGCGACGGACCGATGTCGATGCCCTCGGCCTCCAAGTTCAGCTCCCTGGCCAGGCCGAACAGCTCGACCAGCGTCTTCCCGCCGCTAGCGACGGCATCCCGCGGGCGCAGGCAGGGCTTGGTCTCGATGTCCAGGATCAGCTTGTCGAAGTCCGTGCGCTGCTCGACGCGGGTGGCCTCCACCTTGTAGGTGACGCGCAGCACCGGAGAGTAGATCGAGTCGATCGGGATGCGGCCGATCTCCTGACCCGGCTGCTTGTTCTGAGCCGCCGAGACATAGCCGCGGCCGCGCTCGACCGTTAGCTCCATCTCGAGCTTGCCCTTGCTGTTGAGGGTGGCGATGTGCAGTTCCGGGTTGTGCACCTCAAGGCCGGCCGGCGGAGCGATGTCCGCCGCGGTGACCGGGCCCGGTCCCTGCTTGCGCAGGTACATGTGCATGGGCTCGTCGAGCTCGGACGACACGACCAGGTTCTTGAGGTTCAGGATGATGTCGGTGACGTCCTCGGTGACACCCGGAACCGTGGAGAACTCGTGCAGGACGCCCTCGATCCGGATGCTGGTCACGGCGGCACCGGGAATCGACGACAGCAGCGTGCGGCGCAGCGAGTTGCCGATGGTGTAACCGAAACCCGGTTCTAGCGGCTCGATGATGAACCGTGACCGGAACTCCTCGACCGGCTCCTCGGTGAGACTGGGGCGCTGTGCGATCAGCATGACTCTTCCTTTCCGCGCTGCCCGCTATATGACAGCGCGCCTGGCGTCGGCGGAACCCCGCCGACGGTACTGCCGCGCGGGACGGTGCCCGCGGTTGTGGCCTCAGGCCAGCCCGTCCCGCCAGCCCTCGCTGACGTGGCCGGTCGTCAGGCCGGTGCGTTACTTCGAGTAGTACTCGACGATCAGCTGTTCCTGGACGAGCGTGTCAATCTGCGCGCGCACCGGCAGTGAGTGCACGAGCACGCGCATCCTTTCCGGGATCACCTCGATCCAGGCGGGTGCCGTCCGGTCGCCCGCCTCTGCCTTGGCAACCAGGAACGGGGTCATGCTCTGGGACTTCGTCGCGACCTCGACGATGTCGTTTTCCTTGACCCGGTAGGAGGGGATATCCACCCGCTTGCCGTTCACCAGGATGTGGCCGTGGCCGACCAGCTGGCGGGCCATGTCCCGGCTCTTGGCGAAGCCGGCCCGGTAGACGATGTTGTCCAGCCGGGTCTCGAGGATCTGCAGCAGCGCCTCGCCGGTCTTACCGCGCTGGCGCGCGGCCTCTTCGTAGTAATTGCCGAACTGCTTCTCCAGGACGCCATAAATGCGGCGAGCCTTCTGCTTCTCGCGCACCTGCAGCAGGTACTCGCTCTCCTTGGGCCGGTTCCGCCCGTGCTCACCCGGCGGGTAAGGCCGGATCTCGATGGGGCACTTGGGCGAGTCGCACTTGGCGCCCTTCAGGAACAGCTTGGTCTTCTCGCGGCGGCAGCGCTTGCAGTCCGCACCGGTGTATCGAGCCATGTGGGTTGCTTACTCTCCTGGTTGCCTGGCTACGTCGCTCACACCCGGCGCCGCTTGGGCGGTCGGCAGCCGTTGTGCGGGACAGGGGTGACGTCCTGGATGGACCCGACCTCCAGGCCGGTGGCCTGCAGTGACCTGATAGCGGTCTCGCGTCCCGAGCCGGGGCCCTTCACGAACACGTCGACCTTCCGCATGCCGTGCTCCATGGCGCGACGCGCGGCGGCCTCGGCCGCCATCTGAGCAGCGTACGGAGTCGACTTCCGCGACCCCTTGAACCCGACCTGGCCCGACGAGGCCCACGAGATCACGCTGCCACCGGGGTCGGTGATAGAGACGATCGTGTTGTTGAACGTGCTCTTGATGTGCGCGTGTCCGTGCGCGACGTTTTTGCGTTCCTTCCGGCGGACCTTCTTGGCGCCGGCGGTACGGCTCTTGGGAGGCATCCTGCTCCTCTACCTTGCGGAGGTGATCGGACCAGCTGCAGATGCCCGAGCTCGGCGCGGGCACGGCGCAGCGGACTACTTCTTGCCGGCCTTCTTCTTGCCGGCCACTGTCTTCTTCTTGCCCTTGCGGGTGCGAGCGTTGGTCTGAGTTCGCTGGCCGTGCACCGGCAGTCCGCGGCGGTGCCGGATGCCCTGGTAACAGCCAATTTCGATCTTGCGCCTGATGTCGGCCTGCACCTCGCGCCGCAGGTCGCCCTCGACCTTGTAGTTGGCCTCGATCCAGTCGCGCAGCCGGATCACGTCATCGTCGGTGAGCTGATGCACTCGGGTATCGCCGCTCACCCCGGTGGCGGTCAGTGTGTCGAACGCCCGGGTGCGGCCCATGCCGTAGATATAGGTAAGCGCGACCTCGAGCCGCTTGTCACGCGGCAGGTCTACGCCAACAAGGCGTGCCATCGCGGGCAGATCTCCTTCTCAGTAGGGAGGTCCTGCGCGCCGCATCGCGTCCCTGCCCGGACGCGCCCCGGCCTCCCCCGGGGGTGCTCCGCGGCCGGCTGGGCCAACCGCGGAGGTGCGGTGCGTGCTTTCTCTTCAGTTGGCTGGCGTTAACTGTCGCCAGTGCGGGCCGGTATGTCAGCCCTGACGCTGCTTGTGACGCGGGTCAGAGCAGATGACCATGACCCGGCCGTGCCTGCGAATGATCTTGCACTTGCTGCAGATCTTCTTCACACTCGGCTTGACCTTCATCGGCTGGTCACTCTCTTGCTAGTGGGGTTAAGTGCTCGTGCCGTGCGTTCCCGGCTGCGGCCGGTCGCGCTATCGGCGCTCACTTGTACCGGTAGACGATCCGCCCGCGACTGAGGTCGTAAGGGCTCAGCTCGACGACGACCCGGTCATCGGGCAGGATCCGAATGTAGTGCATTCGCATCTTGCCGCTGATGTGGGCCAGGACCTTGTGCCCGTTGTCCAGTTCCACTCTGAAGAAAGCGTTCGGGAGTGACTCCACGACCGTTCCCTCGATCTCGATGGCGCCGTCTTTCTTGGCCATGCCCTCCGCGCTTCGCTGCTTGTTGGTGACCCAGCTCACATGCCTGCAAGCTGGCACTTGTTGGTTGCTGGTCCGCTTGCACCGGCGCGCTGACCGTTGCCGGCACTGACCGGAACCCATCCCGTACGCACGTGCGGCTGCACGCTGACACGGGCACGAACGGCCCCAATGACTGACCGTCGCCTAGCGCGGCGAACTTCCGCACGCCGACAACAGCTCATGGGCCGCAGTTAGTCTACGTCAGGTCGATCGCCAACGCGAACCCAGCCCCGAGCAGGTGCTCCCGAGCGTTAACCGAGAACCCCGGCCGGGTATTCCGCGCTGTCACCGGCCCGGCCGGCCCGGCAGGTCCTCGTCACCCCGAGGGAGCTGACCCGGATCACGGCCCGCCGACCCGCCGACCTGACGCTGGCTACCATGCGGGTGCGAGCCGCTCACCCAGCGGCCGAGGAGGATGGCGCCCCACGGCCCGGCGATCCACAGCGGCCACGGATACCCCAGTCCGCTGAGCGCCCAGATCACGAAGAACAGCAAGCTGCAGGTGAACCAGCTGCCCCAGGCAACCCGCCAGGCGTCAAGGTGCCGGCCACGCCGGGCCTGCCGGGGCTGGCGGGTCAGCTCCGCGTCCGGCAGCCGGTACAGGTCAATGGCGGGCAGATCACGGAGCAGGTCGTCGATCTCTCCCACGGTCTTGGCGGCAAACGCCCGGTCCAGCCGGTCGCTGAACTCCTCCGGCGTCAGCCGCCCGGCCGCGTGGTGCTCGCGCAGCAACGCGGCCGCTCTGTCGCGGTCAGCGTCGGATGCCCGGATATTCCGGTCATAGGCCATGGCGCACCCCCGCGCGGGCACTGACCCCGGGCCCGTCGGCCAGCCGCGCAGGACTGCTCCCCCGGCCGGGCTCGTCCCGTCTTAGCCGCATGGCGCCTCCCCTGCGATGACTTCAACCTACCTCGCGGAGATCTAGGTCATGAACCTGCGCAGTGCGGCCATAGCGCGGGCCGTGATCTCCTCGACCGGACCGGTCGCGTCGATGCCGAGCAGGATGCCGTCGTCGGCGTAGAAGGCGATCAACGGCTGCGTCTGCTGCGCGTAGACGTCCAGCCGGTGCCTGATCGTCGCCTCCCGGTCGTCATCCCGCTGAAACAGCTCGCCACCGCAGTCGTCGCACCGGCCAGCCCGCGCGGGGGGCTCGAACAGGACGTGCCAGATGCGGCCGCAGACCCGGCAGGTACGGCGGCCAGACAGCCGCCGGACGACTTCGTCGTCCTCGACGACGAGCTCCAGCACGACGTCCAGCCTGGTATCCCAGTCCGTAAGCAGCTTGCGGAGCGTCTCGGCCTGCGGCACGTTGCGCGGGAACCCGTCCAGCAGGAAGCCGCTCTGCGCATCGTCCTCGCCCAGCCGCGCTTCCACCATGGCGATGGTCAGCTCGTCCGGGACCAGGTCGCCGCGCTCCATGTAGGCCTGAGCTTGCCGGCCGAGCTCCGTGCCGGTGCTCACGTTGTACCGGAAGATGTCACCTGTCGAGATCTTCGGGATCGACAGGT
>JBAUAR010000350.1:0-13457 GCA_049675875.1 Streptosporangiaceae bacterium
GTCTGCCCCCGCGCAGAACCCGGCCCCCGCACCGCAGCCTGCACCCGCGCAGAACCCGGCCCCCGCGCCGCAGCCTGCGCCCGCGCAGAACCCGGCCCCCGCGCAGCAGCAGCAGCCGGTTACTCAGGCGGCTTCCCAGCCGTACCAGATCTACGACTCGGTCACGCCTTCGTCCATCCCGGCCGGCCAGCAGGCCGCCGTCTATGCCGACGGCAGCTACGCAGCCTCGGCCGGGCAGGTCGCCGGCCACGCCAACACGCTGTGGATCGACACCAACGGCTCTGACCCGCGGGCGAACGCCCTCGACGTGGAGCCGGGCGACGCGACGCCGCAGCAGGCCGGAACCTGGGTTGCGCAGAAGCTGACCAGCACGCCGAACCAGGTGGCCATCGTCTACACGATGCGCTCGGACTGGCCGGCAGTTCAGGCCGCCGTTGGGCAGCTGCCGACGTGGATGCAGTCGCACGTCCGGTGGTGGATCGCGGACCCGACCGGTGCCCCGCACATGGTGCCCGGCGCCAACGCCACGCAGTGGTACTGGGGCCAGAACTACGACATCACCATGGCCAACCCGGGCTTCTGACAGCCCGTCCACACCGATGCAGGAAGCGCCCCGTCCCCGAGACGGGGCGCTTCCGAACAGCCGAGAGCGCCCCGTCCCCGAGACGGGGCGCCTCTGGCGTGCCGGTCAGCACATCGCCAGCAGCCGGCGGTCAGTTTTGCCGACCCGGCACCGGTGTCCACGTGATGGTCACGGTCCAGTTCGTCGACGTGTCGCTGCTCCATTGCGGGCCGATCAGCTTGAGGCCCTCGGTCACTACCAGCCCCTGGGTCGCCCAGCAGCTTCCCTCGGGGCCGAGGATGCGATCACAGCGCGGCTCGTCGGTGATCCCGCCGCGGAGAGTTCCGAACGTGCCGAAGTTGACCACCTCGTACTGATCGGGGCCTGGTCGGTGCCGTTGGCCCGTGCACGCCACTGCCGCGTGGTCTCCCGTGTTGCACAGGCTCCAGCCGGTCAGGCCGTCAGCCGGCTGCGCGCCTGACCCGCTGATGTCGATGTCGGAAGCGATGCCGCTGTTGGTGATGACAATCGTCGACTTCACGAGGCACGTCCCGTTCGGGAAGCCAAGCTTGTTCCCCTCGGACCTCGTGTTGACCCCGCCGTCGCCCCCCTTGCAGTCGGCGAAGGTCGCATGGCTGGGGGTGATGGTGACCGAGCGGACGGTCGGGACGGTCGTCAGCGACACGCTGACGCTCCCGGATTGGCCGGCCGCCTGCTGCGGCGCGACCACGCTGCCGCAGGCGGTCACGCCGGCCAGCAGCAGCAGTGCGGGCACGATGCGCAGGCTACCCGGCATCGTGGCCCCTCCCGCGCACGTCAGCGCGGACCGGGCCGCGCTCGATCCGGATTCTTACGCCGGTGCGGCGGATCACAACGGCCGCCCCGGTGATCACGATGACCGCCACCACGTACGGCAGCAGCCAGCCGGGCACGCTCGCCCCGCCGCCCGCCGCCGCGCCGCGAACCACGCTGAATTCCAGATCGGTGGCCGCGGCGACGCCGAGGTTGGCGCCGCCGTCCGAGAGCTGCGCGGTGCCCTTCGCCACGACATCGCTGAAATAGCGGCCAGGCGCGGCGTCCGTCGGCACGGTGAGCGACAGCGGGATGCGGGCCGACTGGTCGTGCGCCAGCCGGACCGGACCCGACGACGCGGATATCCAAGCGGGCGGCACGGTCCGGCCGGAACCGGGCGAAATACGCGCGATGGCGATCACGACCGACTCGGGCTGCGTACCTGTGTTCACCACGAAGACGGGCGGCAGCGTGTACCGCCCGCCAGGATGCGCCGTACCGGTCAGTCGTACCGGTCCGGCCTGAACTCCAACGCCCACGCTCGCGAAGCTCGTGGCCGACCAGACCGCCACCAGTAACGCGCTCATCGGCAGTGACAGCAACAGCCGCAGATGCATGACCTGATCCCCGTGTACGGATATCTCACCATGCGCACTTCGAATGTAACTGATCATGACTGGACGTCAAGGACGATCAGCTGGGTGACGCTCAGCACGGACGGTCGCCACTACTACCGGTGAAATGCGTAAGCCGACCGCAGTTCACCCGATATCTGGCTAGCGTGAGGCGAATGGCCCGCCACAGCGCGCAGCGCCCGGACCGACGCTGGTCCCGGCGCGCCGTGCTGGTCGCAAGCAGCGCCGGGCTGATCGCCGTGGCGGCGGTAGCCACATTCCTGCTCAGCACCGGATCTGATCCCGGCCCCGCGACGACCAGTCGGCTCACCGGTTCAGCCGCCTGCAGCGGGGGACCAGCGGCTGGATGCGGACGCACCGCCGCCCTGCCGTCCATGTCCGCATCGCGTATGCCGCCGAGCCAGCCCGCGCCGGACTCGACGCCGACGCACGTGCCGTCGAGCGCGCCGCAGTCAGCACCCGTGAGCCAGCCTCCCGTGGCCCCCAGCCCGCCCGCGAGCATCGGCACCGCGGCCGCCGCCGTGCTTGCCGTCATCAATCAGGCCAGAGCGCAAGCCGGGTTGCCGGCCTACACCGTCCTCGGCGGGCTGGAGACGACTTCCGCGGCGCACAACGCGCTGATGGCTGATGGCTGCGGCCTGTCCCATCAGTGCCCGGGCGAGCCGTCGCTGGGCGACCGGGAGACCGCCGCGGGAGTGCAGTGGACCGCGGCCGGGGAAAATATCGGCGAGGGCGGTCCGGTCGCGGATACCACCGCAGCGATCGCCCAGATGGCGGTTGCGCTGACCAATGACATGCTCGCCGAGCAGCCGCCCGACGACGGACACCGGCTCAACATCCTCAGCTCGTCGTTCACTTACGTGGGGATCGCGGTCTACTGCGACAGCCACGGCACGGTGTGGATGACGCAGGACTTCGCTAACTGACGGCGTTGCCCTTTCGCCCTCCCATCCGGTCCGGGTTACTGCCAGGCTGGCGGCATCGCGCGGCGGCGACGGTGCGACGGGTTTCGGCTACCGGCCAAGCGAGACCGTCCTCGCGGGCATGCGCGCGGTCTGCGAAACCAACGTGTTCGGTGTCGTCGCGGTGACAACGCGATGCTCACGCTGCTGCGCCGAGCACCGGCCGCGCGACGTCCTGCCCTGGTGACCGGCGTGCCCGCCATGAGGGCGGCAGCCCGGATCAGCCTTCCAGTGCCGTCCGCATCGGCCGGAACTTGGTCTCGGTCTCGGCGAGCTCCTCCGCGGGCTGCGAGCCTGCCACGATCCCGTTGCCAGCAAAGAGCCGGGCCGTCCTGCCGTCGATCTCACCGCATCGCAACGCGATTCCCCACTCGCCGTTGCCGCGCCCGTCGACCCAGCCGACCGGGCCGGAGTACCGGCCCCGATCCATCCCCTCAAGCTCCCTGATCAGCTCCAGTGCCGCCTCCGTCGGGGTGCCGCAGATCGCCGCCGTCGGGTGCAGCGACGCAGCCAGCGTCAGGGCCGTGGCCTCGCGGGCGAGCACACCGCTGACCGAGGTCGCGAGGTGCTGGTAGTCAGCCATCTGCAGCAGGTAGGGCGCTTCGTCCACGGTCAGCTCGGAGCACAGCGGCGTGAGCAGCTGGCGCACCGACTCCACCGAGTACCGGTGCTCTTCGGCGTTCTTGGCCGAGCCCAGCAGCGCGGCCGATAGCGCCGCATCGTCCGCTTCCGTGCCGCCGCGGGCCATCGTGCCGGCCAGCACAAGAGAGGAAACCAGGCTGCCCTCGCGCCGAATCAGCAGCTCGGGGGTAGCGCCCACCAGCCCTGCGCAGGCGAACGTGTAGCAGCCGGGGAAGCGAGCGGCGAGGCGGGCCAGCAGCACCCTGATGTCGATCGCCGCGGAGGACTGCACGCGCAGGTCCCGCGCGAGCACGACTTTCCTGACTTCGCCAGCGCTGATCCTGGCTACCGCGGCCGCGACGGCCTGTTCCCACTCCGGCGCGGTCAGGCTGCCGTCGCTCCAGCGCAGCTCCGACGGGTTGACCCAGCGCGCGGACTGGCCAGCTGGCGGCGCCGTGCCAGCCGTGATGGTGGTCCGCCAGGCAGTCCCTGACCGGCGGCCGAGAATCACCCTGGGCACGATCAGCACCGAGCCGTCGGACGCGGGGTCGAAGGTAAAGCTGCCGAATGCGACCGCGCCCGTGCCCGGCACTGCCACCTCGTCGCTGACATCGGCAGCGTCGAGCAGTTCGGTCAGCCATTTCTCCCCGGCTGCGAACCGGTCGACCCCGGCCGGCAGTGTCAGCCGCGCCGCCTCACCCCAGCCGACCAGGCCGTCGCCGTGGTGGATCCAGGCCGAGGCCGCCGGGCTGGGCAGCTGACGCACGAGTTCACCCGGATCCGCTACCCGGGTCGTCGTGACGACCATGGCCTCGGCGCCAATCAGACCGTCTGGCATGTCCGTCCCGGGCCGCCGCGCGCTGCTCTCACGGCATCCAACTGTACGGGTGATGGCCGGCTCGGCGAAGCGAGGGGATAGCGGCTAACGCGACCCCGGCTAGCAGGTAGCCGAGCCAGGCCAGCAGCACTCCGGCCGCCAGGCTGATGGCGACGTTGAGCCCGGCCGCACCGAGCGCCCCGTCCGCCAGCAGCCGCAGCGTCTCGTAGCTGAATGTCGAGAAGGTCGTGAGCCCGCCGCACAAGCCGGTACCGAGCAGCGCGAATGCGGCAGGTGGCAGGCCTAGATGCCGCTGTGCGCCGAGCAGGAACCCGATCACGGCGGAGCCGGCGAGGTTGACGGCGAGCGTGCCCCACGGGAACACGGTGTCGTGCCGCGCCTGGATCGCGCGGTCGACCAGGTACCGGGCGGGCGCTCCGATCATGCCACCCGCGAGCACCGCGAGGATGATCACTTTCGGCCGCCGCCTGGCTCGCCCCCGGCGTAGGTGTGTACGTGCACGTCGTCGACGATGACCAGCCCGCCAGTCACCAGGTCGGCCACCTCGTCGAGGAACTGCTCGGTCCGCTCGACGGTGTCCACGATGATGATGGCGAGCGGGAGGTCCTCGCTCAGCGACAGCAACCTGCTGGTATGGATCCGGGACGCTGCCCCGAATCCCTCGATGCCGCGGAATACGCTCGCGCCCGCCAGCCCGCGCTGGTGCGCGCGATGGACGATCTCGGCGTACAGCGGCTTGTGGTGGTAGCGGTCCGACTCACCGATGAAGATCGTGATTCGTCTGGCCGGACCCTGCAGCCTCACCCGGCACCTCCGGCTCGGCGCTCCCTCAGGCGCGCGGGCGACCTCGCGGCCTGCACGCCACACCATACGGCGGCGACCGCAGCGAGGATGCTGCTGAGGGCGTACGCGGTCGCGAGCGACGTCGCTCCGCCGGTCAGCAGTGTCAGCACGCCGCCCGCATAGGTAGAGAACGTGGTGTACCCGCCGATCAGGCCAACGGCCAGAAACGGGCGAAGGAACCGCCGCGGCGGCCAGACCTCCAGCAGGTAGACCATGAACACGCCGAGCAGGAAACTGCCGGACACATTCACCGCGAAGATCGCCCACGGGAAGCCGTGACCAGCCGGAAATGCCGCCGACAGCAGGTACCTCGCCAGGCTGCCCAGCCCGCCGCCGGCGGCAATCGCCGCAACGTCGGCTGCGCCTGGACCGGAATGAGTGTGCGGGCGGCCGACCCGCTGGGCTGTCGCCTCGGCTCTCGTGTGCGTCACGTCGGCCCCCTTGATGAGGTCCCGGTGCGGGCGTTTGGCCGGCCGGGGACTCGCGATCAAGGGTAGGACCGGCCGGCCGGCGTCCGCGCGAGGGGCGTGCCCATTGCGCCGTTGGGACGTTGGCGACCGTACTCGAATGTGTGTTTGATATTCGCCGGGCGGTGTTCTAGGCTCTCGCACATGCGGTGGGATGGGCTTCGGATGGACGATGGCGCCTCATCGGGCGCTCCTGGTCCGCAGGCCGTGCCGCTCTTCGGCCTCGACGCGCTGTCCCGGACCATCGACACTCCGGAGTTCCGAGGCATCACCTTCCACGAGGTGCGCGCGAAGTCGATCATCAACCGCGTCCCTGACGCGTCACGGGTGCCGTTCCGCTGGACGATAAATCCGTATCGCGGCTGTAGCCATTCCTGCGTGTACTGCTTTGCTCGCAATACGCATACGTATCTGGATATGGACGCCGGGCACGACTTCAACACCCAGATCGTCGTCAAGGTCAATGCCCCGGAGCTGGCACGGCGCGAGCTCGCCGGGCCGCGCTGGCGCGGCGAGCATGTGGCGATGGGCACCAACGTGGACTGCTACCAGCGGGCCGAGGGCCGGTACCGGCTGATGCCCGGCATCATCGGGGCGCTCCGCGACGCGGCCAATCCATTCTCGATCCTGACCAAGGGCACGCTGATCTTGCGTGACCTCGACCTGCTCTGCGAGGCCGCGGGCGTGACCGACGTAGGACTCAACGTGTCAGTGGGATTTGTCGATAAAGCGATTTCCCGTTCCGTCGAGCCGGGTACGCCGAGTCCGGAGCGCCGGCTCGGCATCTGCGCCGCCATGACCGAGCACGGCCTGCAGTGCGGAGTGCTCATGGGGCCGGTGCTGCCGTTCCTGACCGACTCGCCGGATCAGCTCGAGGCGGTCGTGCGGCTGGCCGCGGAGGCCGGGGCGATACATGTCAGCCCCATCGTGCTGCACCTGCGGCCGGGTGCCCGCGAGTGGTTCCTGCGCTGGCTTGCCGAGACGCACCCCGACCTCGTGGACCGCTACCGGCATTTCTATGGCGCCGGTGCCTACGCCCCGAAGTCCTACCAGCACCAGGTCTCCGAGCGGGTGGCTGCCCTCGCGGCCCGTTACGGTGTGGGCCGGGTCAGCCCCTACCGGGCCCGGCGGACCGCGCCACCGGTTCACCGGGCGGCACCAGATGCTGAGATACCGGGCGCCGGGTTGCAGCTTCCGCTGGCGTGAATTGTGGAACGCGTGTTCGATGGCAGGTTCGCCGGAAATGCCAGTCCGGGCAACGATGCCTCTTGCCGACTGCAAAGGCCTGGTCAAGAATCAGAGGGAAGGGCCGGCACATTAGAGGCGGCCCGTGACTTACCGTGAACCGGCCGGAGGTGGCGCTGTGGCCTTGTCAATGGAAGAGCAGCGCATCCTGGACGAGATGGAGCGCAAGCTCGCAGCCGATGACCCGCGGCTCGCGTCCCGATTTAACAAGTTCGGTCAGCAGCGACTGCCCGCCAGCCTCACGTCTGGACGCGCCCGCACGATCAGCTGTCTGGTCGCGCTCGCGCTGATCGCCGCTGTCACGATCATGATGTTCGTGCTGAGTCCGTACGGCCGGCACTCGACGCCGCCGCAGCCCAAGGCCACCGCCGGATCAACCGCGAGACCGGGCTCGGCAACGACGGCGCTCGACCACTAGCGGGCTGCTCGCCGCGGGACTGTCAGGACTCGCGCCACAACTGGAGCAGGTACTGCTCCATTCCCTCGAGTTCCTTGCGTGCCTGCTGGAACTCATCGCTGAGCGGATCCGCGAAGCGCTCGTAGAGCTCGCCGTAGCTCTGCACCGCCGCAGTCCGGTTGCGCGTGTACAGCCGCACGCCATAGTCACCGACACCACCGGAAAGCCGCAGCGCGTCCACCGCCCGGCCCGCCGCACCCATGTCGACGCTGAGCTGGCCGCGCAGGTAGAGCACGCACTTGGCCTCATCCTCGTAGCCATCACTGAACGGCGGGGGAGCGTCATCCCATTCCTCGACGGTGAGGTGCACACCAAGGTGCTCTTGCGCACACGACACGAGCATCTGATCGCGACCGGTGCTGATCAGCGCGTCGACCGGCTGGGCGGGCCCGGCGGGCCCGTCGAGCACCGCGCCCGGATCGTGGATCCGGAACACCAGCCGCTCCGGGAAGACCGGAACCTCCAGCCGAAGCAGCCTGCGGCTCACGTTGCCCCCCTCTGAGCAAACTGGGCAGGTCCCTGCCGAGGATCTCCCTGACCTACTTACCAGGATGCTCCGAAGTCGCCCGAAGTGCGGCCCCAATTCGCCAGAAAGACTCCATCGCCGCGATATATCGCGGCGGAAGTCTCGTCCGATAGGCTCGGCCTCGTGTCACCGGCTGCCCCCGCGATCACGCACCGTCAGCTGCAGGCGGGCTCGCTCAGCATGCATGTGGCCGAGGCTGGCGAGGGCCCGCTGGTACTACTGCTACACGGCTTTCCGGAAAGCTGGTACTCCTGGCGGCATCAGCTCACTGCGCTTGCGGCCGCCGGATACCACGCGGTTGCACCCGATCAGCGCGGCTACTGCCAGACGGACGCGCCGGCCAGCGTGGCGGAGTACACGATGCTGCATCTGACCGGCGACGTCATCGCTCTCATGGACGCCCTCGGCACCGACCAGGCCGTCGTCGCCGGGCACGACTGGGGCGCCCCCGTCGCCTGGCATACCGCGCTGTTCCGTCCCGACCGGGTGCGCGGCGTCGTCGCTCTGAGCGTGCCCTACCGGCCACGGGGCAGCGCTGCGCCCATCGCGATGCTGCGGCAGCACCTGGGCGAGGCCTTCTACATGGTCTACTTCCAGCAGCCGGGCGTAGCCGACGCAGAGCTGAGCCGCGATCCCGCCATGACCTTCCGTAAGGTGCTGTGCAGCCTGTCCGGCGAGGGCCCGGCGATGACGCTCATCCCGGCCGGCGGTGGCTTCCTTGACGCCGCGACCGACCCTGGTGCGCTGCCGTCCTGGCTAACCGAACGGGACATCGACGCCTACGTGACGCAGTACGCGCACGCGGGCTTCACCGGTCCGCTGAACTGGTACCGCAACATGGATCGCAACTGGGAGCTGACGGCCGCCTGGCAGCACGCGCCGATCAGCGTGCCTGCCGTGTTCGCCGCCGGTGACCGCGACCCGGTGCTGAGCTTCATCAGCCCGGACAGTCTCGCCAGCTTCGTGCCGAGGATGACCGAGTCGGTCATGCTGCCCGGCTGCGGCCATTGGACGCAGCAGGAGCGGCCCGCCGAGACCACTGCGGTGATGCTGGAGTTCCTCGCCGGCCTGAGCTAGCGCGCGAACACACCCGGCGGCGGGACCGGCGACAACTCCGCTCGCGCGTCGGTGATCGGGCGTGCGCCGGCGGCGAACCGGTCCAGCCCGGCGCCGTGCACGAGCCTGGCAGGGAACGGGTCGGCGGCCAGCCGCCGTTGCAGCTCCGCTACCGGCAGACCCTCATCCGCAGCGGTCAGCACCAGGTTTCCGAACCGGCGGCCGCGCAGCACCCCGGCGTCGGCAATCAGGCAACCGTCGCGGAACACCGCGCGCGCGGTCGCAACCCGGCCGCGGGTGTGAGCGAGCGGCGGGCCGTCGCCGATGTTCGCAATGAATAGACCGTCCGGGGCTAGCACCCGACGGGTCAGCTCAGTGAACTCGACCGATAGGAGGTGCGCCGGCGTGCGAGCCCCGGCAAACACGTCGGCGATCGCCACGTCGAAGGAGGAGTCCGGCAGCCCGTCCAGGACGCCGCGGGCATCGCCGACGCGGATCCTGATCCGGCCGGTCGCCCGTTGCCCGCGCCGTCGCAGCGGCAGTCGTTCTCGTACGAGGTCCACCAGGTCGGCATCGTCATCGACGGCGAGCTGCGTCGATCCTGGCCGGGTGGCGGCGACGTAGCGGGCCAGGCTCAGCGCGCCACCGCCCAGGTGCAGCACGCGAAGCGCCGCGCCCGCGGGCGCGGCCAGGTCGAGTACATGGCCAATGCGGCGCATGTACTCGAACTCGAGATACTCCGGGTCATCCAGGTCGACGTACGACTGCGGGGTGCTGCCTACCAGCAGGGTCCACGCCCGCGGCCGGTCCGGGTCGGCGAGCAGCTCGATCGCGTCGCTCTGGCCGAGCCTGCGGACCGGCGGGCCGTCCTGCTCCCGCTGCCGAGGCATGACAACCATTGTGCCCGCCGCGCAGCCGCTACTCTCACCCATGATGAAACGGGTCAGACAATCGGTCGCGGTGGTTATCCGCAACCCGGCCGGTGAGTTCCTCGTGACGCAGCGGCCCGACGATCCGACCGACGAGCTGGCGGGCTTGTGGGGATTTCCCGCCGTGACCTGCCGCCGCGGCGAGACCGAGCGGGCGGCGGCCGAGCGGATCGGACCGCTGAAACTGGGCGTGACACTGTCGGTCGGCGCCAAGCTCGGCGAACGGGAGCACGACCGCGTGGAGTACGTGCTTCGCCTCGCGGACTACGAGGCGTCCATACTCCGCGGCACGCCGACCGTGCCGCAGCCTGACGACTCCGTCACGCAGTACGTCGGGTGCGAGTTCACCAGCGATCCGGCCGTCCTGGTGGCAGCCGCGCGGCGCGGCTCCGCGTGCGCGCGGATCTTCCTGGCGGCCGTCGGCCGAGACTGGCGTTAGTCGACCGGGATCTCGGGCGAGTCGGTCAGCCGCAGCTTGCGCCTGGCTCGCTCGTAGAACGTGGTGCTGCCGAACCTGACCACGCGCGCCGCCGCGGGCCGCGGCCGCAATTCGATTCTGCTTCCGGCGCTGAGCGTCGCAACCAGCTGCCCGTCGACCTCGACGCCGAGGTCGCCGCAGTCGGGCAGCAGCTCCAGCGCGAGGGTGTCTTCCACCGACAAAACCAGGCCCCGGTTGTAGGCCGAGTGCGGTGACGCCGGGGTCACCAGCAGACACTCCACGGTCGGGCTGACGATGGCGCCGCCCGCCGAGAAACTATAAGCAGTAGAGCCAGCCGGGGTTGCCACCACGATCGCGTCGGCCGCGTAGCTGACGAACGGGTCGCCGCCAACGCGCACCGACACCCTGGCAGCCCGCTCACCCGGATACCGGACCACAGCGATGTCGTTGAACGCGGTGAACACGCTTCCGTCGACCACCCCGTCCACTGCCAGCCGAGGCTCGAACGTGTACTCGCCCGCGTCGACAGCGGACAGGGCGCCCGGCAACGCGGGCACATCGATCTCGGCCAGGAAGCCCAGCCTGCCAAGGTTCACTCCGAGGACGCCCGCCCGCTGGCGGTCGGTCAGCCGCATGGCGCGCAGCATCGTACCGTCCCCGCCGAGGCTCACGACCAGGTCAGCGCGGCGACCAAGCTCGGAATCGGTTACCGCGGTGGCCGCGCAGTTGAGCCTGCGGATCTCGGACTCAATGCCGAGTACCTGGATGCTGCGGTGCTTAGCCCAGTCCAGCACCGCCGAGACCGCCTCAGCGGAGTCGCGCTGCGGGTGCAGCACCATCCCAACTACGTGCACCTGGCGATCCTAGACCAGAATGTTGGCGAGTCCGGCGGGCAGGGAGGAGCGCTGATGAAGGCGGTGCGGTTCGACCAGTACGGCGACGTCGACGTGCTCAACGTCGTCGAGGTACCGGTGCCAGAGCCAGGAACGGGCCAGGTTGTCGTGCAGGTGAAGGCCGCGGGGATCAACCCGGGGGAGGGGAAGGTCCGGCAGGGACTGCTGCACTCCCGCTGGCCGGCCACGTTCCCGTCCGGTCAGGGCAGCGACCTGGCCGGCGTCATCAGCCAGGCTGGCCCGGGCGTGACCGGATTCGCAGCTGGCGACGAGATCATCGGCTACACCGACGACCGGGCAAGCCAGGCCGAGTACGCGCTGGTGGCGGCCGCGCACCTGACCCGCAGGCCGCCCGCTGTGCCGTGGGAGGTGGCCGGGTCGCTGTATGTCGCCGGCTGCACCGCGTACGCGGCCATCCGGGCCGTGGCGCTGGCCGCTGGCGACACCGTCGTGGTAGCGGGCGCCGCCGGCGGTGTCGGCTCCATCGCCGTCCAGCTCGCCCGGCTCGCCGGGGCCGACGTCATCGGGCTCGCGGGGGAGACGCACCACGACTGGCTGCGGTCCAAGGGCGTCATCCCGGTGTCGTACGGGCACGGCCTGACCGACCGCATCCGCGCCGCATCCCCCACGGTCGACGCGTTCATTGACACCGTTGGCACCGGCTACGTGCGGCTGGCGATCGACCTCGGGCTGAGCCCCGACCGGATCGACACCATCGCCGACTTCGCCGCCGTGCAGCAGTACGGCGTCAAGGCGGAGGGAAACGCGGCCGGGGCGGGCCCGGACGTGCTCGCTGAGCTCGCCGGTCAGGTCGCAGCCGGACAGCTGGAGGTGCCGATCATGGCCACGTTCCCGCTCGATCGGGTTCGCGACGCCTACCGGCTCCTCGATCAGGGACACGCTCGCGGCAAGATCGTGCTCCTGCCCTAGGCACGCGGATCTGGCAAGCCCGCGCGCTGCCGCGCCTCGCGCCACAGCTCGCGGTACTGGCGGGCCGCCGCGGTCCGCGGCGCGAAGGCCGTGACCGGGGCACGGCGCACCGACATCTGCTCGATCAGCGACAGCGCCGGGATCGCGGCCGTCGCGATGTCGGGCCGCTGCTCGGGCAGGTCATGCAGGATCTGGGTGTGCAGCCGCTTGCGACGGTCGAGCATCGAGAAGAACGCCAGGATGTCGGGCTGGTGACCGTTAAAGCCGGCGACGAAGCCGGTGAGCTGGTCCAGTGTGCGGACCGACAGCGTGGTCGGGATCAGCGGCACCAGCAGCAGGTCGGCCGCGTGCAGCACGCTCTCCGACAGCAGCGAGATGCTGGGCGGGCAGTCCAGCATGATGACGTCGTACTCGGCGCGCAGCGGTGCGAGCAGGCTGGCGAGCCGCTTCGCCGGCTGTTTTGCTGAGTCCAGCACCAGGTCCAGGTTGCGGTACGTGAAGTCGGCGGGCAGCAGGTCCAGACCGGCGTAATCGGTGCCCTTGATCGCGTCGTCAAAGGATCGCCGGCCGCGGATCAGCGCCTTGCCACCGCCCTTGACCCGTGGCTTGATCCGGAACAGGAAGCTGGCCGCGCCCTGCGGGTCCAGATCCCAGAGCAGCACGCGATAGCGGTCCCTGGCAGCGAGGTAGCTGAGATTCACGGCCGTGGCCGTCTTGCCCACGCCACCCTTGATGTTGTACGTGGCGAAGATCTTCACACCGCGGCCGCTCGCGCCGGCGCGCTCTGCGGCTGGCCGGCCGTTTGCGCGAGCCCCGCCATCCTGCGCCGGCTGGCCGGCCCGGCGAAGTCAGCGAACCGGCCGTCGAACTGGGCCCTGGCCTTGGCCTGCCGGACTGCGAGGCTGGCGGCTATCTCTCCCATGGCCAGCAGCGTTTCCGCGGGAGCGCTGCGCTTTGCCATCATCTGCGCGGCGAAGGCGCGAACCTCGTCGCGCTGCACTTCGGCGTCCTGAAACTCGCCGAGGCAGTCCTGCAGGGACTTCAGCTCGCGTACCGCTTGCCACCGCTGTGCGGGGTCGTGAAGCGAGCCGAACATCTCGACAAGGTACCGCAATTCCTTGCACCGCTTTCGCAGATCGTGCAGGCTCTGCGGCGGTGAGCTGGGCGTGATCCCCCCGCCGACCCGCAGCGCCTTGCGGTGCGCCGCCGCGATCTTGGCGTCGGCCAGCTGCGCCACCGTCGGACGACGGGCAGGCCGGGCA
>JBAUAR010000351.1:0-7574 GCA_049675875.1 Streptosporangiaceae bacterium
CGCGGGGGGACGGCCGGGTCCCTGCGAGCCCGGGCCGCCGGGCTGGCGTGGGCGTCGATCACCCGCTGGGCCACCTCGGTCGCTCGCAGGTTGGTCCGCTGCGAGACTTGTCGCATCCGCTCCAGCGCGTCGTCGGCGCTGCAGCCGAGCGCGTGCATCAGTATCCCCTTGGCCTGGTCGACCACGGCCCGCGAGCTGGCGGCGTCCCTGAGCTGGTCGGCGAGCCGCCGCGAGTCGCCGTACTCGGCGACGGCGCCGACGAGCGCGCCGCCGTAGGCGACGAGCAGCTCGGCGAACTGGACATGATCCGGGTCGATCGATCGCGGCCGCAGCCCGAACAACGACAGCGTCACGAGCACCTGGCCGCGGTAGGTCAGCACGAGACAGCTGCGGATACCCGTCCGCAGCGCAGCGGCGGTGAACTCGGGCCAGCGGCTGTCTGTCAGCGTGTCGGGACAGCTCACCGGGCCGCCGGACGTCATCGCCTCGATCAGCGGCCCGCGGCCGCTGGCAAGCTGCACGGCGACGAGCCGGGACGGTTCTGGGTGACTCGAGGCCTGGGCGGAGAGCTGACCCTGTCGCCACACCGCGACGTCCGCGGCCGCGCACCCGGCCACCTCGCTCGCCGCGAGCTCGGTGAGCTGGCTCAGCGAGCGCTCCTCGGTAGCCGCGGTCAGGCTCAGCAGCGCGGCAGTGCGATCGGCGAGGTCGGAACTCGGCACGCCGTCCGCTACCCGTCAGCCGGCCCGGCCGCGTTCGCCAGCGCGGCGAGGCCTTCGTCCACCGTGTCGTAGAGGGTCAGCTTGTCTGCCAGGCCGGTGATCCACAGCGTCTTGGTGTACCGGTACCGCGCGCTGGCCAGGGCGAGCGTCCCGCCTTTGGCCTCGGCCTTCTTCCAGTGCCCGACGATAACCGCGAGCGCGCTCGTGTCGAGGAAACTGACGCCGCCGAAATCGAGAATGATCCTGCTGTAGTCGGCTTCGGCCTGCGTCAGGCACTCGTCGAGCTGCGGGCTGGTGACAATGTCCAGATCCCCGCTGATCGTGATGATCATGGTGTCACCGCGGCTCTCCGCCGAGAGCGAGGCTCCGTCCACGCTTCACCCCACTCCGCCCTGGATTGTTGACCCTGGCACCACAACGGTATACCGATGGTTGGCGGAAGGTCGCCTGGGCCGACGCCGGTGCATACCCGCGCATCGGGCGGGCAGGTAGCGGACGGACCGGCGTACTGGCAGGTTGCCGGTTCGGTACGGTCGGCAGTTATGAGCGGGCCGGGCCGCCTGCTGCCCAGGGCGGGCGGCGGGTAGCTAATGCATGGGGGTTTGGTGGTGAGCGACCAGGCTGTCGCTGGCGGTGGGTTTCGCCATGCGGCCTGGTTGTACCGGACGCCCGGCGAGTACCTGGCCGGGCTGCGCGAGTTCGTCGCGGCGGGGCAGGCGGCAGGCGAGCCGGTGCTGGTAGCCGTGCCGGCCGGCCGGCTGCCACCGGGCTGGAACCGGCCGGATGGCCAGGTCGGCGTGCGCACTGTGGACGTCGGGGAGCTCGGCCGGAACCCGGCGCGCATGATGCCAGCGCTGCGCGCCTTTACTGACGAGCACCGCGGCCAGCGCGTCCGGGTCGTCGCCGAACTGGCGTGGGCGGGCCGGTCGGCGCCGGAGTTGGGTGAGGTATCCCGGTACGAGCTGATGGTGAATCTGGCATTCGCCGCCACCCGCATCACCATCCTCTGCCCCTATGACGCTGCCCGGCTGCCCGGATCGGCCGTGTCCGCCGCCTGCGCCAGTCACCCCTGGCTGTGGCAGGCCGGCCACGCAGTCGGCAGCGCCGACTACGACGCGACAGCCGCCGGGCAGGCTGGCCCTGGGCCGCCGCTGCGGGTGCCGCCCGACGCCAGAGCCCTCTCCTACCGGCACGATCTGCGCCCGGTGCGCGTTCTCGTCGCGTCCGAGGCGGCCCGCGCCGGGCTATCCGGGGCGCGCCGCACCGACCTCGTCATCGCCGCCAGCGAGGTCGCTGCCAACACGCTCAAGCACACCCGCGGCGGCGGCGTGATCCGAGTCTGGGTCACCAGCGATGAGGTGCTGTGTCAGTTCGACGACTCCGGTCATATCGACGATCCGCTGGCGGGATACGGCCGGCCGGCGGGCGACGTGCCGGGCGGACAAGGTCTGTGGCTGGTCAACCAGGTATGTGACCTGGCCGAGATACGCACCAGCGCAGTCGGCACCACGATCCGGCTGCACATGTCCCGCGATGGGATAGGGATGAGCCTCCCGGACCGGGCGGCAGCAGGCCATGCCTGACCTGGTCGAAACGACAGCTGTCCTGGCTGGGGCTACTCTGCCGTTGGCCTGCTCGCGGTAGCGGATGATGACCCGGCAGCCGCTGAGTCGCTGGCAGCCGCTGAGTCGCCGGCAGCCCCTGAGTCGCCGGCAGCGGCGGAGCCGTCGGGCGGCGTCGGTCCGCCACCAGGGTGCTCAGGCGGCGGATGCTGCAGCAGTTCAAGCGCCGCGTGCGGCAGCTCGCGCAGCCGCAGGTTGCTGAACACCGGTGCCCTGGCCACCAGGATCACGCCAGCGACCAAGGCGACGACACCAGCGATCTGCACCGCCACGAGCAACGGCGAGACGTGCACCACATCGCCGAAAACCACCACGCCGAGGACGATGCCCGAGGCCGGTTCTGCCGCGGTGACCGCGGGCAGCGACGCGTGCAGCGGCGCCGAATTGAAGGCATTCTGCATGAGCCAGAACCCGAGGAGGCTGGCGATCACCGTCGCGTAGCCCGGCCAGTGCACCAGCAGGTTCAGTGGGTGCCTGCCATCGATCATCTGCACGCTGCGCCTGGTGAACGCGTCGGCGATGCCCAGGATCAGGCCTGCCGCCGTGCCGGTCAGGGTGGCGCGCATCGAGCCGGACCGGTTGCGGCCCAGCTGGACGAGGAAGGCGGCAATGAGCGCGATGCCCGCTGCCGCAGGCCAGTGGCTGAAGGAGCCGAACGACTCGGACGGAGACTTGACCGTCCTCGTCAGCGACAGCGCGGCTACCCCGGCGCTGAGCACCACGGCCCCGACAATCTCGGTCCGGCGCAGCGGCTGGCCGGACAGCGGCACGGCGAGCACCAGGGCAAAGATGAGGTTGGTGGTGAGCAGCGGCTCGGTCACTGACAGGGTCAGATGGCCGAGGGTCCACGCCTGGATCAGGTAGCCAGCGACCATCACCCCGATGCCGACGAGCCATCTACGGTTGCGCACCAGCCGCGCGATGAGCCCGACGTGCAGGAACTCCGTGTCGCGGACCTGCTCCGCTGCGTGCTGCTGCAGCACGAAGCCGGACCCCGTGAGCATCGCCGCGACGACGGTGATCCCTATGTAGAACGCATTCACGGCGTCCCCGCCGGCCGGCCGTCACTGTCATAGCGGATGCGGCCGGCCAGCGCGGTACCAGGCGAACAGCGCGGCCAGCCGGGCTGCCTCGGCAGCTCCGGTTGGGTGCCTGGCAGCCACGGTTCGGTGCGCACATACTCCCCAACGAGCAGGCCCGCTGCCGCGTTCTCCGCAGCACCCAGCTTCCGGCGCAGGACCAGGCGCGGACGTGTCACACAGTACCCGCTGACCGGTCCCGGCCCCCGCAGCGCCAGGCCCGTGCGTCAGGCCATCGGATGGCCCTCCGCCTGAGCCGGCTGCGTGCTCCAGTCGCGGCGCACGGGCGCGTAGACGGCATCTCCGTTCACGTGCCGTACGCTCAGCACCCCGGAAGCAGTCATTTCGGTAAGCGCCCGGTCCAGGACGCGATCGTCGAGCCGCGCCGCCGCCGCTATCGCGCCGCGGCTGGCCGCACGGCCGGTGAATTCCAGCGTCGCGATTGCCTCAAAAATGTGCGTGCCGGTGTCGGTGAGGGTCTGGACTTCTACGGGCGGCTGCGTCATCTGCGTCTCCTGCCCGGCTCCGGCGAAGTTACCCGCCCGGCGTGGGCTTGGCGGTCGGTGGCGGGTCATGCGCCGCCGGGGCGCTCTTGTGATCGGCCTGCGCTTCGGCGCGTGCCCTGGCCAGCTGCAGCTGATCGACATGGGCCACCGCGGCGGCCAGGCCCCTGGTCATCCACGTCAGCATCGGCGGGATCTCGGCGTGCCAGGTCCCCATGGTGTGACCGCCGCCAGCAGTCAGGATCAGTGGCACGCCGGCCTCGTGCAGTTGTAGCTCCTGCGCGAAGTACTCGGCGTTGGCCACGTCGGCCCGGTCGCCGGCGCCGGCGCCCAGCCAGAACTGCGGTAGCCTCGCGCCAGCCGCCAGCGAGGTCACCTCGTCGAGGGGCGTGTTCTCGGCCCGAAGCGCGCTGTCGTCGCCGAACGGACTCACCGACTTGCCCGCTGCGAGCTTGTTGTTGAACGGAGCGAAGTAGCCGCTCAGCGATGCCGCGAAGCCGTATCGATAGCGGTACCGGAGCGCCATGTTCGCGGCGCAGTAGCCGCCCTCGGAGTAGCCAGCCACACCCCAGCCAAGGCCCGGCGGCTGCACTCGCAGCAGGTGCCCGATGTCGTTCGGCACGTCCTGCGCGAGGTACGTCAGATCTGCCGGGCCGCCCACCTGGTTGAGGCACTGCAGCGAGATGCGGTTACCGCCATTGGCGTCCGGCATGACCAGCACGACCGGGCTAGCCTGACCGCTCTTGATCAGGCCGTTCAGCGTCTCCTGCACCCCGACCACGTTGATCCAGTCCTCCGGCACACCCGGCTGGCCGTGGATCAGCTCGACCACCGGGAATCGGTAATTCGCGTACTGCGACTGGAAGTACTGCGGCGGCAGGTAGACGTAACCAACCCGGTGGATATGGCTCAGCTTTCCCGCCATGTCCAGCTTGAGCGTGTAGCCCTGCTCGAGCGCGAGCCGCAAGTAGACGGCGTGCTGGTTGAACACGGCGCCCTTACTGCCGGACAGCAGGCTGCCCTGCGAGACCTGCGGTCCGGAGTTGGGGCTCTGGTTGGAGAAGTCGGCGATCGCAGCGCCCCACGTGGCGTAATAACCGAAATACCGGTTGACCGACAGCACGCCGAACGCCATTGCCATGACGAACGCCAGGCCTGCGGCGACTACTTTCAGCACCAGGCGGTTGCTGACGATGAGCCACCAGATCAGCACACCGAACAGCACTATCAGCAGTGCGAACAGCAGCAGGCTCTGCGGTTCCAGCATCTGATAGCCCCCGGCGTTGACTAAGCACTTCCCACGCTAATGCACCCGCGCTGGTGCCTAGCTAACGCACGTGCACCCACGCTGGTGCCTAGCTAACGCACTGCCGTCTCGGCCCGGTCCCCGCATGGCCGGGCTATGACGAAGTTGAGATCAAGGCGATACCGACCTATTGCCTGATCGCTCCGGCATTGGGTGCTGTGCTCCGGCTCGGCCCGGCCGGGCGCCGATGTTTGACTCCCGCACCGCGGGAACGAACTACCGCGCAGGCGGAACCCCCACCCCGCCGCAAGGAGTACTGAGATGAATACGCGAGCGATCCCCGATACCGCGACGCGGCCTGACCTTGAGGCGCTGGGCGACGCTGATTTGCTGATCATGATTCAGTCGCTACCGCACGGGGACAGCCGGCGCGACACCGCCTGCGAGGTCCTGGTCAGCCGGTACCAGCCGTTAGTCAGGTCGTGCGTGCTGCGGTACAAGAACAGCACCGAGCCGCACGAGGACCTGATGCAAGTCGGCTACGTGGGCCTGCTCAAGGCGATCAATAACTTCGACGTCACGCTCGGCACCAGCCTGGCGGGTTACGCCCAGCCCTGCGTGAGCGGCGAGATCAAGCGACATTTCCGGGACAAGCGCTGGCAAATCCGGGTACAGCGGTCGCTGCAGGAACTGCGCCTCGAACTACGCACGGCCGCCGCGGAACTCACCGCCGAGCTCGGCCGCATACCGTCGGACAGCGACCTGGCCGCCTGCGTCGGCGTCAGCGAGGAAGACGTGCGCGCGGCGCGGCAGGCAGACCTGGCGTTCCGGGCCGCATCACTGGACTCTCCGGTCACCGACGAGGGCGGCGCCGCGAGCCTCGGTGAGCTGCTCGGTGACGAGGACCCGCAGCTTGAGCACGTGCTCGACATGGAGGCCGTCTGGGCGCACTGGGGCGAGCTGCCAGAGCGCGAGCAGAAGCTGCTCCTCATGCGGTTCTACGGCAACATGACGCAGTCCGAGATCGGGCAGCGGCTCGGCATCTCGCAGATGCACGTGTCCAGGCTGCTCGCCGAGGCACTGGCGGTCCTGCGCCAGCGCCTGACCGAGCGCGAGCCAGTCCCCGCGTAGCCAGCCCGGATCAGCGAAGGAACTCCGATGAAGACCGCCACGTCTCTCACGCTGGTAGCAATCGGCGCGATCCTGGCCTTCGCAGTGACCGCGCAGCCATCGTTCTTCAGCTTCCACATCACTGGCTGGGTGCTGATCGTCATTGGTGCCGTCGGTGCGGTGCTGCCGCGCCGCGGCTACGGCTGGCTGCGCCGGCGGATCGTGCTGACCGGCAGCAGCCGTCCGGCGGTGCTGGACCGCAGGCAGGGGCGCTTCTGGCGGCCGGATCACCGAATTGGACAAGGAGTGGTCCGCACCGCGGATGCGCCACTGTCAGTGGATGCCCCCGTGGTGGTCGAAGCGCCGGTCGAGGAAGAGACGATCGAGCAATACAGCGAGGAATAGGGCGCCCGCCGGCCGGCGCCGGGGTTGCGGTAGCCGGCCGGTGACGTTATAATTCCGTTACCAGTGTCTACGACGAAGGCACGCCCTCGCGCCAGTTATGGTGCGATCCGAGGGTGTGCCTTTGGTGTTTCCGGGCCCCCAGCATTGATTGCGCCGCGATCTGCGCGAGGTGTCAGCACTCGGCGGGCCGGGGTTTCGACCCCGATAGCCCTCGATCTCGGAGGCACCCTTCATGCGTATAGCCCTCATCACGGCGCACAGCCCTTCCCAGGCCAGCCAGTTCGGCCAGCCCACGACGCTGGCCAGGGCAATGGCCGCGCGCGGACACCGCGTCACTCTGTATGCGCGGCAGCAGAACGCGCCCTCGGCACGCACCACCATCCTCGGCCGCGGCGTGTCGGTGGAGCACGTCACGGCAGGGCCTGCCAGGCCGCTCCCGGCCGAACAGGCTGCGCAGCACATGCCGGAGTTTGCCGCCTACCTCACCGACCACTGGCGTGCCCGGCCGCCGGACGTCGTGCACGCCTTCTCCTGGCTCGCCGGCCTGGCCGCTGTGAGCGCGGTGCGCGGCACGGACACTCCGGTACTGCTGACGTTCGAGTCGCTGGCTGCTGCGGAGCGCCGGCACGCCGCCGACAGCGAAGCCTCGACCGCCCGGCTCCGGCTGGAGTCGTGCCTCGCTCACTCGGTCAGCGCGGTGCTCGCCAGCTCCTGCGACGAGGCCGCCGATCTGGCCAGCCGCGGCGTGCCGAAGTCCGCGATCCGCGTCGTGCCGTGCGGTGTCGACACTGAGGTGTTCAGCCCGGTGGGCGCCACGGCCGAGCGGGGCAGCCGGTTCCGGCTCGTCGCGTTCGCCTCGGCCGGCCAGCCGCGCGGGCTGCCCGCCG
>JBAUAR010000352.1:0-8080 GCA_049675875.1 Streptosporangiaceae bacterium
GGTTGGTGAAGTCGATGATCCATGCGTCCGGCAGCGCGCGAGCCCGGATCCGCTCGGCCACGTCGAGCACTACGGGCACGGTGCGCAGTGCCTTGGCGAACCCGCCGGCCCCGGTCGTCTCCTGCCCGATGCAGCCGTACTCCAGCGGCCACGTCTCGTCCCGGTACCGGGTGGCCTGGCCGCCGACGCGCAGCTGCAGCAGCACCGCGGCGGCGCCGTCGACCGCGGCGTCGAGGTCCGCGGTCCAGGTCACCTTCGCCGGGTGTCCGTACCTGCCCATGATCCGGGCGGCGAACGGGCCGACCACCGACAGCCGGCCCGCATCGGGATCGGCCAGCACAAGCTCGGTGACTCCGAAGGACAGCCGCGCGAGCCCGTCAACGAGCTCAGGGGTGTACGTGGAGCCGCCACCGACGACCGCGAGTTTCATTCAGAAGGCCTTTGCCTCAGCGCCGGACTGCGCGACAAGGCAGGCGACGTCATGACCAGGAGAGAGGGCGAGCAGCGGGGGAGTGACGGTCATGCAGTCGGTGATGGCCAGCGGGCAGCGCGGCGCGAACCGGCAGCCGGGCACGGGGTTGATCACCTTCGGCGGCTCGCCGCGGTCGCCGGCACCGCCCTCAGCCAGATCCGCGTTCGGGTCAGGCACCGCCGACAGCAGCAGCTGGGTGTACGGGTGCCGCGGCCTCGCCAGCACGTCCTCGACCGGGCCGGACTCAGCGATCCGGCCCGCGTACAAGACGATGAGCCGGTCGGCGACGTACCGGGCGCTCGCGATGTCGTGGGTGATGTAGAGGATGGAAACGCCCTGCTCATCCCGCAGCTGCTGCATGAGGTTGAGCAGCCCGATCCGGATCGACACGTCCAGCATGGACACCGGCTCGTCGGCCAGGATCAGTTTCGGCCGCATCGCGAGCGCCTGGGCGAATCCGACGCGCTGCCGCTGGCCGCCGCTCAGCTCGTGCGGGAACCGGTGCAGGATCTCGGCGGCAGGGATCAGGCCGACGGCCTCGAACACGCGCACCGCCTCGGCTTCCCACTCGCTCGCCGACAGCTCGGGCCGGTGCAGCTGCAGGCTGCGGAGCACCCCGTGGGATACCCGGAATACCGGGTTGATCGAGCTGAACGGGTCCTGGAATACCATCGGCACGTTGCTGCGGTAGCCGAGCAACTCCGACCGGGACCGCAGCGCCGACAGCGGCTTGCCCTGAAAGTAGATATCGCCGCCGGTCGGCGGGTAGATCCG
Organism: Streptosporangiaceae bacterium; assembly: GCA_049675875.1. Taxonomy (GTDB): domain Bacteria; phylum Actinomycetota; class Actinomycetes; order Streptosporangiales; family Streptosporangiaceae; genus JAJYUU01. The sequence goes on from JBAUAR010000352.1 coordinate 1,247, forward strand.
GGCCAGCAGCCGGGCGATCGTGCTCTTGCCACTGCCGCTCTCGCCTGCCAGCGCGACGATCTCCCGCTCGCCGATCGCCAGGCTCACTTCATCGACGGCGTGCAGCCGCTGCCGCCGTAGCCCGCCGCCAATCCGGAAATGCATGGTGAGACCGTCGGTACGGAGCAACGGCTCGACGCTAGCCACCGACGACCCCGTTCCCGTAGTTAATGCACCGAACGAGCACGTCGTCGACGCTCACCAGGTTGATCGCCTGGTCGCGGCAGCTGTCCTCGACGAGCGGGCAGCGTGCCGCGAACCGGCATCCGGCGGGCGGCCGGGCCAGGTCCGGCGGGCTGCCCGGTATTCCGGTCAGTGGCACCTTCGGGCCGCGGATCGACGGGAACGCGTCGAGCAGGCCGCGGGTGTAGGGGTGCCGCGGGGTGTCGAAGACCCGCCGGGTTGGGCCGAGCTCAGCGACCTGCCCCGCGTACATCACGAGCAGCCGGTCGGAGAAGTGGCTGACCAGCGACATGTCGTGAGTCACAAACACGACTGCGAAGCCGAGCTGCTGCTGCAGCTCCTTGATCTGCAGCATCAGCGACCGCTGCGCGACCACGTCCAGCGCCGACGTCGGCTCGTCCATGATCACCAGGTCCGGCGTGAACAGCAGCGCCATCGCGATCATCGACCGCTGCCGCATGCCGCCGGACAGCTGATGCGGGAAGCTCGTCAGGTGCGTCGGGTCGATGCCGACCATCCGTAGCACCTCGGCCGAGCGCTCGGCGATCTGCTGTTTCGAGCTGACGCCGTGCGCCCGCATCGCGTCGGCGAACTGCGCGCCGATCGACTTGACTGGGTTGAGCGCGTTCATCGCGCTCTGCATGACGACCGACATCTCCTTCCACCGGATGGGGGCGAGCTGCCGATCGGTGAGCGCCGTCAGCTCGGTGCCCTTGAAGGTGACGGTGCCGCCGGTTATCAGAGCGGGCGGCGCCAGCAGCTGCGCGACGGCGAACAGCAGCGTGGACTTGCCGCAGCCGGACTCGCCGACAATGCCGAGGAACTCGCCGCGCCCAAGCTCGAAGCTGACGTGGTCGACCGCGACGACGTCACCGCGCCCGGTTCGGTAGGCGACGGAAAGGTCAACGGCCTTGAGCACCGGAACGGGGTCGGCTACACCGGCGGCCGTCTGATCCGCTGCAGCCGCCTCGGGCCGGTTATCGAGCACGGCTCGATCCGAGCCGCCACGGCGGCGTGGAGCGACTCCGGCGCAGCTTGACCCGCCGCAGCGCCGGATTCCCGACCTCGTCGAAGGCGTACATGAGGAGCGCGAGCGCGGCGCCGAGTAGCGCGATGCAGACGCCGGGCGCGATGGCCCACCAGTACTGCCCGGTCTGCAGGGCCTCGCCATTCTGCGCCCAGTACAGCATCGTGCCCCAGCTCAGCGAGTTCGGGTCGCCGAAACCGATCCACTGCAGCGCCGCCGCCGCGATCACGTTGTAGACGGCTGTGCCCAGGAACACGGCGACGATCAGCGAGGTCATCGTCGGGATCATCTCGACGACGATGATGTAGAGGCGGCGCTCCCCGCGCACCCGCGCCGCCTCGAGGAAGTCACGGCCGCGCAGGGAGAGCGCCTCGGCCCGCAGCTGACGCGCGCCGTAGGAGTAGCCGGTGATCACCAGCACGGCGATGAGCGGGATGAGACTGCTGTGCGGGTAGTACGCAATGATGACGACAAGCAGCGGGAACGTGGGGATCACCAGCAGCACGTCGGTGATGAAGTTGAGCCCGTGGTCCCACCAGCCGCCGAGGTAGGCCGCGCCGATCCCCATGATCATCGACAGCAGCGTCGACAGCAGCCCGGACACCAGGGCGATGATCATGGTCTCCCTGGCGCCCCAGATTACCTGGGCGAAGATGTCCTGGCCGGACGCGGTGGTGCCGAGCCAGTGCAGCGCAGACGGACCAAGGCTGCGGCCGTAGGCGAAGGCCTGCGGGTTGTCGTGCGCGAGCTGGCCGGGGATCACCGCCATGATCGCGAATATCACCAGGATGACCGCCCCCGCCAGCGCCTTCTTGCTGGACCTGACCGCGCGCCAGATCCGGCCAGCCGACCGTTCGGTGCCAGCAACTGGTGTCTCGGCCGTGATCTGCAGTGCTACCACCGCTAACCTCCGGTCCTGGTCCGCGGGTCGAGGATCGCGGTGAGAATGTCAGCGGCCAGGACGGCGACCAGCACCGCAACTGTGATCAGCAGGAACAGCGCCTGCACCAGCGCGTAGTCCTGATTCACCACGCCTTGCAGCAGGTAGTAGCCGACCCCCTGGTAGGAGAACAGGTACTCGACCACGATCGCGCCGGACAGCACGAAACCGAGCGACATGGCGAACCCGGACAGATTCGGCAGCATCGCGTTGCGCGCCGCGTAGTCGAGCATGATCCGCCACCCCGGCAGTCCCTTGGCCCTGGCCATCCGGACGTAATCCTCAGCGAGCACGGTGACCATCGTGTTGCGCATGGTGAGGATCCACCCGCCGATGGACGTAATGAGGATGGCGAGGCCCGGCAGCAGCGCGTGCTGCAGCACGTCGCCGATGAAGGCGCCGTTGAGACCTGGCGTCGCCCCGTAGGTGTAAGCGCCGCTGGTGGGGAACGTGGGGTCGACCTTGGCGATCAGCAGGATCAGCAGCATGCCGACCCAGAAGAACGGAATCGAGGTGGCGATGACGAACACCGGCGGCAGGATGCCGTCCAGCCAGCCGCCGCGGCGCCAGGCGCCGATGATGCCGATCAGCGTGCCGAGGACGAAGGCCAGGATGGTGGTGACGCCGATCAGGCCGAGCGTCCACCAGACCGCGCCCGCGATCACCTGGCTCACCGGCTCGGTCTGCGTCAGCGACATGCCGAAGTCGCCCCGCGCGGTGTTACCGAGGTAGCTGACGTACTGGGAAAGCAGGCTCGCGTGCGTGTCGACGCCGAAGGCAACCTCGATCGCCTGCAGCGCCTTGGGTGACACGCGGCCGTGGTACTTGGCCATCATGTCGAGGATCGGACTGCCCGGCATGAGCCGCGGCAGCACGAAGTTCAGCGTCAGGCAGGCCCACAGAGTGAGCACGAAGAAGCCGAGGCGGCGGAGCGCGTGCCTCATGCGATCCCTCCTGTGCTCATCGTGGCGTCCTCAGGGGGCTGGCGGCCCGGCGCTTCGGGTTCGGAACGCCGGGCCGCGCCGCACTGGTCGGGAGATCAGCCCTTGGGTGCCAGGTGGAGCAGGGTCCAGCCCCAGTCGGGGTTGTTGGCCGGGCCCGGCTGGGCGTACGGGTTGCCTGGCGTCGGCCAGCCGGTAAAGGCGCCGGTGTTGTACTCGTACAGGTCGACGCCCTCGACGACCGGGATCACCGGTAGCTGCGTCAGCATGACCTGCTCGAGCTGGTCGATGACCTGATGCTGGACAGCGGTGCTGGTGGTGCCCGCGTACTCCGTCAGCAGCGCGTCGGTCGCCGGGTTGATGTACCGCTCGTAGTTGGTCGAAGCGGGCTTGCCGATCGCGGCCGTGTTGGCGCTGTCGAGGATCTGCCAGAACGCGTAGTACGGCGTCGGGCCACCGTTCTCGTAGTAGTAGGCGAGCTGGTAGTCACCGTTGAACAGGTCGTTGTTGAATGCGTTGCTCGACAGGTTGTCGACGGTCAGTCCGATGCCGACCGCCTTGAACTCCTGCGTGATGATCTGCAGGTCCTGCACGAAGTCGGAGTAATCACCGATGTTGATGACGGTGAAGTTCAGCTGGCCGGCGCTGCTGGCGAAGATGCCGTTGCTGCCCATCGTGAAGCCGGCCGCCTTGAGGACTGCGATGGCCTTGGCCGGGTTGTAGCTGTAGTCATATTGAGACGTCAGGCTGCTGTCGACCCAGCTGGAGAACGTCGGACTGACGATGTCGCTCTGGCTCGCGGCCGGCTCGATGCCGCTCTCGCCGTCGGTGGAGACCTTCTGCCTGTCGATGGCGTAGGACATCGCCTCGCGCACCGCCACGTTGCTGAGCAGCGGCTTGGTCAGGTTGACGAAGATGTCATTGTTGGCGGTCGGCGGGAACCAGTACTTGTTGTGCGGACTCTTGGCCGAGTAGAACTTCTGGATGCTCGGGATGATCTGGTTGCCCCACTGGGCCTGCCCGTCCGCGAGTTCCTGGTTGGCCGCGTTGTTGGACAGGAATGCCGGGTAGTCCACGGTCTGGACCTTGGGCTCGCCAGGGATGTAGTAGTGCTTGTTGGCGACGAACTGGATGTTCTGCCCGGTGCAGGCGCCGACCGAGTACGCGCCGCTGCCGACTGGGTTCTTGTCGGTGTAGGTCACTGGGTTAGCGATCTTGGACCAGATGTGCTCCGGCACGATCGGGGTGTCGTAGGCGGCCAGGTAGAAGTTGGTCATGCCGTTGCCGTCGAACGTCATGACGACCTGGTTCGAGCCTTGCTGGACGACGCTCTTGAGGAACGACCAGTCGCCGTTGAGGTCGAGCGCCGGGTATTTCTTGAGCAGGCTGTAGGTGTAGACGACGTCGGCGGCTGTGATCGGCGTGCCGTCCTGCCACTTGGCATTGCTGCGCATGGTGAACGTCACGGCCGTGGCGTCAGCGTTCCAGCTGTAGGCCTGGGCCAGCCACGGGGCGGTCTTTCCGCTTTCGAGCGTGTCCATGAAGACCAGTGGCTCGTAGACCGGGCCGAAGTCGGTGAAGCTGACGTTCTCGTTGAACGGGTTGAACTGGCAGGTCCAGGTCGAACCGCTCTCGTTGGAGATCGTCAGCGTGCTGCCGGACGACGATCCCGATGATGTGCTCGTCCCGCAGGCAGCCATGGCCGTGAGCAGGCCTGCCGCCCCGACGAGGGCGCCGAGCGACTTGAGTCGTCTCATGAGTGGGTAACCCTCTCCGTGCTGGGTGTGCTTTCTACCACATTGACCGAGTGATGTCCGTTTGATCTGTCGGAATCGGCCGCGTCGACGGCCAGGGCGATGGCGCCGAGCAGCGGCGCCTCGTACGGGAACCGGCCGAGAACGAGCTCGGGCGGATAGGGGACCGTGCGGGCCAGCACGTCGGCCAGCCTGGGCTCGATCCGGCTCCAGGACCCGGTCATCCCGCCGCCAGCGGCGATCCTGGCCGGGTCGATCAGGATGGCCAGGTTGGCCACGTGGAAGGCGAGCTCGTCGATAAAATCGGTGACGAGGCTGTCGAGGGTGGTGTCATTCTGCGCGGCGGCGAAAATCTCGGCGGCCGTCCGCCGCGGCCCGAATTCGTCGGCCCGGCGGCGCAGCGCCATGCCGCTCACCATGTCCTCGAGCCGGGCCGCGGTGTGCAGGCCGACGTCCGCTCGGCTGCGCAGGCTGTAGCCGATCTCGCCGGCGGCGCCGTTGGCGCCGGTCAGCACCTGCCCGGCCGAGACGATCGCGACGGCGAGCCCGGTGCCGAGGTTCAGGTAGACGGCGGGATCGGCTCCGGTGAGAGCGCCCCAGCGCGCTTCGGCTCGGGCGGCCGCTTTGACGTCGTTGGCCACCCGGACCGGTACGCCAGGGAACGCGGCTCGCAGCTCCCGGCCGATCGGCAGGTCTCCCCAGCCGTCGACGGTCGGTGCCAGGGCTACCCGATCGTCGAACGGGATGCCAAAGGTCGAGACCCCAACCGCCGCGAGGCTCGCCCCCGGCGCGGCGCTGGCGAGGAGCTCGCGGCCGGTCTGCACGCCCTGGTCGAAGGTGACCCGCGCGCCACGCTCGGCCAGGCTGGCCACGACGGTGGCCGCCAGTCGCCGTCCGGTACGCTCGCAGACCGCCACGGCGGTCTTGGTACCGCCGTAGTCGATGCCGAGCACGACCTGGCTCACGAATGCCTCGGGGGTTATCAGGTTGGCTGAAATTAGTTAGGACAGTATCCTAACTATATGGAGGGGACAAGGCACGGTTTGGTCTCAGTCCGGATGCGGGACCGTCGCCCGGCCGTGCTGACAGGAGGAGCGCGCGAGTGGTCGTGATGACGACGCCGGTGCAGCCTGAGGCGGCCAGGCCACAGCTGATCCGGGCCATGAATGAGCAGCTGCTGCTGCGTCACATTCGCCAGCTCGGGCCGTGCTCGCGCGCGGAGCTTGCGCGGGTGTCGGGGCTCTCGAAGCCCACGGTGTCGCTGGCGCTCGCCAATGTGGAGCGGTCCGGGCTGGTGCGCGAGGCCGGCCAGAGCAGCGGCGGTCCTGGCCGGTCTGCCGTGCTCTACGAGATCCGGCCGCAGGCCGGCTACGTGCTCGGGCTCGACATCGGCCAGCAGTACCTGCGCGGCGCGCTCGCCGACCTCACCGGTTCGGTGGTGGCCAGGGACGCGGTGCGGACCCGGGCGCCCGCCGCCAGCCGGCGGGTCGCCGAGCTGGTCGGGCTCGCCGACGACCTGTGCGCAGCGGCCGGCATCTCCCGGCCGGGGGTAACCCAGACCGTGATCGGCAGTCCCGGCGTCTATGACCCGCGGCGCAACGCCATCGCGCTGGCGGGCGGCCTGGCCGGGTGGGGCCGGCCCGCCGTGCTGGCCGAGCTGCGCGCGGCGTTCGGCGAGCAGGTGATCGTGGAGAACGACGTCGACGCCGCGACACTGGCCGAGCGCGAGCACGGCCACGGCAGCGAGGTGGGCACTTTCGTGTTCGTCTGGGTCGGCTCCGGTATCGGCATGGGCCTCATGATGGACGGCAAGCTGCACCGCGGCGTGCATGGCGCGGCGGGTGAGATCGCCTACATGCCGATCTCAGCGGACCAGGGGTCCGACCCGGCCGACGCCCGGCGGCGCGGCACGCTGGAGGCGGCCGGCTCGGCCGCAGCGGTGGTCCGGGC
>JBAUAR010000353.1:0-2051 GCA_049675875.1 Streptosporangiaceae bacterium
CCGTCACCCCGCCCACCGCCAGCACCCGCCCCGCCAGCTGCCACCGCGACGCCCCCCGCGCCCGCAGCATCGCGAAATCACCCCGCCGCTGCTCCGCCAGCAGCCACCCGCCCAGCACCACCACCGCCGCCGCCAAAACCGCCAGACTCACCGCCAGCAAATCCAGCACATTCCCCACCGCCGCCGCCTCCGATTCGAACCCGGCGATCAGCGTTCCGGTGCCAGCGGCGAGGGCGACAGACAGCAGAATCTGCACGCTGCGCGTAGCGGGCTGGGACTGGCGCGCCTCCGAACGGTCCGAACCTGACCCGGTGGTCGCGCTCGGGGGGTGGCCGACGGTGACTGGCAGCACCGCAACGGTGAAGTGGCCGCCGGTATCGAGTGCTCCGGTCAGCTGCTGCTGCAGCTGGCCCGCCTCCGTGGCCGTGAGTTTTCTGAGATCGAGCGGGAACGTCCAGGTCACCTGCGTCGTCGCCAGGTTTACGTTATTGACCAGCGCCCCGAGGGCGCCCGGCCCGATGAAAACGCCGCCGATCCAGTAGTCGTTCTGCCCGACGACGACCAGCTGGGGCGCCGCTCCGGCCGGGTCCGCGGTCCAGAACAGCGCGGCCGGATCGCGCGGCTGCACGATCGCCGTTACTGCCAGCTCGATGCTGGTACCGGGCAATGCGAGCCGCGATCCCACGGCGAGGCCGAATCGGCGGGCGGTCGGCGCGGTGACCGCTGCCTGCAGGACGGTCGTGGCCCCGCTGCCCGCCGACTGGCCGGCTGGCAGCCGCCCTGCCGCGATGCGCACGTTCGAGGCCAGTGTGTCGCGGTAGGTCAGCTCTACCTTCGGCGGCAGCGTTGCCGGCAGGGTCGGCGCGTCGTCGGTGACGGGGAGGAGCGACGTCGTCAGGCTGCTCCAGTCGTCCGCCGCCGGGCTGAGCGGCAGCCCGCGCAGGTTCCGCCTGAGCTGCTCCCTGCCTCGCCGCAGCTGGCTGGCGCTGAGCCCATCAGGACTGCTCAGCGTGCCGTCCTCGGTACTGGCCAGCACGGCCTTGTCCGCCGCGGGAGCGGCCGCGATGAGCTGCCGCAGGGCGCTGGTGCGCAGCTCGGCGGCGGCGCGTGGGCCAGCTACCGCCAGCATGGTGCACAGGCAGGCGAGTAACCCCAGCGCGACGCTGGCCGCCGAGGCCGCGCCGGTCAGCGGCCGCCACCACAGCGCGAGACTGGCCGCGAGATGGTGCAGCACGCCATCGTCGGCGGACGGTCGAAGCACCTCGGGTCTGCCCTTCTCTGGACGGTCAGGCAGGCACGGCCGACCGGTCCCGCTAGCAAAGCTAAGGTGCGGACTCGCCACAGGGAAGAATTCGCCACGAACAATCCCCAAGCTCGCCGGCCTGGCCGCAGTCGGCGGCCATCGTCGCTGCTCCGGCCGCGTTCATCCGGGCCGGCATCGGCTGACGCCGGGAGCCGGACCCGCTACCCGAACCGGCTCGGGTCCGCCTCGTAGATGAGCTCGAGGCCGTCCTCCTCATCCCATTGCTCGCCGACTTCAGCAAAGCCATACTGCGAGGCCAGCTGGTAAGACGGGGTGTTATCCGGGCTGATGGTCACCCGCACCGTCCGCACCTCCGGCTCGCGCGCCGCGCGCTGGAGCAAGGCCTCAAGAGCGGCCCGCGCATAGCCGCGCCGCCGGTACGCGGGGTCGACCGCATAGCCGATCTCGACCATCCCCGATGGATCGGGAGGACCGTGGTAGCCGGCCCGGCCGACCGCCACTTGCTGCTGCTCATCCCAGATGACCCCGGTGACCCATGCCGCGCTGGCGGGGTCCTGCTCGACCTGCTCGCTGCGCATCCGCCACACCCCTCGCCACTCGGGCTCGGCGAAGCACGCCGAGAGGGGCACCGGGCTTGCCACGTTTGCCGCGGCCAGGTCGCCCTGTGCCAGGGCGCGGAACACGGGTGCCGTGAGATGCACGATGCGTACGTGCCGCGGGGGACGCAGGTCAGCATTGTCCATCGACTCAGCTGGAATCACCGGGTAAGTCTGCCACCGGCCGGGCC
>JBAUAR010000354.1:0-20207 GCA_049675875.1 Streptosporangiaceae bacterium
GCCTGTATTCGTGCTGGGCGCGGGAGCTGATCCCGCATCCGAGCGCGGTGTCGACTGCCCCGGCGATCTGCCGCCAGCAAGCGACCCGGGCCTGGTCGCGCGGGCGCGGGCAGCACGAGCCGCGCTCGGCGACCGCGCCTTCGTGCTGGGTCACCACTACCAGCGCGACGAGGTCATTCAGTTCGCCGACGTCACCGGCGACTCGTTCAAGCTGGCCAGGGAGGCGGCGGCCCGACCGAGCGCCGAGTTCATCGTCTTCTGCGGCGTTCACTTCATGGCCGAGTCGGCCGACATCCTCACCTCGGCGGAACAGCGGGTCGTGCTCCCGGATCTGGCGGCTGGCTGCTCGATGGCGGACATGGCGACCTACAACCAGGTCGAGCAGTGCTGGGAAGCGCTGGAAGACCTCGGGGTCGCCGACGAGGTGATCCCCGTCACCTACATGAACTCCTCAGCCGACATCAAGGCTTTCACCGGCCGGCACGGCGGCACCGTCTGCACCTCGTCCAACGCGCGCCGGGCCGTGAGCTGGGCACTCGGCCAGGGCAGCAAGGTGCTGTTCCTGCCTGATCAGCACCTTGGCCGCAACACCGCGGTGCTGGAGCTCGGCATGAGCCTGGACGACTGCGTGGTGTGGGACCCGCACGCGCCAGGTGACACCGGCAGCCTGACGGCCGGGGAGCTGCGGGACGCCACGATGATCCTGTGGCGCGGGCACTGCTCGGTGCACGGCCGGTTCTCGTCCGAATGCGTGGCCGACGTGCGGGCGCGCGTCCCCGGCATCAGCGTCATCGTCCATCCCGAGTGTCAGCACGAGGTCGTGCTGGCGGCGGACCACGTCGGATCGACCGAGAAGATCATCTCCACGATCGAGCACGCGCCGGCGGGCTCGGCGTGGGCGGTCGGCACCGAACTGAACCTCGTGCAGCGGCTGGCCGCGGCCAACCCAGACAAGACCGTGGTTTTCCTCGACAAGACGGTCTGCTACTGCTCGACCATGAATCGCATCGACCTGCCGCATCTGGTCTGGGCCCTCGAGTCGCTCGCGGACGGTCGGCTGGTCAACCAGATCACCGTGGACGATGACTCCGCCCGGCAAGCGCGGGCGGCACTGGATCAGATGCTCGCGCTGCCGTAGCCGACTCAGCGGGCTGCCGCCGACTCCGGCCGGCCGACAGGCGCCCGGATGGCGGCGGGTTACAGATACGCGGGGGGGTTACAGATACGCGTGGGTTACAGACCGGGGGCGCCCCAGATGGGCATCCAGCGGCCGAGGTCGGGCTCGATCTTCAGGTCATCGGCGAGCGTGCCGCGCATCTGCAGCTCCAGCGCGTTGTTCCGGCGTTCGCCGGACAGCGGCGCGAACGGGTAGAACGTGCCGCGCTTATAGAGGTACACGAGCCCGAGCGAGCGGCCGCCCGAGTCACGGAACGCCATGATGGTGCAGAGCAACTGGGGGCCGAAGCCGCCGTTCTGCAGCGAGGAGTTCACCGCGTGCAGGTCGGTAACCAGGCCTTCCGGGTCGTCCGGGTCGTGCCGGCAGACCAGCCACGTGAAGCCGTAGGTGTCTTTCGACACCTCCACCGGCTTGCTGCCCGCATCCATGTCCAGCAGCTCGCGGACGTCCTTCTCGATGTCGCTGAACGCCCGGCCCTCGACGGCCCGGAAGCACACCGACCCCGACCCCGTCGGCCGGAAGTCAGTGGCCGCCTGCAAGGTCACCGCAGCCCCCGGCAGCGCGAAGAGCTGATCGAGGTTCGGCGGCACCGGCTTCGTCCGGCCGAGTAGCGTGTCCAGGAATCCCACCGGCTACCTCCTGCAGGGTCGGGTAGGCCTCGAGCAGGCGGGCTACTGCTGGCCGAGCTGCCGCTGGATCTTCTCTAGCTGCGCCAGCCGCTTCTGCAGCGACGGGTGCGTGGAGAAAATCGCCCCCACGTGATTGTCGCCGGGTCGCAGCGCCGGAGTGAAGTAGAACGTGTTCAGCGGCTCGGCCTGGCGCAGGTCCCTGGTCGGGATCCTGGCCATATCCCCGGTGACCTTGACCAGCGCGCTGGCCAGTTTAGACGGCTGCCCGGTCAGCAGTGCGCCAGACCGGTCGGCCGCCAGCTCGCGATACCTGGAGAGCATTCTGATCAGCAGGAAGCTGACGCAGTACACCACGATGCTGAGCAGCATGATCGGGATAATCAGCAGCGCGGCCTGGTTGTTGTTGTTCCGGCCGCGGCCGCCGAACAGCTCGGAGTAGAAGGCGAACCGAACCATCAGCGCAGCGATGATGCCGAGGAACGAGGCGATAGTCATGACCGCGACATCCTTGTGCGCGACGTGCGACATCTCGTGCGCGAGCACGCCCTCAAGCTCTTCATTGTCGAGCCGCTGCAGGATGCCCTGGGTGGCGCAGACCACGGCCTTGTTGCTGTTACGCCCGGTGGCGAACGCGTTGGGCATCTGCGTCGGGGCGATCGCGACCCGCGGCTTGGGCATGTCCGCCATCGCGCAGATCCGGTCGATGATGCCGTGCAGCCGGGCGGCGTCCTGCGAGTCGTTCGGGCTGACGAGCCGCGCGCGGGATGTGCGCAGCGCGATCTTGTCTGACCACCAGTACGACGCCAGCGCGCTGCCAACCCCGATGACGGCGGCCAGCACGATGATGCTGGCGTCGCTCACGTTGGCGCCGCCGGTGCTGACACCGGCACCGTGGTGGATGGAGCTGTACAGGTGGCCGCCGTACAGGATGAGGAACGCCAGGGCAACGCCGAACCCGACGAATACCAGGCCGAGCAGGAACATGGTTGCGCCCATCCGGGCGATGAGTCCCGGATCCGACGCGTAGCGAGTGCGCGCCATTGGCGCCGCCTCCCTTTTCTGAGCGGCTCTTCTGGCCACTCTGCTTACTTCATTACATGCCATGCCGAGCAGTGCTCAGGGCAGGGCGTCTTCTACCCTGCCCTGAATCGGTGTGCCGCGCCTCAAAACATGCTCAGCACCTGCTGAGTAAACGCCGGGCGAGCCTGGCTCGTTCCCGGCTCTCGGTGCATTTATCCGGCAATGCCCGGTCAGCAGCACGGCGTTGACCGCCGGCGGCCCGTGGCCGGTGGTGGGCCTGGCGGCACGTGCTGCGCCTGGCATCAGTCAGCCCGGAATGAGGCCCTCGTCGGTCAGCAGCTTGCGCACGTCCGCCATGGTCGCGTCGTCGTGCGCGATGATCAGCTCGGACGGACGCAGCTCGTCGGCCTTGGCCGGGGAGCCGAGCTCACGGACCCTTGCCAGCAACGCGGCCAGGGCCGGCCGGAAGGCGGCCTCGTCCTCGCGCTCGACCGCGGCCTCCAGCTTCTGGTCCAGCTCGTTGAGCTCGTCCGCCGCCGAGTCCGGCATCTCGAGCTGACCTTCGCCGAGGATTCGGACAATCATTCTGGCTCACCGGCCTGGGCCTGATCCACCACCGTGGCGGCGCTCGTGTCTGCGCTCGCCCCATCGCTCGAGCCTGGCTCGGCGCCTTCGATCTGCCGCGGCGCGCTCTGCGCGATCTCCGCCTTCATGCGCTCCAGCTCGTGGTCGACGCCCTGGCCAGCGCCCATCCGGTCCAGCTCGGCCTGGATGTCGTCGTGCGGACCGCCAACCATGTCCTCGAGCGCGCCTGAGGCCATCAGCTCGTCGAGCGCGCCAGCCCTGGCCCGCATCTGGGCGGTCTTGTCCTCGGCCCGCTGGATCGCCAGGCCAACGTCGCCCATTTCCTCGGAGATCCCGGCGAACGCCTCATTGATCCGGGTCTGAGCTTCAGCGGCGGTGTAGGTGGCCTTGATCGTCTCTTTCCGGGTCCGGAACGTGTCCACCTTGACCTGCAGGCGCTGCGAGGCCTGGCTGAGCTGCTCTTCCTCCTTCTGCAGCTGGGCGTAGTTGCCCTGCAGGTCGTCCAGCTGACTCTGCAGTCCGGCCTTGCGGGTCAGGGCCTCACGGGCCAGATCCTCCCGCCCGGCGCCCAGCGAGTCACGCGCCTGCCGATCGAGCTTGGCCGCCTGCTGCTGGAGCTGGTTGATCTGCAATTCCACGCGCTTGCGCGACGTCGCGACGTCCGCCACGCCCCGGCGGACCTTCTGGAGCAGTTCAAGCTGGGTCTGGTACGAGTAATCCAGGGTCTCGCGAGGATCTTCCATCCGGTCGAGCGCCTTGTTGGCCTTGGCGCGAAAGACCATCGTGACCCGCTTCATGACGCCCATGGGCGCGACCATCCCCTCGATCGGAAGTCCTGCTGCCGCAGCGCGTCCGGGGTCACGGACTGCCGCCGCCCCGCGCATCGGACATATGCGTGGCAGATCTTGCCACCAGCCTACGTCGTGCTGGCAGGCACCGTCATCACAGTCGGCCGGGCACCAGCCTCATCTGGCGTCAGTCGTCCCGGCCGGGGCTCGCATCGCCGCCGGGCGGGCCGGCCGCCGGTAATCCGTACGCGCGCTACGGAGTTCGGTGCCGTTCGTCCCGGTAGGCTGTAATCGTGTTCCGACGACGTTCCAGTGATGTCTCTGCGGTGCTCGAGCCCGATCAGGCGGCACCCGCCGACTCCGAAGCCGATACCCCCGCCAGCCGGGCGCGGCCCGGCCTGACCCCGCCCAAGGGCGCACCCACGCCCAAGCGCAACGAGGCGCAGGCCAACCGCCGGCAGCCCTACCAGGCGCCAGCCGACCGGAAGGCCGCCTCCCGCCAGTCGCGGGACCGTAACCGCGGCGACCGGATCCGCCGGACCGAGGCCTACCAGCGCGGCGAGGGCTGGGCGTTGCCGCGCAAGGATCAGGGCCCGGTGCGGGCCCTGGCCAGGGATGTCGTTGACGCTCGCCGCGGCATTGGCGAGTACTACATGGTCTTGGTGGTCGTGCTGGTCATTCTCCTGGTCGTGCCGGGCAGCACGACCAAGGTCGTCTTTGACGTATTGGTGATCGGCGTGGTGCTCCTGATGATCACCGAAGGGTGGTTCGTCGGCACCAAGGTCAAGCGGCTCGCGGCTGAGCGGCTCCCCGGCCAGAGCACGCAGGGCGTCACGATGTACACGATCATGCGGGGGATCCAGCTGCGCCGACTACGGATGCCGAAACCCAGGGTCAAGCGCGGCGACCAGGTCTGACCGCGACAACGTCTGACCGCGACAACGTCTGACGGCAGCTAGGGCGGCGCCGCGTCAAGGGCGGTGCGCTACTCCGGCGCCGGGTGCAGGCTCATGGGACCGTACTCGACCCGGCCATCTTCCAGCAGGGTCACCTGGTCGACTCCTGACTTGAGCAGGCTGGGCCAGTGCTCGCCGAGCCAACTCTCCGCGTCGCCCTGGCTGATCCAGGTCTCCTTGGCCAGCTCGCGGGCGGCGATAACGGTGCCGTCCGCCTTCTCCAGCTGCCAGGTCCAGCTCATGCGCGCTCCTAGCTAGGATCAAGGCCGCCATAGTAACCAACGGCGAGGATCAGGCAGGCGATTGGACGCGGTCCTGACGGGAACCGGCGGCGCTGACGGCTGGCCGCAGCCAGGCTGCCGCTGCGCATCCTGCCAGCGTGCTCGCGCGGCCGGAATTCAGCGGCGGCCGGGCGGCGTGACGGTCGATGGACGGCTGCAGTTCCGTCCGGGCCAGCAGGCCAGGACGGAACCGGGCTCACCCGGTGCCCTGGCGCATCGCATCGACGCGGTACCGGGCGGGTGGGATGTCACCAGCCCGGACGGCGCGCGCCTGCTACTCGCCGCCGGCCCCGGCCAGGTGCCGGAGCCGGCGCCTGACGCCGCGCCGTACGACATCGTGCTGCTTGACCTGCTGACCAGCCCGGCCCAGCTCGGGCTGCTGCGATCGGCCGGACTCGTTACTGCGCAGACCGCGGTGGCCGCGCTGTATACCGATCACCGGGTCAGCTCCGAGGCCGAGGTTGCCCGCCGTTGCGCGCTCTGGCTGGCGTGGCCGGGCGAGGATGGCCAGCTGATCACCTCCCCCGGCCGGCAACCGGCCGGCGAACCGGGTACCAGCGCCAGCCAGCCGCGCCGTACCCTCCTCGTCGGCGGCGCCCGCTCGGGCAAGTCGGCCGAGGCCGAGCTGCGGCTCTCCGGCCAGCCGCAGGTCACCTACCTGGCGGCGGGCCCGTGGCGGTCGTCGTCCGGGCCGGACGGAGAGCCGGACACCGAATGGGCGGCACGTGTCGCCCGGCATCGTGCCCGCAGGCCGCGGTGGTGGCAGACGGTGGAGAGTCTCGACATCGCCGACTGCCTGCGGCAGCATTCGGGTGCCCTGCTGATCGACGGCGTAGGCACCTGGCTGGCCGGCGTCATGGACGAGGCCGGGCTGTGGGCCGAGCTGGACGGGCCTGCGGCCGCGGAGCCCGCCGCTGTCGTCCAGTCCCGGATCGACGACCTGATCGGGGCCTGGCGCCAGACGACCGCGCTGACCGTGGCCGTCACCGACGACGTCGGGTCTGGCCTCGTGCCTCCGTACCCGGCCGGCCGGGTCTTCCGCGACGAGCTGGGCTGGCTCAATCAGCGACTCGCCGCCGAATCGGAGCTGGTCCTGCACCTGGTAGCCGGGCGCGTCGCGGCGCTGCCGGGCTGAGCCGGAGGTACCAACCAGGGCTTCGGACGGCGAAGGTCCCGTGAAGCTGTTAAATTGCTGATTGATAGCCCTGAGCAGGACGAACCCTACCGTCTGCGGGTTCCTGCCCAGTCCTTTGACCAAGGTGGTGACGACATTGACCCGCGTTGTCGTCGTTGGCGACCTCATGACTGACACGGTCGCCCACGCGACTGCGCCCCTCTCCAGAGGCAGCGACACCCCGGCCACGGTCACCATGCACGGCGGCGGCTCGGGCGCCAACGTCGCAGCGTGGCTCGCCGTAGACGGCTCCGAGGTTGCATTCGTCGGCCGCCGCGGAGCCGACATCGCCGGGCGCAATCGGGACATGGAACTGATGGGCTACGGTGTCGACGCCCGGCTGGTTATGGACCCGGACCGGGCGACAGGCACCTGCGTGGTCATGATCACCCATAAGGGCGACCACACCATGCTGTCCGATCCGGGCGCCAACTCTGCCCTCTCACCCGAAGACCTGCCAGAGGACCTGTTCACGCCCGGCAGCCACCTGCATGTGTCGGGCTATACGCTGCTGAACCTCGGCTCGCGCAGTGCGGTGCTCGCCGCGATGGGCCGGGCTCAGCGAGTCGGCATGACGATCTCGGTGGACGGCGCGTCATCGGCGCCGCTGGGCCGGGCGGGCGCGGAGCCATTCCTCCAGCTCACGAACGGCGCCATGCTGCTGTTCGTGGAACCCGACCAGGGCAAGGTGCTGACCGGCCGGGATGACCCCAGCCAGGCGGCCCGGGTGCTCAACGCCTGGTACCCGCACGTCGTCATGCGTCTCGGCCTGGACGGGGCGATGCTGTACGCGGGCGGCCGTCCCGATCCGATTCGCGTCAGCGCCCCGCCGGTCGAACGCGTCGTGGACAGCACGGGCACGGGTGACGCCTTCGTCGCCGGGTTCCTGCCCGCCTGGCTGGACAAGAAGCCGGCCGGGGAAGCCCTTGCTGGCGGATGCCGGCTGGCCGCCAAGGCGCTCGGCCTGGTGGGCGCCCGTCCGCTGCTCTAACCGTTCTCACCGGCATAACTGCAGTCCGGCTACCCTGGCGCATGCCCTCCTACCTGGATCAGCTCTTCTCCCTGCGCGACCGGATCGCGGTCATCACCGGCGGCAGTTCGGGCATCGGGCCGGGCCATGGCGCTGGCGCTCGGCAACGCGGGAGCCCGGGTCGTGATCGTCGCCCGTAACCCGGAGCGCCTCGCGGACACCGTCGCGCGGCTAGCGGCGGACGGCTGCACGGCCGCCTCGGTCAGCGCTGATCTGCGCGACCGGACCGAGGTTGCCAGGGCCGCCGGGGAAGCCCAAGCGCCGTTCGGGCCGCCGGACATCCTCGTGAACTGCGCGGGGCTCAATCTCCGGCCGCCGCTGGGTCAGCTCACCGTCCAGCTGTGGGATGAGCTGATGGCGGTCAATCTCACCGCGCCGTTCCTGCTCGGCCAGGGCTACGGCCCGCAGATGGCCGAGCGTGGCTGGGGCCGGATCATCAACATCACCTCTCAGCAAGCCGACCGGGCCTTCGCCAACAGCGGCGGCTACGGCGTGGCGAAGGGCGGACTGGCGTCACTGACGAGGTCGCAGTCCGAAGCCTGGGCGCCGCACGGCGTGTGCGTCAATGCCCTGTGTCCCGGTTTCGTGGTGACGCCACTGACCGCGGAAGCGTCCGCCGACCCGGCCCGGACCGCTGCGCTGGCGGCCCGCACGATGGTCGGCCGCAACGGGCTGCCCGGCGATTTTGCCGGGGCGGCCGTGTTCCTCGCCAGCGCCGCCAGTGAGTTCATCACCGGGCAGGTGATCCGGGTAGACGGCGGCTTGTCCGCGACCTGAGGATCACCCGGCCGTCGGCGCTTCTGAGCTGAAGTCCCAGCGATCAGCTGCCGCGCTGGTACACCTGGTCAGCTCGACCTTTCCAGATACGTCGGCAATGCACATGGCGAACTGGATCCAGGCGATCGTGCCATTGCTGTTGATCTCCCACTGCTGGCGGTCATTGCCGTTGCACACGGCAAACGTGATCGCAGCACCCGCTTTACCACTCGCGGTCTGCAGGCAGAGATTGCTGGCCACGAAAAATGCGCCGTCGAAGGCGATGTCCTCCGCTGCGCCCGTGGTGCACGACGCAAGCTCGGCAGCTGCGCCCGGCTTGGCACTGTTGCCGGGGTCCTCGAGGCAGGTGCCGGACTTCACGTTCTTGTACTGCCCGTCGGTGGCCGAAGTGGTTGCCCCACCGAAGCAGTGATTGGTGGCGGAGTTGAACAGCGGCTCGGTACTCACCGGCATGTTCGGCGGCGGGTTGAGGATGAATGGCGTCAGCAACGGTGCGCCGTTGGGCAAGCCTTGCGTCAGCGCGTCCTCGCAGTTGATCACGTCGAACTCGTTGCCCCCCTTGCCGCCGATCCATACGTCGAGGTGGTGCAGGTGCGGTCCGCCATCGGGCCCGTTCCCCGACCAGTCCTCGTCACACTCCTGGCAGTCGTCACCCATCGCGACGTACTTCTCGATCGTGGGATAGTACAAGATCGTCCCGACCGGGAACTCACGCTTGTCGCTCGCGAACGTGATCGGGTGCTGGTACGTCCCGGTCCCGCCGGCGCAGCCGGAGTAGGCGGTGGCGCATCCTGGCGGGGTGTTGTCGAACCAGCCGTAATACGTCGCGTAGACCTCCACGGCCGTCGGCTGCCTGGCTGCCGCCTCAGCCGTCCGGGCAGCGGACTGGCTCGCCCCAACCGGTGCGCTGGTTGCAACCAGGCCAGCGGCGCTGAGACCGATAACGCCGGCCAGGATCCAGACGCGGGCAAAGGATTTCATCACAAGGGCTCCGGAGCTGATGACGCTCGCTGCTGGCATCTGCCAACCTAGTTAGGAAACTTACCTAACTAGTCTGTATCGACGCAAGAGGCAGTCGGCTAGCGCCTACTGCCGAGCTCACTGGCCGAGCGGCAGCCTGGCTATGCTCCGTCCATGACTGATCCGCAGGCCAGCGCGGCACCGGCTGCCAGCGAGACGGAGTCTGTGCTGGCAGTACTGGAACGCAACCGACGGACCTTCGCCTGGAAGACCGCGGGGCTGGACGAGCAGGGCCTGCGTGCGACCACGGCCGCCAGCGCGATGACGCTGGGTGGTCTCGTCAAGCATCTGGCGCTGGTCGAGGCAGACTGGCTCGCCGTCAAGCTCGCCGGTCAGGACTACGGGCCGCCGTGGGACGCGGTGGACTGGCCACGCGGACGTACTGCGTGAAGCCGTGGATGGCCGCGTGGGTGAAGCTGCGCCGGAGGACTTCAGCCTTTAGCCGGGCTCATCGGCCGCGGGTGGTTCGGGTTTCTCGGCCGGACTAGCGCCAGTGGACGCCTCGGATCCGGGGGCCGGGGCTACCTTGTTCAGCCAGCAGACCGGGCACAGCACGTGCGGCCGTCCGTGTCGGCCCTGCTCGTGCTCCCACGCGAAGTGGGCCGCCCCGGCGACAAGCACCACGTCCAGGCCGCCGCCAAAGGGCAGCCCTGGGACTCTCGGAATCCGCCGAAGCATCGCGGTTCACCTGCCCATCGATAACGCGGCGCGGTCGGAGCGGTCGCACAGCAACCGACCCATTCCAGTGTGACACCACCAAGCCGATCCAGAGCGGCGGACCTCCTTGCCCCGCCGGCCAGTCATTCCAGGCCACCGGCTGCTGAGCAGTCCGCGGTCACCCCGGCTCGGCCGGTGATCGCGGTACCTTCGTCGCCGGGCTGTCGGCCGGATGGAACACCCCGAGAACGCGCATCGCCTGCGGTCCGGTGTTCTCCAGGCAGTGCCGCAGCCCCGGCGGCAGGTGCAGGCACGTTCCGGCAGCGAGTTCGCGCTCGGCGCCGCCAACATGAGCAACGCCGGTGCCCTGCAGGACCAGCACGACCTCGTCATACGGGTGGCTATGCTCCGGCGCCCGGCCCGGCGGGATCTCGCCGACGAACTGCGTGGCCGCGGCGCAGTCGCGGCCGGGTCCGAAGAGCACGCGGAATGTCCGGTCTCCCGTCGTCTCCGCCGGGCAGTCCGGCAAATCACGGCTGATCGGATGGCCGGAGCCGACAGGTACTGGCCGCGCGTTCCCCGCGCCCGGCGGAGAACTCGCGGCGGGCAGCGCGACGACGTCGAGGCGCAGCCGGACGGCTCCATCGCACTGCAGTTGATAGGCGGCCGCGGCCGGGATCCACAGACCGCGGTCGGGGACCAGCGCAGGTCCCGGCGCACCGTCCAGGTCGAGCCGGCCCGAGCCCTCGATCACGAACCAGAGTTCGCCGCCGGCCCTCGCAACGCCGGCGTGCCGACCGCCCGGCGGGACGTCGGCCAGAGTGCGGACCAGGCCGGACCCGCCCGCTCCGGTGCGGGCCAGGACCGTCAGGCGGGCACTGATGTCGCCCATGCCTGGCAACGTAAGCGCGGTCAGCGCGATCGGTCAACAAGTGCCGTGGGTTACAGGCCGGACGGGCAGCGCATCCACGCGCGGACTCGCTCGGCGCGACTGCCGACGTAGCTTTCCGGCCCAGCCGGGCCGGTGATGTTCAGCGTGAGGTTCATCGTGTTGAGGGTCCGGGTGATAATGAGCGATTCGAACAGGGCCGGCGAGACGTCCGGCCAGGGCCGGCATTCGCGGTATCCGCTGCAGAATGCACCGGCGAGCCGCCCGCCATCCGGCCAGCGCCGCAACGCGGCCACCGTGATCGACAAATCCTGAATCTCCAGGCCCCGCACCACGTCCTGAAAGTCGATGGGCACCAGGCCGCTATGCGGCGAGACGATCACGTTCGCCGGCGTCAGGTCCCCGTGGAGAAGGTGCGGCGGGTGCGGCGGGCACTGCCAGAGCGAATCAACCACCGACTGCGCGCGGGTCAGAGCATCGAGGAACAAGGTGCCGAACCCGAACCGTGACCCAGCCGCCTGCAACTGCTCCGGCAACCGCCAGTACAGGACACGATCTGCCGCGAGAACATCCGCTGCGCACGCGGGCGACCACGCCTCGGCGTCCTGATGCAGCCGGGCCGCCAATCGGCCCAGGGCCGCTGCCTGCCGCCCGGTCAGGCGGGTCCGCAGCGAACGCCCGGCCACCCACCCGAACAGCACGCAAGTCCGGGACCCGTCCGCGGCGCGGGCGTCGGTCACCAGCGTCGCGAGCTCACCGTCCACGTTGGGCACTACGTCCGAGACGCACACGCCCTGCTGGCGTAGCCTGCGCTGCCAGGCCAACTCGACCGCAGTCGTACCCGGCGGATGGATCCGCAGCGCCGACCCCACCCGAAGGGCATAGGCCGCCGAGGCGGTGGCGACCCGGAAGATGCTGTTGAACGACTCCGCCGCGAGCGTGACCTGCTGCGGTACCACGTCATAGCGCCGGAGGGCCGCAAGCGCCACATCCCGCTGCACCGACATCGCAGACCATGATGCCGCACGCCCACCCGGACCGCGAGCGACCATGTCGGGTCAGGTACGGAGGCCGCGCAGGTAGTCGTGGATCAGGCGGATTGCGACGGAGCCCTCGCCGACCGCGGCGGCTACCCGCTTGACCGATCCGCAGCGGACGTCGCCGACCGCGAAGACGCCGGGCAGGCTTGACTCCAGGAACATGGGCGCACGCTGGAGCGGCCAGCTCTCCAGGAGGTGTCCGCCCGCGATGAGGTCGGTGCCGGTCACCACGAACCCCCACTGGTCACGCTTGACGTCGTCCGGCAGCCACTGGGTGCGCGGCTCGGCCCCGATCAGCACGAAGAGCGCCGCGGCGGGCACGGTCTCGGTCGCCCCGGACACGCGGTCCTGAATAGTCAGGCTCTCCAGCGAACCTGTCCCGGAACCCCCGGTCACGACGGCGTTGTGCCGCACGGCGATGTTGGCTGTGCCGGTGATCTCTGTGATCAGGTACTCCGACATGCTCTCGGCCAGCGATGGGCCCCGGACCAGCATGGTCACCCTGGTGGCGTGCCTGGCGAGGTGGACCGCGGCCTGGCCCGCGGAGTTCGCGCCGCCTACCACGAACACGTCCCGGTCCTTCATCGCCTTGGCCTCGGAAGTCGCGGCGCCGTAGAACACGCCGACACCGGTCAGCCCGTCGAGCGAGGGGATGCCGAGCCGTCGGTACGAAACGCCGGTGGCGATGATGACGGCCCGGCTGCGGACCTCGTCTCCGCCGGCGACCGTCACCACCCGGTCCCCGCCCTCGGCCCGCAAGCCGGTTGCTGGGTTCCCGTAGACGTATTCGGCACCGAAATTCCAGGCCTGCGTGTAGGCCCGCACGGCGAGATCCTCGCCGCTCACCCCGGTCGGGAACCCGGGGTAGTTGCGAATGTCCGAGCTCGTGCCTGCCTGGCCGCCGATGGCCGCCGGCTCTAGCAGGACCGTGGACAGGCCCTCGGACGCCCCGTAGACCGCCGCGGCCAGGCCAGCCGGCCCGGCGCCGATCACCGCCACGTCGTACCGGTCAGCGCCCGGCCGGGTCCGGACCCCGATCGCGTCGGCGATCTGAGTGTTCGACGGGTTCGCCAGCACCCGCCCGTCGAACATGATGATCACCGGCAGCGCCGCCGCGGTGGCGCCGGCCTGTGCCAGCAGTGCCCGTCCCGGCCCGGCGTCCGCAGGATAAAAGCCGAACGGAACCACGTTGCGACTGAGCAGGTCCCGGATCTCGTGCGAGCGAGCGGACCACTGCTCGCCCACCACCCGCATGACTTCCGGCCTTGGCAGGTTCGACCTGCTCCATTTCTCCAGCAGTTCGGTGACCCGAAGGTGGAACTCCTCGTCGGGCGCCATGGCAGGTCGGCCGGCATAGGCGTCGATGTGGCCGAGCGCGATGGCCTGCAGGATCGGCTCCGGAGGCGGTCCGTATTCCCCGTGCATCAGCAGCAGACGCCTGGCCGTGCGATGAAACTCACGGACCCGCGCCAGCAGCGCTATTCCAGTTAGCTGCGACACCGATTCGCCGGCCAGCACGACGGCGACCCGGCGCTCGTCGTCGCGAAGCCTGGCGAGTACGCCGGGCGGATCATCGGCGGATCCAACGCAGATGACCTGGTAATCGGCTCCGTACCGATTGCGCAGTTCCCGCTCGACGACGCTTCGCGCCTGCTGGTCGTCATCGACGACCAGCAGGACTGGAGCACCTGGCATGGGCGGCACCTGCGGGCTTGGCTTGCCGACGTCGATCACCATGCCCTTCCCCCGCGGCGGCAGCTTCAAGCGCGCACCCGGCGCTGAGCTGGTCACGCCGAACGTTCTTCCTCGTGGTCAGGTGACACGGCTGGGCTGACATACGGAATGGGTGGCGTGGCGAGCGGACGCGCCGCCAGTTGCAGCAACAGCAGGACGTTGTCATCGGCGGCGGCCCGGTTCATCCGCAGCCGGCCGCAGCGGGTGCAGCGATGAATGAGCATCCACCGGCGTTCGCCGCGGACGGTGACCGCTATCGGCTCCATGGCGCCGGGGCACTCTGCCTTCCGGTCGCCAGGGACGTTGCGGTCAAGGTGCCGGGACCACAGGCAGCTGGGACAGTGGTTGCGGTGCGACGTGCCAGGGGCGTCCAGCGAGACATCTACGCCGCAATGCTGGCAGCGAAACGAACGAGGAAACGACAAATCTGGCGACCTTTCAGAGCTCGACCTCGAAGCTGGGCAGACATCTCGCCTCCTCTCGCCGTCAGCGCGCGTGGCGCCGGCCCGGTCCGGCCGACGGCAACCATCGTTGGATGCTGCGAATAATCCGTCAACTACATTTCGCGAGCGGGGCCCGAATGGCCGGGGCTAGACAGCGGCAGTGCCGATCAGGCCATTGGCCGTCACGAGGCCGGCTAGCTCGTCCTCGGTCAGCCCGCCGGTTCCGTCCGGGCGGACGGGCCGCACCATGTACCTGGTTTCCGCGGTGGTGTCCCAGACCGCAACCGCCACGCTGGCGGGCAGCCGGAGGCCGAACTCCGCGAGCACTTCCCGCGGCTCGCGCACTACCCGCGAGCGGTAGGCGAAGCTCTTGTACCAGCTGGGGGACGGGCCCAGGAGCGAAATCGGGTAGCACGAGCACAAGGTGCAGACGAGCACGTTGTGCAGCGCTGGCGTGTTCGCCACGACGCGCAGCCGGAAGCCGCCGCTGGTGCTGTGTGTCGGGAAGCCCAGTTCCGCGACCGCGGCGCTGCCGTCAGCGAGCAGCCGGTCGCGAAAGCCGGCGTCGGTCCAGGCCCGGGCGACGATGCGGGCTCCGTTGACGGGCGATGCGTTCGCGAACAGCCGGGCGAGGATGCCGTCCAGTTCGTCATCCGTGGTCAGCCCGGCAGTCAGGATCCGTTCCTCGACTGCCCTGACCCGGGCGGCAATCGGCAAGTGAACGTGACCGTCGCTCACCCGGCCTCCTCTAGGTAGGCCTCCCACAGATCCAGCGTCACCGTGTGGTCGCCCGATCCCCACAGATCTCGGGCGCGGAACCGGACCGCGTACACGGTCTCCAGCCGAGGCGCCGGCAGGCGGCTCGCCGAGTCGTCGGGCAGCAGATGCGTCCCCTCGGCCTCGACCACCTCGCCGACCCGACCGTGCACGTAACGCGGCAGCCGGGTGTGGTGATCGGGGTCGCACGGCCGCACCCGCACCCGGGTGCCGGGTGCGAACGTCACGGCACGGCCTTCTCGGTCAGCAGCATCTCCATCGCCAGCAGCCAGCGCTCGAAATAGGACGCTTCCAGGTACTGCGCGGGCGGGATCCGCTCGATCGCGTCCCGGAACTCATCACCGTTGTACAACCCGCGCCGGCGCAGCACCGCGTTCAGCGCCCAGACCCGCGCCTCCCAGTCGGCGTGGAACTCGCCGCTGCCATCCTCAACCGGCACTGGCCCGAAGCCCGTCTGACCGCCTAGGTCGTGGACTCTGCTCACGGGCCGACAGTAGCGCAGCCGCCGGAACTCGACAGCATGCCGTGTCAGCGGCTGGCCCGGCGGTTGCTGTGCCGAGCCCACCCTGGCAATCTTTCGGTCGTGGCAGGCCGCCTCTCCGTCCCGTTCTCGGTGCTCGATCTGTGCCCGGTGCCGACCGGGCAATCGGCCGGCGAGGCGATACGCCGGAGTATCGACCTGGCCCGGCACGTCGAGCAGTGGGGCTTCCGGCGGTACTGGGTCGCGGAGCACCACAACATGCCCGGCATAGCAAGCTCGGCGCCGGCGGTCCTCGTCGGCCGCATCGCGTCGGCCACGTCGACGCTGCGGGTCGGCTCGGGCGGCGTGATGCTTCCGAACCATGCGCCGCTCACCGTGGCAGAGCAGTTCGGCACGCTGGAGGCGATGCACCCGGGGCGGATCGATCTGGGAATCGGGCGGGCCCCCGGCACCGACCGGGCGACGGCGCGGGCACTGCGGCGCAGCGCCGAAGGGCTCCCGGCCGCGGGCTATTCCCGTCAGCTTGCCGAACTGCTGGCGTACTTTGCCCACCAGCCCGCCGCGAACGGTGCACCCGGCCAGATCCGTGCCATCCCCGCCGAGGGCAACGAGCCCGACATCTGGCTGCTCGGGTCCACCGGTTACAGCGCCGAGCTGGCCGGCCTGCTCGGCCTGCCGTTTGCCTTCGCCTACCATTTCAGCGCTGCCAACGCCGGGCCCGCGCTTTCCCTGTACCGCCAGACCTTCCGGCCATCCGCATCGCTCGCGGAGCCGTACTGCCTGATCAGCGTGTCGGCGCTCTGCGCTCCGGACGACGCGGCCGCGCACTGGCTGCACGGATCGTCGCGCCTGTCCATGCTGCGTCTTCGCTCCGGACGGCCGTCCACCCTGCCAAGCCCGGAAGAGGCGGCCGAGCGTGCTTACTCGGCCGCTGAGCAGACGGTCATCGCGGAGGCCGTCGGCTCGCACGTCGTCGGCGACCCTGCCACGGTGCTCGAGCTACTGGACCGGCTCGTCGCGAGCACTGGCGCCGACGAGCTCATGGTGACGACGAGCACCTTCGCGCACGCCGACCGGCTGACCAGCTACGAGCTGCTTGGCCGGGCCGGAGTCGGCCCGGCCAACCAAGGAGCATCAGCCCTGCGGGACCCCGTTCCCGTGGTAGTTCCTGAACATGTCCGCCATCCCGGAGGTCCCGGTCAGGCCGGGAATCCCGCCGAAGGTCGGGGGTAGCGGCGGGTGGTTGACGGGCGGCGGAGACACCGACTGAACGCTGTCGGCCGAGCAAACGTCCGCCGGATCGAAGGCTGCGGTGCCCTCGAGGACCTGCAGCAGCGACTCCGACGGCGGGCTGATCGCCGGGCCGATGACGTCTGAGCTTGTCGGGATGGCGGACGGTCGCACGGCCCGCCGGCCGGGCACCGGAAACGGCAGCAAGACCTCGCCCAGGTTCCTGGCGTACCTGTCGCGAGCCGTCAGCGGCGTGAGGCCGAAGGTGGATTCGATCAGCGCGAGGCTCGAGCAGTGCTCGAAGGGGCCAGCGTGCACCACCCGGCGCGGCACCGCCAGGTTGGACACGACGAGCCCCGGCACGCGGAAGCCGAGTTGCTGGTAGTTCGGAATGAGCTGGCCGTCCGTCGGGGTGGTGCTGTCGCCGGCGTGCATGACACTGGCAGGGTTGGTGTCATCGATGACCTGCGGCGGCGGCACATGGTCGTAGAAGCCGCCCCACTCGTCGAACGTCACGATGAATACCGTGTCGTCGAGGTAGCCGTTATCGGCGAGCGCGTGGTAGGCGTCGGCGACGAACCGCTCGCCAAGGCGGATGTCGCCCAGCGGGTGGTCGTCTCCGGACGTGCCAGTCCCCTCGTCGTCAAAGGCCGGATCGATGTAGCAGACGCTAGGCAGCGTGCCGTTCTGGCAGGCCGCGACGAACGACGTGCCGGCGGACAGCGCGGCAGTGGCGGCGTCGGCATCGGAGAACGGGTGGAAGAACGCCTGATACTTGAAGGTTGCTCCCGGCTCGATGGCAGGGCTGGCCCAGAGCGCGAGGAACGGCGAGTCGCGGTAGTAGTACCCGCCGGTGGGGATGCCATCGGAGTTGGGAATCGGCGACAGCTGGTCCCAGATAGTCGGCAGCGTCGACGCCACCTCAGAGTTGTGGTCTCGGTCGGTCTGGCCCGCGTGCTGATAGAACCTGTTGGGGAAGGTCTCTCCGGCGAATGCGCAGAAGTACCGGTCCAGCGTGGTGTAGTGCTCGGCGAGCGCGCCGATGACGGGGAGGTCAGGCAGCGCCTTGCGGGTTCCGTTCCGGTTGAGATTGGTGTAGTAGCCGATCGGGAACGTGTTCGCTGCCGCCAGAGTCACGCCAGGGTTGCCGGGCGCCGTTGTCGGGCGCTGCAGGAAGCCGTTCATCTTGCCGAAATTGTGCTGGACGAGCCAGCCCTCCCAGCTGTGGTCCGGGTCGCTGTACCCGCAGCCCTGGAAGTCCGGCGCGAGCGGGTAGTTCGGATAGGTATTGCCGTCGACCGAGGATACGAACGTCAGGTCGTGCCGCCCATCGGCACCGGGCAGCCAGCCTAAGAAGTGGTCGAAGGAGCGGTTCTCCATCATCAGGATGACGATGTGCCGGATGCCGTGCGAGCCGTCCGGACGTACCGAGCTTGACGCGCTGGCTACGGCCCGGCTCAGCAGGTCGGTGCCGGTGACGGCGAGGCCGGAGGACGCGGCCGAGATCTGAAGGAACTTGCGACGAGAGAGCATCAGGCGACCTTAGGTTCGGTAGGCAGACGACAGTTCTCCGGTGGCCCGACGGCAGCTGAAATTATGGAGACGTTTTGCCGTCACCACAAGCCGGTCAATGGTGTTGCAAGGCTGATATCGGCATACTGGCAGCCGTGAAGCCACCGCGCGTGCTGCTGTTCGATGTCTTCGGCACGCTGGTCGACTGGCGCGCCAGCCTGATTGAACTCGCGGCCGCAACGGCCCGCCGGGCGGGCACCGAGGCCGACTGGGCGGCCGTCGTCGATGACTGGCGGCGCGAGTATCAGCCTGCGATGGACCGGGTCCGGCACGGCGCCGCATGGCGTGACCTGGACAGCTTGCAGCGCGAGACGCTCAGCGACGTTCTCGCCAGGCGGAACGTGCAGCTCTCGGCCGAGGACTCCGAAACGCTGGTTCAGGGCTGGCGGCGGTTGCGGCCGTGGCCGGACACCGCGGCCGGCCTCGATCGGCTGCGCCGCACGCACGTGACCGCCACGCTGTCCAACGGCCATCTGGCACTGCTCGTCGACCTGCTCAAATTCGCCGACCTGCGGGTGGACGCCGTCTTGTCCGCGCAGCTAGCCGACAGCTACAAACCGGACCCACAGGTGTACCGCACCGCCCTGCGCCTCCTCGGCTGCCCGCCGGAGGAGGCCGGGATCGTGGCCGCGCATCCGTCCGATCTGCGAGCCGCCGCCGCACTCGGACTCCGACCGATCTTCGTGCGCCGACCGCTGGAGTGGGGACCCGGCGTCCGGCCCGCAGAAACGCCCGTGCTGGCGGGCCTGCTTGAAGCCGACGGACTCGAGGATCTCGCCACGGCCCTCGGCTGCTGACCCGGCCAGCACGAGGCGCGGTTGAACCGCGCTCAGACGCCGTTCGTCATAGTCATCGACCGGACACTCGTCCAGAGTCGCGTCGGCACGGCACCGAGTCGAGGAGCTTCACTGTCCGCTTCGCAGCTCCAGGCGCGAGTACCGCCAGCCCCGGCCGCAGCGGAGCGCAGCGCCTCAGTCGCCTGGCCCGCCTGGTGGCGACGCCTGTGCCTGCCCTCGTTCGCCCTGGCCGGACTCACCGCGGGCATCGTGTGGGTCGCGGTCGCCGAATTGCACAGCCAGGGTCGGCTGGCGACCGTGCTCTCGGCCGGCCGGGCCGAACTGGCTGCTCCCCTGCTGGCGGCGCTCGTCGTCGCTACCGGGATCTGCGAGCTACTGTGGCCGGCCGAGCGCCGTCCGATCCTGGCCCGCGGCCACGTTCAGGACGTGTGCTACCTGGCGCTGCACGCCATCGTCGTTATCCCGCTGATGACGCTCCTGAGCGTCGGAGCGGCCGCGCTGATCGAAGATCATGCGCACTGGATCGAGCTGCGATCGGCGGAGCACTGGCCGGGCTGGCTGGTCGTTCCCCTGACGATCGTGGCCATGGACGCCGCCAACTGGCTGGCCCACCTTGCCGACCACCGGCTTGATCCCCTCTGGCGCTTCCATGCACTGCACCACAGCCAGGAGGAACTGAGCGTGCTCAGCTCCTTCCGGGCCCACCCGCTCATGCACACGACCGGGTTCCTGCTGGCAACTGTCCCGGTCGTGGCGCTGATGCCGACTCGCGCGATCGCCCCGGTGCTCATTACCAGCTACGTGTGCGTCGGTACGCTCCAGCACGCGAATCTCCGGTGGACCTTCGGCCCGGTAGGCCGGATCATCGTGAGCCCGGCCTACCACCGGCTGCATCACGACCGCGAGACCCAGCGCATCAACCTCGGCGTCGTGCTGACCGTCTGGGACGTCCTCAGCCGCTGTGCCGTCTTCCCGGCCTGCGGCGCTGACGTCGGGGCTACCGGCCTCGCCGGACGGCCCGTCCCGGTAGAGCACGACGCGGCAGCGGAGCCGGCCCTGCTGCTGCTCGGCGGGCAGCTCATCGAACCGTTCCAGGCGCCACCGCAGCGCAGCACGACCGGTCCTCGCGGCCGCTGACGCTGTGTAGGGG
>JBAUAR010000355.1:0-36031 GCA_049675875.1 Streptosporangiaceae bacterium
GTCGAGATCGTCCCCCTCGGCTGCGAGGTCGGCGAGGACTTCATCGAGAGCGGCCACGGTCCCAAGAATGCAGCCGCACCCGCGACGTCGCAACCCAGGACATACCGCGCCGAGTCACTGCGGCGACGCTCGCCATTGCCGGCTCGGCTCGCGGCCGCTGGAGACCTGCAGCGATGCATACGTATTCGCTGTCGCGCATGGCCGCGGGCTGGAGCAACGTACTATTTTCGGCAAGAGGGCGCGAGCCTGACAGGGACGCAGAGGGACGCTGCACCTGACTCGGGCCAGGCCGGCGGTGATGATGCTGACGCTGAAGAGCCGAAGCAGGACCCGGCTGGCAGCGGCGAGGATGACTTGCGGGCCGCTTTGCCGTTCCTGGAGCGGCGCGCGGGGGTCGCTGAACCGGTCGCTTCCGGGCAGGGCCTACTGCGTTCGGAGACGCACGGTTGCCGTCAGGCTCTCGGCGTCGTGAGCGTGACGGAGTCGCTCTAGTGCCTGGCTGGTGCGCTGGGCGACGGTGGCTGGGTCCGACCCGGTTGTGAGGGTGACGGTCAGTGCCAGGCGCCGTGCGGCGGCCGGACCGGTGAGGATGGCGTTGACGCGCTGCACGTAAGGGCTGGCGGTGAGGTCATCCTCCAGCGCGTCGGTGAGGGCCCGGGCCGGCAGCCGGGTAGTGCCCTGGCGCGGGCTGGTCTCCAGCGCGATGTCTCCGACAGCATCGGTGCGAGCCTGGACGGCGAGCCAGCGCAGCGCCAGGAGGGTGATGATGGCTGTCACGACCGCGGCGACGGGCCAGAACCAGGACTGGCTCGCCGGATAGTTCCTGAGGTGGCGGTCGGTCAGGGGTGCGTGAGCGGATCCGAGCAGTTCCGGCCCGGCGGCCAGGCCGCGAGCGAGGGCGTACGCTCCTGCGGCTAGCAGGATTAGCCCGACGACGGCCAGGCCGATGCGGTTTCCGCGGGCGGTGCGGCGGTTCACCGGTCTCAGTCCTCCTTTCGTCGCACGGTCACGCTGGCATGCAGTGGCCGCAGCGCCGCCATTTCCTCTAGCCGGCTGGTGACGGCGGCTTTGACCTGGCCCGACAGGCCGCGTGCGTCGCGTAGCGGGCTCGATGCCTTCACCCGCACCCGCCGGGTGCGGATCTTCACCCGCGCGCGGCTGATGCCGTCGACTTCGGTGGCGGCTGCGGCCAGGTACCGCCGCAGCCCGTAGCGGGTGATGCCGGTGACGGTCTGCGGGTCCGGTGAGGTGATGGCGACCATCGTGCCGCGGCCTGGCACCAGCCCCAGCGCGATCAAGATGATCCCGATAGCGGCGGCCGCAGCCGCGATGGCCAGGGTCGCCGGGTCGTCCCAGCGGAGCTGCCGGCCAGCCTGGGCTGCGGCTGTCGCAAACAGGACCTGGTGGTGGCCTGCGAGCGCCGAGATCACCATGGTTGCGGTGAGAATGCCGGCGACGGCGAGCAGCGTGGCCACTATGACGGCGGGGAGCACGCGCCGGGGCCGGAACGAACGTGCCGCGGCGTTACGCTGCGCTACGTCGGCCTGGCGCGCGGGCCCTTTTGCCACTTGCTCGGGCGGCACCTTGCCTGCAGCCGTTCGGCGGAGAAGATCTTTGGCGGTCATTGCACCCGCCTCCGTTCCCGGTCCGGGACGATGAGACTGGCGATGTCGATGTCGACCTGACGCACGTCCAGCCCTGTCAGCTCACCGACACGCGTGATCACCTGGTCCCGGACGGCACGGGTCACCTGCCGGACAGGCTGCGGGTAGATCACTGACAACGTCAGCTGGATGGTGGCCAGCTGCCCGTCCACGCGGGCCGTGGCCTGCGCGAAGGTGTCCTGGGTATCGCGGCCGAGCTTCATGCCGAGGAAGCGGGACCCGGCACCAGCAGCGTGCTCGGCCTCGGCGACCGCCTGGCTCGCGATCCGCTCCACCACCCGCTCACTGATCTCAGTGCGGCCGCGGGCTTCGGCCGGCAGCGCAGCCGGCGGCGCCGGGAGCAGTTCGGCCCCCTGGACGTCGGCCGTGACCGCGCCGGTCATGACCGCCTCAGCATGTTGCGCAACTCGCTGAGATTAAGGTCACCGGCGAGGGCGCGGCCGCCCAGGAACCCGATGACGCCCAGGGCCAGCACGATGATGAATGCGGTGATGCCGCCAAAGGCACCGGCGAATCCCACCGCGGTGCCGAACGCCAGCCCGATGACCGGCGCCCGTCGTCTGTCATTCCAGTCTGTCATGTTTGCTCACCTCCACTGCTGCATCAGCCGGCCGCGCTTACGGCGCCGCCACCGGTCACTAGCGGGCTGTGGCGGGGTCACGACGGGCCCTGAACTCCGCGCTCCCTGGTGTCTGCCAGCTGGCTGTCGCCGGGTAGCTGAAGGTCCTCAATGCGCACCTCGACCGCAAATCCAGGGGCCACGCGGCTGGCTGCGGCATGCACCTGGCGCGCGGCATCGGCAAGCGGCCCGTAGCGCACGACTACCGCAATGACCACCAGGTGCTCCCGTACTGCGACTCCGGGAACGATGCGGCCGGGCAGGTAGGTCGCCACCGGCCCGTCGGCGAGGCCGGCCACTAGCGGACACGCAGCTACCGCAGCCGCGATC
Source organism: Streptosporangiaceae bacterium (assembly GCA_049675875.1). Taxonomy (GTDB): domain Bacteria; phylum Actinomycetota; class Actinomycetes; order Streptosporangiales; family Streptosporangiaceae; genus JAJYUU01. The sequence goes on from JBAUAR010000355.1 coordinate 2,614, forward strand.
CGGTCCGCCAGTTGCGCCGGCCCGGGAGGATGCTGGCGGCCAGCTTTGTCGCGCACCCGAGAAGCAGGACTCACTGGACGCGCGGATCGGAGGGCTCATCCTCGTCGTCGCCCGGCAGATGGACGTCGCCTATGGTGATGTTGACCTCGGTGGCTTCGAGCCCGCACATTCTCTCGACAGCCGTGATGACGTTACGGCGTATCCCGGCGGCGAGATCCGGGATGGACACGCTGTACTCGACGATCACGTCCAGGTCGACCGCGGCCTGCCGCTCGCCGACCTCGACCGTCACGCCCTGGGTGACGCCCGGAGTGCCCGCGCCGGGAACGCGCTCCCGCACGGCACCGAATGCGCGGGACATCCCGGCACCCATCGCGTGCACCCCGGGCACGTCCCGAGCTGCCATCCCGACGATCTTGGCGACCACCGTGTCGGCTATCGACGTCTTGCCCTGCTCGCTGACCAGCTCCGCGCCATCGCCGCTCGCGACAGCCGCGCCTTTTACCCTGGTATCTGCGGGCCTAGAGGTCTTCTCGCCTGTCTGAGTGCTCATATGCCAAACCTCCCGTCGTGACTGCGGGCGGCAGACTCGTCGGGCTGCCTGCTGAGCTGGAGACCGCGAAGACGGCGGATCCTCACGCTGTGATCTCCGCGATCGGTCTCACGCTCGCTCGCAGCGATGAGCCTGCTACGCTCAGTGATCTTCCGGCTACCCTCTTCGAGACGAGGCAAACAACGAACCTGACCGATAGGGCCAGTGGCCGCCATCTGGTCGTCCGCGCTCGTGACGGTGCTACGGACGCCCTCCGCTGCCGTTGCTCACACGAACATCTGTTCGAGGCTGTTTAGGCGCCGCAGCAGCCCGGTGGCGACACCGCCTCAGATGCGGCGATGGAGTGGCCCGCGCTGGTCGCATCCGGGCCTGCGCGACCGCTGCGCCGATGGATTTGCCGCGCTGCTCAGTGCCCGGCTGGCGCATGCCTGTCCGCCGCGCGGCTGGCTCGCTCGGCGGCTGCGGTGATGTTGCGGAGCATTCCGCCGAATACGACGCCGTGGAATGGCGATATGGACCGCCAGTACGCGTGTCCGGCGAGCCCCCGCGGCTGGAAGATAGCCCGCTGGCGGTAGGTGGTCGTGCCGTCATGGCCTTCGCCGACCGCCAGTTCGAGCCACGCCTGGCCGGGTAGCTTCATCTCCGCGCGCAGCCGCAGCAGCGAACCTGGCGTGATGGCCTCTACCCGCCACAAATCCAGCGCGTCGCCGGCCAGCAGGCGCCGCGGGTCACGTCGTCCGCGGCGCAGCCCGACGCCGCCGGCGAGCCGGTCCAGCAGCCCGCGTACGGCCCACGCGGCGGGGAAGGAATACCACCCGCTCTCACCGCCGATGCCCTCGATGACCCGCCATAGTGCGGCGGGCGACGCTCGGACGTTACTCATCCGTGCGTCTACGTAGAGCGAGCCGCCGGCCCATGACGGGTCGCTGGGCAGCGGGTCGCTGGGAGCGCCGGGCGTGGCAGCAGATGACCAGCGAGTAGAGACGGCGCCGTCGCGGGTGTGCCGCAGGGCCAAAGCGATGGCCCGGTCAACAGGCAGCAGGCCCTCGGGCGGGTCCGGGACATATGAGGCGATGTCGTGCTCAGAGCACACGACCTCGTTCCTGAGCGATTCCACCAGCGGCCTGGCCAGGCCAGCCGGCACCGGCGTCACCAGCCCGACCCACAACGACGACAGCCGCGGCGTGAGCAGCGGCACCGGAAGCAGTACGCGCGGCCGCAGTCCGGCCACCTCGGAGTAGCGGCTCATCATCTCCGCATACGTCAAGACGTCCGGGCCGCCGATGTCGAAGCGGCGGTTGACGCCCGGAGGCAGCGCCGCGCAGCCGACAAGATAACGGAGCACATCATGGACGGCGATGGGCTGGATCCGGGTTTCCACCCATTGCGGGGTGACCATCACCGGCAGCCGCTCGGTGAGATACCGCAGCATCTCGAACGACGCTGAGCCGCTGCCGATGATCACGGCGGCCTGCAGCGCGGCCGTCGGCACGCCACTGCCGAGCAGGATGTCCCCTACCTCGGCGCGCGAGCGCAGGTGCGGTGACAGACCGCTGCCATCACCCGTAACGATGCCGCCCAGGTACACGATCCGGGTGACCCCGGCGGACAGTGCGGCAGCTGCGAAGATGGCCGCCGCGTCGCGGTCGCGCTGCTCGAAGGACGCGCCCGCGCCCAGGGAATGAATGAGGTAATAGGCCACATCCACACTCTCCAGAGCGCGCAGCACACTGGTCCCGTCCAGGGCGTCGGCGGCCGCGATATCGATATCGCCGGACCAGGGCCGGTCGCTGAGCTTGGCCGGGTCGCGCGCCATGCACCGAACGGGGTAGCCGTCGGCGAGCAATTCAGGCACCAGCCGTCCGCCGATGTAGCCAGCTGCCCCGGTGACAAGGCAACGCAACGGTGCTGGTCTGGGCCAGCGCGGCGTCGAGCGGGACGGTCCGGCCATCTGGCGGTTCCTCGCCGGTCTCAGCGCCTGGCCCGGCGCAAGGAGCGCCCGGACACCGCGGTCACCGCCGAGTCGGCCCGGCGGAGCAGTTTCGCGCTACGGGCAGACGGGTCATGGCGTTCAGCGGCGACAGCGAGGCGATGGACAAGCAGCCGGGCCAGCGGCAGGGCGATGGCCAGCGGCAGCCACGTCCGCAGCCGGGCAGACACAAACACCCACATGCTCCCCCGTCCCTTCTTCCTGTTCCCCGCGTAGAGGCCAGGTCCCGCCGTGCGGCACCGATATGCGGGACCCTGATCGCACCGAGCTGACCGGTGCATCAGTGGCGTTAACCAGGTCGGCGCACAGCCGGGCACGTTCCCGTTATCCTCGCCGCGTTACCCCCAGGGCGGCGCCCTAACCACCACACCAACAGGCCGGGGCCTCGCGCGCCGCGGAGGAGCCGAAGACAATGCCGCGGCGATGCCGCTCACGCCCCATCGGCTGTTGCCGCAAGGCCGGTGACCCGGCCCGCGGCACGGACGCGGAGCTCCTCGAGAAGATCCGCGTGACGCCGTGCCCTGGCGATGAGCTCATCCAGCCGACCGGAGTCGAGCCGGTTGTCCGTTTCCGCCAGAACCCGCAGCGTGCGCCAGCCCGCGGCCTTGCCTTCCACGCCCAGCCGGAGCATTTCCAGCTCTTCAAGGCTGCTCAGCGGCGACCGGGTGAGAAGGTGGCCGTTGAGCTTCAGCCGTGCGGCCTTCTCGCCGATCCACGCGGCGCTGACCTTGTAGGCGCGGACCGGGATGCCCAGCGCGGCCATGATGTCCTGCAGCGCGGCACGATCCTGCGCTACTTCAGCGGCCAGGTGCTGCAGGGTGCCGTCGGCCGCCGGGCCTGGGTGTGATGCCGCCACCCGGCGCGCCAGCTCAAGCCCGCCGGTCGCGCCCGCCAGATGATCATTAAGGTAAATGCCGAGCAAGTCGTGCCCGGATCGCCTGGTGCCTGTCGCGGTGCCTGCCCTCGCCATGACCCCTCCACATTGGACGCTGGGCTTACCCTCACTGTCTGCCACCTGAGACACGCCTCATGCGTCGAAGGGCGCACCAGCTCGCAGGGTCTTGCTGGCGACCTCTGGCCCCGGAAGAAGCGCCTGGTATCGCCGGCATCGGCGATGGTCAGGTCAGGCTCCAGGAAGTCGTCGGCTAGTCAGGGCCGCGGTGATCCTTAGCGTGCGGTGTGGCAGGTAGCGGCAGGCTATGGGGACAGTGACTTCGCGTGACGGGTCCGTCGCGGCGCCAGGCACCGAGCGACCGCGCCGTTGCCAGCTGATACCCCGCCCGTCGTTCTTCCAGCTCGACAACACCCGCAAGGCCCGCGCTCGCGGCGAGCCCTGGCACCTGATCGTGCACGAGGACGTCCTGATCTTCCGCGCGCCCAGGAAGTCCCTGGGTTCGCGCGAACTCGAGGGTCCTCAGTGCGAGCCAGGCCATCCATCTATGGCGCCGCTCCATCGGCCTGCAGCGGCTTACCAGACCGACGGGACACGAGCCGCGTGAGCACGTGCGGAATCGGCAGCCTGTGCACCGGCTGCGGGGGCCTCGACCTGGCGGTGATGGAGGTGACCGGCGGCGAGCTGGCCTGGTGCGCGGACAACGACCCGCCCCTCTCCGCCATCCTCGCCGCCAGGTTCCCCGTCCCCAACCTCGGGACCGTCACCCATGCGGACTGGGTGACGGTCCTGCCGGTGGACGTGACCACCGGCGGGCTCACGTGCCGGGACATCAGCTTCGCCGGCCGCGGCGCCGGCCTCACGAAAGGGACCCGCAGCAGTGCCTGGAACCGCGTCATGGACGCCGTCCAGATCGCGGTCGTGCCAGGCTCGCCGCCGGACTTGACGTGGCCGCACGAGACGAGCGCCGATGCTGCCGGTCCCGGGCGGAAGGCCAGCCAGGCCTGCACGCCAGCGCCACAAGACATACGCGGCAGGCCCGCGCCGCCGGCCGCCGCCCAGGCACCCCAGTCGCAGGCTGGTGGCCAGCTCGCTGCCACCTTGGCGCAGCGCTCAAGCAGCAGGGAGGCGGCACGTGCTCCTAGTCGCGATGCTCCCAGGTCCCGGCCCGCACCGGCGGGGTCACGCCGGAAGCGGGACTGCCGGTGATCCGCGGGATGTCCCTGGCCGAGGTAAGCGAGTTGCCCGCGGTCACAGACCTGGTTACCGCGGGGCGGGCGTTCGGGCTGGGCCGGACCAAGGCGTACGAGCTCGCGAGGGCCGGCGAGTTCCCGTGCCCGGTGATCCGGGCGGGCGCGACCTGGCTGGTGCCCACACCCGGCCTGCTCGCCGCGCTCGGCCTCCCGCTCCCCACCCAACCGGACGACAACAAAAGAAAGGCAGGCACCGCCGATGGCCGCGGGCACCACATATAAGCAGTGCAGCTGCCGTGACGACCATGGCCGCCGGCTCGGCCAGAAATGCGCGAAACTGCGCCGCGCCAACGGCACGTGGAGCAGCCGGCATGGTACCTGGTACTACCAGGTTGAGCTGCCGCCCAACCCCGACGACAGCAGGCGCAACCCGCTGCGCCGGGGCGGGTTCGCCACCCAGGACGACGCCGGGCAGGAACTGGCCGCGGCGCGCGACCTGCTGGCGATCGCCCCTCCGGGCGACGTGGAGGGCCGGATCCAGATCGCCGATGTCATCCAGCGGGCCGTCAAGACGACCCGGCAGCTGCCCGACCCGGCCGCGGTCCGCAAGGCGACCAGGCTTGGCCACGACCCCGGTGCGGCGCAGGTCACCGTCGGCCAGTGGCTGGATGAATGGCTGGCCGCCAAGAAGGACCTGCGCAGCGGCACCGTCCGCAGCTACGAGCCGCACATCCGGCTGTACTTCAAGCCGCACATTGGCCACATCCGTCTGAACCGGCTGCGGGTGGCCGACGTCGCCAGCGTGTTCGACGCCGTCGACGAGTGCAACGACGCCGTCGTCCAGGCCCGCGCCAGCGGCGAACCTGCGCAGCTGGCCGCGGTGAACGGCCGGCGGATTGTCGGTCCGGCGACCAAGCAGCGCATCCGCGCCACGCTGCGCTCGGCGCTGGGCACCTACATGAAGCAGCATCCCGGCCTGCTGGACATCAACGCCGCCGCGCTGGTGGACCTGCCGTGCGGCAAGCGGCCCAAGCCGCAGGTGTGGACCGGCGAGCGCGTCCGCGAGTGGCAGCACGACTTCGACACTCGGCTCGCTGCCGCCCGTGCCCGCGCGGGCGGCCACCGCGTTAGCCCCCTCGACATCTGGGTATCCACTCCCCGCCCGTCCCCAGTCATGGTCTGGACCCCCGCCCAGACGAGCGTCTTCCTGACCTACGCCCGCCGGCACCGCCTGTACGCCCTGTACCACCTGATCGCCTACCGAGGCCTGCGGCGAGGCGAAGCCTGCGGGCTGCGCCGCCCGGACGCAGACCTGGCCGCCGCCGTTACCACCATCCGGTGGCAGATCACTCAGCTCGGCTGGGCCACCCAGCAAGCGCCGCCGAAATCAGAAGCAGGGGAACGCCAGATCGCCCTTGACGCGCAGACCGTCGCGGTGATCCGCGGCCATCGCCGCCAGCAAGACCAGGAGAAGCAGGAAGCAGGAGGCGCCTGGCATCACACGGGGTTCGAGTTCACCAACCCCGACGGCACGCCGCTGCATCCCGCCACCGTGACCGACACTTTCGAGCAGCTCGCCTACCTGGCCGGCGTGCCGCCGATCCGGCTTCACGATCTCAGGCATTTCGCGGCCACCCTCGCGCTCGCCGCCGGGGTCGACATCAAGATCGTGCAGGATATGCTCGGCCACTCGTCCCGGGCGATCACCTCCGACACCTATACCTCTGTCCTGCCGGAGGTCGCTCGCGCCGCCGCCGAAGCCGCAGCCGCCTTGATCCCGCTGGACAGGATCGACGGGCAAATGCCGCACCCTGCCAGCGGGAACGGCCGCCATGGCCGGGTTCCCGATCCGTCACAGCCCCCGTCGGCGACGGGCTGATCCGAGGTGTTCAGATTCTCAGATGATGTCGATGCCGGGCAGCAGCTGGGCTACCTCGATGGCATTCTGCATAGATTGTTTCTCAAGCTCGGTTATGAGGGCGGCCAGCATGTACTTGGGGTTGGGGGCGAGGCCTGGCCCTGTGCTCTTGGCCAGTTCGGCCAGTAGGTTGTGCGGTGGCGGCCCTCCGGTGTCGTGGCAGGCGATCAGCGCGAGCACAACGAGTTCCTGGTAGCGCTTGGTGCCCTGACCTGAGCTGACGTATCTGGTCGAGCCGAAGAGCGCTGCCTTGGTGATATCCAGGAAGGCCCCGGCTGAGTGCTTGCGAGCTTCGGCGGCGATCTGCCGCCAGATGTTGGTCCAATTCCCTTCTTGGTACCGCCACCATTCCGGGCGTGCCAGGACGGTGTGGGCGGCCCCACGGGTCCAGTCTCCGGCTTTAGCAAGGGCCGTGATGTCTTCGGCGCTGAGCGGGAGGTCCATGACGTACTGCGCGGCCAGGCGGCGCAGCAGCGCCGGCTGATCGGTGGCGTTTCCGAGATGTTGCAGGCAGGCGATGAGGTCGAGCAGGCTGAAGGCCGCCACATGGGCGTGCCGAGCCTTTTGCCGCAGCGCAATGTCGTCGCACCATAGGGCGAGGCCGCTCTCCTTGGCGACGGCAATCGTGTCAGCGGCAGCGTCGACGTGGCTGGCGGGCGATTGAACTTCCAGCGACGCGGCCAGCGCTTCCAGGGCTTCTGCTTGCTCGCGCAATGTCACCTGCTCGGCCGGGGTCAGGGTGGTGCGCTCGACCGTGCCGTCGGCACGCATGGACGCGGTATACGTGGCGATCGCCAGTCCGCGCATCTGGTCCCGGGTGATCGTGGTATCGCTGACCGAGGCGAGCGCGGCAATCATCTTCGGCATGGCTGCACGCACCCGGAGACGATCATCTTCACTGATCAGGTTGAGCAGGTGAAGCGCGGACAGGTCCACAACACAAGTGCCTGCCTGCAGAGCCTGGCTCGCTGCGTCTTCACCGGCCTGGCGCAGGCCGGGCGTCAGGTCGATGGCGGGGATGACTCCGGCCGGCCGGTGCAGGAGCACGGCGGCGTACGGGCGGCTGGCGAAGCGGGCGATGTCGGCCAGGCTTGCCTGGCCTTCTTGAACGCGTCCGAGGAGCGTCTGATATGCCTCAGGATCTGGCTGGGTGCTCGCCAAGGCGGCGCGCAGGGAACCATCGTTATCCGGGACCAGCCGTATCATGCTGCCGGGGCGATTCTCGGCCTGTTCCCGGAGCTGACGGACAGCGTCAATGACGTCAGCGGGGAACTGGGCGCCTGGTTCGGGCGGGGTGAGGAGAACCTCACGAATCAGTAGCGCGATGGTCGCGTCACGGAACGGGCCATCGGGCTGGCGGTGGGCGATGCCGGTCATCGTGCGTGCGTCGTCTGTGGTAAGCGGCACGCCGAGGTGCAGTTGCATCCACAGGCGCATCTCATCGTCGCTGACCGGTTCGGGCCGGTGGTGGGCCAGGGCCTCGCGTGCCGCGATCACCTTGCCCTGGTTGTGCAGCGACTTCACCAAGCCCCAGGCCAGCTCCGGATCCTCGCCTATCTCCAGGCTTTTCGTGGCGAATGCGGCTGCCTCAGTGTATTTGCGCTGGCTTCCCTTGCGTCCCACGTACCAGGTGGCGAGCGGCAGGCGTACGTCAGCGGGCAGCGCGTCATTAGAGATGACCTGCTCGATCATCTCGGCTGCCTGTTCGTCATGCCCGTGCTTGCCGAGCAGGTCCAGCAGTTTGAGGGTGAGGCCGGGAATCGGCCATCTGAGAAGTTGCCGCTTGGTTTCCGCGATGGCAGCGTCCGGGTCGTCCTCGTCCGCTAGAACTTCCACGAGCTCGAACGCGGCGTGAGCGGAGCTTGCGGCCAGCTCACGCAGCCTCGCTATGCCGATAGCACGCTCGCCTGACCGGGCGCGGTAGATCGCTTTGAGCATCTCGTAGGTATCGGCCGGGAGCAGCGAGCGGTCGCGCAGCTCATCAGCCTGCGCTGGCCACACGCCGAGCTTGACCAGGGCCGCGATGTTCCGGGCCGCCATCTGATCGTCCGCAGCATCGTGGAGCAGTGCCGTCCATACGGCGATCCGCTCGGATGTTGGCCGGCCGGTCGCTTCGGCTTCGAGCGCGAGCAGTTCCCGGCGGCGCGGGCCGTCAGGCACTCGCTCCATGAGGAACCGGTAGGCCGCCTCGTTCCCGATAGCGAGGGCCGCTGCCGCGCCACGGCGCGCGACGTCGGGTGACGAGGCTTCGCGGTCCAGGGCCGTGCCGCCCTCGGATCCGGGAAGAGCGGCCTGGACCGCGGCGGCCATGTCGTCAGGGATGAAGATGTCGAGCAAGAGGGTGAGAGCCTCGTTGCTAGGGCCGTCCCATCGGCGGCGTTCCTCGACCGCTTCTCGTGCGTAACGGGCTGCGCGCCGAATTTCACTACGGGACATGCCGCCTGTCAGCGCACGGCGCTGGATCAGCCTGGCCAGCGCGAACCGCGCTATGTGGTCCCGATCGCCTGCGGCGGCGACAGCTCGCTCGCCGAACCCGACCGCCGCGTTCAGATCACCTCGACGCCCGGCCATCTCCGCCAGGAACGCCAGGCTGGTCGGCTCAGCTTCCAGCTCCTCGGCGCTGGCGCCGCTGACCGACTGCGGGATCTCCGCCGGCGTGCCGTCGCCCTCGGGGATCTCCAGCATGCTGAGGCCGATGTCAGCGAGCAGCACCTGCCCCCCATTCCGCGCGCGTTCCAGGCAGCGGCGTGCATCATCTCGGTCCGATGAGGTCAGCGCCAGGCCGGCTGCGGCTGATGACCTGGCGGATCGCGGCCCTTCGACGTCCGCAGCTTTCTCGAAGGCCGTGCCGGCTTCCCTCGGGTGACCATGCTCGTTCGCGTAGTCGGCGACGGCTATCCACAGGTCCTGGGCGGCGGCGCTTCGAATGAGCCAGGACGGGCTAGCCGCGATCAGCGACCCGGCTGTCATTCCGGCACTGCTACGGCCGTCTGCGAGGCGCTCGGCCAGCCGCGCGGTCGCGAGCTGGTCGACCGCCTCGGCCCGGCGCAGCGGCGTCACCGCGGCCGGGGGCAGGATCGCGTAGTAGCCCGGGAGTTGTTCCAGAAGTCCCTCACGCCCGCCGGCCAGGGCCAGTAGTGCCTCTCGGGCGGTTGCGTCAAACGGCTGACTGCGCGGAACCAGGAGCGAGAATTCCTTCTTATGCTCCTTGATCGTCTTGGTCGTAATGACCTGCCAGAATGCTTGACCTTCTGGATTGACGAGCACGACCAGGATCGGCAGGCTATGGCCCAGCCAGTACGCCAAATGGTCACTGCTTGCGCGGAAGGTCCAGCCTTCCTCGCCTTTTGGCCTGCGGAAGTAGGAGTCGCCGCCCTTGATCTGCAAGCCGAGCAGCCGTCCGGTGACCAAGTCATCGTCGGTTACCACCTCAGCCAGCGCGTCAACCCCGTATTCAGGAAGCGGCTCGGGACCGAAGTTCCACTGCAGGTGACCCTCAACGATGTCGTGGACGCGGCGCACCGCCCAGCGCTCTACTCGCTGAGTTCGGTCACGCCGCATGCCAGGGGCCCTGTTAACCGCCGAGCCCCGCTTCTTGCCCCCCACCACCTCATCACATCCACTCGCGAAACGCCCGCGCTTACCGGACCGCCATGCCCGTCGGCGGACGGCGCTCCCAAGGTTAGTTCGCCAGTGTCCCCTCCGGCTGAGCAGCGATGACCGCAGCCGCAGCGCTCATATCCCGCCCCCGCGTGTGCACGATCCGTGCAAACGAGCAGCCAGGGAGCAACCAGGCCCGTGAACCGGGTACCGCGGACGGCGACGAGGCGGAAGAAAGCCCAGGTCAGGACGGGTGCGCCGCCAGGGACTTGAACCCCGAACCCGCGGATTAAGAGAGGACCGGCTGGCGGCCCTAGTACGCCTACGTGCACCGATCGCCCAACTGCACGCCCGGAATGCACTGAATGCACAAGACTTTGGACAGCACCCGTTCCACGACCCGTTCCACGGCTGCAGCGCAAGGCGACCGCTACGGACCGAGTGAGTTCGTCGCTGAGAGCAGGCGGCAGAGGCGCCGCGGTTCGGTCACACCGTCAGTGTCCCGCTCGCAGGCTGATTGTCACGGCACGAAGACCGCCGGGGGACTATCCGGTCCGACTTATCCCCACCGCGTAGGCCCGTCTACAACCGAGCAAACGCCTCGCCGCCCGTCATGCTTACGCTGAACGCCACGCTGAAAGCTGCCAAGGGCTTGCGCCACCACAGAAGGAATGATCTTCGCGGCCGCACGCAAGCCCGCGGTGACAGCCACGGCAGTCCAGGATGCCTTGTGCGGGTCCACAGCAATAACGACGTTTTGCGGGGTGAGCGCTCGCTCGGCCACAGCTGACATCGGAAGCTTCCTCCAACTAGTAGACGATCACGGATCCGGCGGAGGGCAGACCAACTTCGGGAGTTGCAGACCTCTCTCGAGCCACTCCCACCGGACGGCTGTGACCGGGACGCAGGCCGTTAGACAGTCAGCCCACCAGGGCGACAGGTGTTTCCCGAGCGACCCCGACCACAGCCTCGAAGATCATGGCTGCAGACCACGAACTCCGCCCCGATTCAACAAGTTGGTGTTTCCGGCGGTTGGGTTAGTGTTCGGGAACCGTGCCGGATATCGGTTCAGCCACTCGGGCGTGCCTCGCAGATGAGGCCTCAGGCACATCCCTCCAGCCGGGTCCAGCGGTTGAAAGGCCCCGCGTCCTGATCGGCCAGCCGGTCACGGGTTTCGATCCAGCCGGTGCGCCATTCGGGCCACGTCGTCAGGCGCGCCTGGTCGCTCGGGCTGCGGACGAGAAAGGACGGAAACTGCGGGCGCCCACTCGGGCGTTCGAGCGACTGATAACGCAGGTCCATACTGATCCGTATATCGTCAGCTGTCACATTCGGCAGCGACGCGTGCACCGTCCTCTGGTGGAGCAAGAGCACACTTCCCGCCCGCATGGGGAGCGCGACGGGCGTGGTTTCGGGCATGTTCGACGCCGGGATGCCAAGCCCCGCGCCGCAGTGCTCGATCAGGTCAGCCTGCCGCGGGGTGGGCACCACGCACATGCACCCGTTCTCGACGGTCGCTTCGCGTAGCGGGACCCATACGGTGAGTATGTCCAGGTCATCGGCTTCGGCGAGCAGTACGCCGTTGTCTTGGTGCCAGACAGTGGTGCCAAAGCGGCCGTTGTCGCGAGGGGCCACGTCGTGTGGCACTTTCACGCGGGTATGCCCTACCGGGCTCAGCCAGATCTCAGGGCCGACGAATTGCTCGACCAAGTCGAGCAGCTTGGGATCGGTCACCAATTCGAAGGCCGCCTCTTCCAGAAATATCGGGGTGTCGCAGGCGATGCCACCTTGCGGCAATGCGATGTCGAGGACCTGACCCGGCCAGGTCTGACCACTCCTGACGATGCTGATGAGCTGTTCGGACAGCCCGGAGCCTGACAGCCCGGACACGTGTCCGGCACGTTCCATCTCTTGCCCGTATTCAACCGTGCGTATCGCAATCGCATCGAGCATCCGATTCAGCGTCCTCGCCGACAGCACGTCGTCGACGATCACATAACCCTGTTGGTCCATGACCGAGCGCAGGTCGCTGCTGCTCTGGCTGTGCATGGCTTAGCCTCCACTCCCGTCGAAACCTGCCTGGCGTGATGACGGGCTTTACGGCACCGGATCCGGCGTCGACCGGCTGATAACGTCTCGTGGTGCGGCTCCAACCGGCGGTGCACCAAGCGCTCAGGAGCGCCGCAGTCATTCACCGCCATCGTTGCCTTGTCACATGCGCACCGCCGCAAGCCCGTACGGATCAGGTCCTGCTTACAGATCAGCCCGTGTTCCCGCCAGCGCAGAGACCGGTCCGGGACCGTGGCGTAGGGTGGCCGCCACGGCTTCGTCGAACACCCTGACGGTGGCCGCAATGTCTCGGGCTGTGTGGGCTGCCGAGATGTACCAGCGTCCGCCCGGCAGGCTGAAGATCCCCCTTCGGAGCATCTCGACTGTGAGCCGGTCATAGAAGTCCTGATCGCCAGCGAGGAACTGCTCGAATGTGTCGAGCTCGGGCACTCCGAACAGGACCTGCACGACCGGCCCGACCTGGTTCACCGCACCGATGACGCCGTGGCGCTCAATCGATGACCGCAGCCCCTGGGCCAGCTCCCGCCCTCGCGCCTCGAACGCGTCGTAGACGCCGTCACCGCCCAGGACGTCGAGCGTCGCCGCTGCCGCCGCCAACACGATCGGGTTGCCGTTGTAGGTTCCCGCGTGGACCACGCCAGACGTGATCTGATCGATGATCGAAGCGCTACCTGCTATTGCAGACATCGGGTAGCCGCCCGCGATCGCCTTCGCGTACACGGTGAGATCGGGCACGACGCCGAAGCGCTGGACGGCTCCGCCGAAGGCGACGCGAAAGCCGGTGATCACCTCGTCGAAGATCAGGACAGTATTCGTCGCATCGCACAGTGATCGCAGACCAGCGAGATAGCCTTCCGGCGGGGCGATGACCCCAGAGTTGCACAACACCGGCTCGACATAGACCGCTGCGATGTCCGAGCGGGGATCATTGAGCGTGCTGGCTACTCCGGCTAGGTCGCCAAACGACACAAGGCTCACCTCATTCAGGGCTGACGCCCGCTGACCGCGGCTGCCCAGGGAATCCAGGCGGCCCTGATCGTCGGGGCGGTAGCCGATCAGGAAGGTGTCTGACCAGCCGTGATAGTGGCCGACCACCTTGATGAAGCGCTGTCGGCCTGTCGCTGCCCGGGCCAGGCGTACAGCGACCTGAGTCGCCTCGGAACCGGTGTTGGACCAGAGTACGCGTTCGGCACCTGGCACCGCGGAGATGATTCTCTCGGCAACCTCGTACTCAAGGTCGTGGCAGGCGCCAAACGTCGCGCCGAGCGCCACCCGCGAGCCCACCGCCTCGGTCAGCTTTGGATGGCCGTGGCCCAGGATCACTGGTCCCCAGCCCAGGACATAGTCCAGGTATGAGTTCCCGTCGATGTCGGTCAGGCGAGGACCTGATCCGGAGGCGAAGAACAGCGGATGCGGTTTCATCGAGGCTCGTAGCCCGGTCGACACACCCCCGCCCAGTGAGCGTTTCGAACGTTGCCATGCTGCCGCAGAGGCCGGCCACGACTCGATCAGCACGATGCTCCAGGGGCGATAAGGCGTTCCGACAGCTGAACTGCCATTTCCAGATGACGAGACCATAGATGAACCAGTGTGCTGCGTCAACATCGACTCATGGAGGAGTCGCGTCGTTAGCTCTCTACACACCGAGTGTCCGCTGCGGGTGTCAGACCGCAGCCTAGCTGGGCGTTCAGCTCCAGAAGCGAGCCCCGGCTCTTCGAAGGTTAGGCGTTGACACTGTCACGAAAGCGCTGATACGGTGGGCGACCAATAACGAAACCCTTGTTCCTTAGGTCAGAACTCAGCCCTACCCTCGTAATTCCCACCTAGGGAGAGCCCCGTGGACAGCAACGAATCATCGTCTCACAACAGGCGGGTGTTCCTTAGAGGTGCTGGACTCGCCGGTCTTACGGCCGCCTTGGGACCCGGCCTGCTCGCAGCATGCTCGAGTTCTCCGTCGTCACGACCTGCGTCGTCAGCTTCCGCGCTCGACTTCGTTCCCGGAGGAGGGAAGGACGTCGATCAAGTCAACTGGGCGACCGTCAACAATCCCGTTTCCATGGACAGCACCCTCGAGTGGGACTTCGACTCCAACTCGCTCGTCCCGTCAATCACTGAGAGCCTCCTCAAGTTCGACGCAACTGGCGCGCCTCAGCCGAACCTCGCTATGTCTTACAAGTACTCGTCGCTGACCAGCCTCGTGCTGCAGATCCGCCAGGGTGTCAGGTTCCACGACGGCAGCCTGATGACACCTGCTGACGTGGCCTTTAGCATCAACCGCACCAAGCCGGCCGTGGCCATCAACACCAGCGCCCAGGTCCAGCACCTCAAGTCAGCGAGTGTCACCGGTGCGAACGAGGTGACGGTCACCTTCGATCAGCATGATCCTGACTATGTGGGCCTCTTGGCCACCACGCTCGGCGCGGTACACTCTCAGGCCTATGTCACCGCAAAGGGGCAGGCCTACGGCAGCCCCTCGGTCGGTGCGATGGGCACCGGTCCCTATAAGTTCGTCAGCTGGGTGGCAGAGCAAGCGGTTACGATCACGAAAAACGACTCGTACTGGAACAAGCAAGTAACGCGGCATGTCAAGAATTTCACTGTGCATATCATTCCGGATCCTACCACCATGATCTACGGACTCGCGAATGGCACAATAGACGGCGTCTTCTCCCCGTCGCTCACGGGCCTCCAGGTTGCATCGCTGAGAAATTCACCCAATCTGCACCTTCTTCAAGCGCCTAATTACCTGACTGAGCTCCTGTCCTTGAACGTCACTTCTCCGCCGTTTAGTGACAGACGTGTTAGGCAAGCGCTCAGCTATGCGATTAACCGGCCTGTTCTATCCCAGGCGGCTTGGGGCGGACTGGCTGACGGGACAATCAGGTCACCGGCAACACCGGCTTCCTGGAGCTGGGCGCGACCGATATTCAAGGCCGGCTACGACGCCCTCCCGAGTTACTCCTATGACCTCGACAAGGCTAAGAAGCTCATGGCTGAGGCCGGAGGCGCCAACGGCGCGGGTGGTGACGTCATATACCGTGAGCCATGGCAAGAGCCGTTGGCTCTAGCTATCCAGTCCGCAGGGAACAGCATAGGATTGAAATTGCAGCCAACGTCGCTTCCAAGTGTCGAGTACGTTGCTCGCCGTGTGGGCATGCAATACGGGGGGGCTCTCCTGGACCACACTGGTACTTACGCCAACCCTGCGCAGGTCATGAATCTCTTCCGCAGCGGCCCGACCGGGGATGACGTCCCGCACTACAACAATTCGCTGGTGAACCATCTTTACGATCAGCAGCAAGTTACCGTCAATCCAGATGACCGCGCGAAGCTCGTCGTACAGCTCGAAACCATCGCCATGGAAGACGCTCCGTATGTCTTGCTGTTCGGCCCGAACACAACGCTGCTCCTGAACAAGCGCCTAGGCGGTTACCGGCTCAACCCGCTCTGGACGAGCCTTCCGTACATTAATGACTTGAGCGGAGTCTGAGGCCCGGCTCTATGCCCCAATACCTTCTGCGTCGCACTGCTACCCTAGTCCCGCTGCTGCTCGTGGTCTCATTCATAGTCTTCTCACTGCTCTACATAGCACCAGGAACTCCGGAGCAGCTGCTGGTAGGAGACCATGTTGTGACTCCGCAGACCTTGGCGGCGATACGTCAGGAGTACGGCCTCAATCACCCCTTCATAGTCCAGTATGTGACCTGGCTCGGCCATCTGGTCAGAGGGAACCTAGGCATTTCCGTACAGAACAATGAACCCGTATTGCAGGTAATTAGAGGGCCGGCTGCCGTGTCGCTTGAATTGGCGGTCATGGCGACTGCTCTCGTGATCCTGGCCGGATTCCTAATCGGACTGCTAGCCGGAACCATGAAGGACACATGGGTGGACAGGATAGCGTCCGCGGGCGTACTTGTGGGTGCATCGCTGTCGACATACCTGTCGGGCATTCTGCTGATAGTGGCGCTCGCAGTAGGAGTCCACTGGTTTCCAGTATTCGGCGCCGGAAGCGGCGTGTTGGATCGCCTGTATCACCTGATATTGCCGGCGCTCGCGCTGGCTATCGCGCTTACGGCGTCTGTCGCGCGCGTCATGCGAGCGTCGGTTATCGAAATTGTCGATCAAGAGTTCATCATGAGAGCCCGGTCAGAAGGCCTACCGACGCACATCGTCTTTGGAAAGCATGCCTTGAGAAGCGCGGCTATACCAGCCGTCACCATGAGCGGACTGATCTTGGCAGGTCTTATTGGCGGCTCGATCCTTGTTGAATATACTTTCGGCTTGGGTGGTCTCGGCAGCCTGCTTGTAAGTTCGATAAACGTCAAGGACTTCGCAGTCGTACAAACTATAGCACTACTCTATACGGCGGTATTCATTATCGGGAACCTTGTCACTGATGTCATCTGCGCAATAGTAGATCCGCGGATGCGGCTCTTCCAGGGCGCGTCCCGTGATTAGCCAGGAGCGACTGGGAGCCCGGATCACGCATACCCGAACCGCGCGGCGGGAAATCGTTGTCTATATCGCTATGGGATTTATTGGTGCCGTGATCTTGGCGACGCTATTTGCACCAGTAATCGCTCCGTACGGTCCAAATGTTATAGACCTATCGAACATTCTGTCTCGTCCAAGTCCGCAGCACCTTCTAGGGACGGACTCCGTAGGGCGGGATATACTATCTCGGCTCCTATACGGGGGCCGGATCAGTCTTACTGGCCCGGCGATAGTGACAGTTTGCTCTATCGTGTTTGGAGTTCCTATTGGGCTTGCTGCGGGTTATAAGGGCGGCTTTACCGACTCACTGATCTCGCGGGTCCTTGATGTCGTGTTCTCGTTTCCTGGCTTGCTGCTCGCGATTATAATTATCGCCACGTTTGGCTCGGGGCTTGTCACCGCAGTGGGTGCAATCTCACTGGGCTTTGTTGCTGTCATGGCGCGGATGGTCAGGAATGTCACGCTGTCCGAGCGAGAGCGAACGTATGTGGAGGCCTGCAAGGTTGAGGGCTTTTCGGGCTTGCGCATTGCGTTCGGTCATATACTCCCGAATATCGTGCCCGTTATCGCGGCGCAGGCGACGGTCTATTTCGGCTATGCTCTGCTAGACCTGGCCGGGCTAGCGTTCCTAGGGCTGGGCGTCCAGCCGCCGGCCTCTGACTGGGGCCAAATGCTGACGACCGGTCGCAACGATCTGGCACTTGGTGCATGGTGGGAAGTGGTCAGCGCTGCCGGCGCTATCGGCCTTACGGTAATTGCAGTGAACTTGGTTGGGGAATTTTTGGGCAGGAAAGCGGGGACGCAGCGGTGAGTCCTCCGTTGGTGGATGTGTCGGATCTGAGGGTCGCGCTGAGGGCGGCCGGCGACTACAGAGAAGTGGTACGCGGCATTGACTTCCAGATCCGCAGGGGCGAGATAGTAGGACTCGTTGGTGAGTCTGGATCTGGGAAGTCGGTCACAGCGCGCACGCTCATGCGCCTGCTTCCGAGTGACGCTAAGGTGTCCGGTTCTGTCGAATTCGATGGCCGGGATGTCCTGAGACTAAGTCGGCGGGATCTCACGGCTTTCAGGCGCCGCCACGCCGGAATGATCTTTCAGGATCCGCGGGCGTCGATGGACCCCCTGTACACGGTTAGGTCACTGCTCGTTGAAGGGATAAGCCGAGGAGTGGACATGTCACGGCGCGACGCTCACGCGGCGGCCATGTCCGCACTCGCTGACACCGGCATATCAGATCCCGACAGGGTCATGGCGGCCCGGCCCGGTGAGTTGTCCGGAGGCTTGCTTCAGCGAGTCGCGATCGCCTCGGTTTTGGCCAGACAGCCAGACCTGCTGATTGCTGATGAGCCGACGACCGCTCTGGACGTGACGATACAGGCTGAAGTTGCCGCCCTGATAAAGGATCTGTGCCTAGAGCGGAATATCGCCGTCCTGTTCATCACACACGACCTAGCTCTGGCATCCGCCCTCTGTCAGAGGACCATAGTGCTTTATGCCGGTCGGGTCATGGAATGCCAGCCGACAGCGTCGCTCTTCTCTCAGCCACTCCATCCCTATACGGTTGGCCTCATCCAGGCCAGGCCAGCAATCGGGCGAAGGCATCATCGACTCGAGGCGATACCAGGTCGCCCACCAGATCCGTCGGCAATGCCCGAAGGTTGCGCGTTCCATCCGCGCTGCAGCCTGGCGCAAGATGATTGTCGTACGACGGTGCCGGAGCTAGCCGTCGTAGGAGCACCCGACCGTCGTTCGGCGTGCCTGCATGTTGAGGAGCTGGCGCGCGGGGGGCCAAATGCAGTGCGCGTGGAGGTCACCGATGGATGACCGCAGCATCTTGGTGTCTGTCGAGGGTATCGATAAAACCTTTGCCAGTAAGTCGGGCATTACTGGAAGGCGTCGGTCGATAAATGCGGTGCGAGATGTTTCCTTCGAGGTTCGTCAGCGCCAGTCTGTGGGATTGGTAGGTGAGTCCGGATCTGGTAAGACCACCATTGCGCGGATAATACTGGGTCTTACGCAGCCTTCGGCAGGGCGGGTACGCTTTGGCTGGGCTGACTCGGATAGCCGGACCGCTAAGCGCAGAATCCGCGCAGTCTTTCAGGATCCCTTTACGTCACTTGACCCGCATCAGTCGGCCTATAAGATGCTTGAGGAGGTACAGCGTCTTCTTTTCGCGAGAACGCCATCGGAGCGTCTGCGACGTTCGCGCGAGCTGCTTGACCGCGTTGGGCTGTCTGATCAGGAAGGACACGCTCTACCGAAAGAGCTCTCAGGAGGGCAGAGGCAGCGCGTTGCGATAGCTCGGGCTCTTTGCGCAGAGCCAACCCTAGTGGTGCTCGACGAAGCCGTGTCAGCGCTCGACGTATCTATTCAGGCCCAGATTCTGAACCTGCTGTCCGAGCTGGCAGACGATCTTCGTCTGACCTACCTGGTCATCTCTCATGACCTCGCGGTGATAAATCAGCTGTGCGATGAGGTGATAGTTCTGTACCGAGGCATGGTCATGGAACGGGGTAAGACTGATGACGTCCTGGGGTCCCCGGGGAATCCGTACACGCGAATGCTCTTGGAGTCTGTTCCGCGCGCCGGGATGACCCTACGACGGCGACTGGCGCTCGTAGAACGCGAGCGGGAAGGATGCGTCTTTCGCTCGCGCTGCCAGATGGCGGTTGAGGCGTGCGCTGAGATGCCGCCGCTATCAGAAGTCGGCGGGTCGCGAGAGGTGCGTTGCTGGCTGCCCCTGGTATCAGGTCAGCCATCGCTACGTGAGTCGGGCAGCACTCGCTAGTGGTGATAGCACGTTGGTCGACGGTAGATGGTATAGCGCTGAGGGCTGGCAGTGATCGTAACTAGAGTCGAGACTGTGCGGCTGCCTGGTCAGTCGTTGCCGGGGAACGCGAACGCGGACGAGCGGAATTCGAAGGTTACTGAGCAGAATCTGATTTGGGTGCGGTTGCACACCGATGAAGGCCTCGTAGGTTTGGGTGAGACGTTTTACGGCCCGCGAGCTGTAGAGGCTGTCATACATGAGACGTTCGCGCCATTTCTCCTAGGACGCAATCCTCTGGAGATCGAGAGAAACTGGCGTGATATGTTCCGGATTGCGGACCACTCTGGGTATGGAGGCGCAGAGCTCCGTGCGATATCTGCGATCGATATAGCGCTCTGGGATGTCACGGGAAAGGCAGCCGGCCGTCCATTGTATGAGCTGCTTGGCGGTAAGTGTCGGGATCACATAAGAGTCTATAATACCGGGATTTACGGCACTGACGCGGTTTCTTATGCCCGCGAGAACTTGGAAAGGGGGCTCACGGCCATGAAGGTAGGCGTGTTCCCCCCTGAGCACCACGGTGACGGTTACGCAATCTCGCCTGCTGATGTTGATAAGCTAATTCATCCGGTAAGAGCGATCAAGGAGGAGTTGGGCGGTGCCATCGAGGTCGCCGTTGATGGTCATGGATTTTGGAGTGCACCCGCTGCTGCCATGATCGCGCGCGCTCTAGAGCCATATCAGGTCTTGTGGCTGGAAGAGCTAATGTCCCCGCGTAATGCGAACGCGTATCTCAAGCTGGCTCAGAGCACTGCAATTCCTATCTGTTTGGCTGAGAGGTTTGTTACTCGTTTTCAGTTTAGAGAATACATAGAGCGTGGCATCGTTGACATCGTCATGCCGGACTTGCTGTGGACGGGTGGCCTGTCGGAGGCACGCAGGATTGCATCTATGGCGGAGATATATCAGCTGCCGGTTTGCCCGCATGACTGCACGGGCCCGGTTAACATGTTCGCATGTGCGCATCTGTGCATGAACTTGCCGAATGCTTTTCTGATGGAAACGTCGCGCTCCCTCTACGATAATCTTTATCTAAGGCTTGTGCAGCCGAATATTACCGTTGAAGATGGTTACCTGCTTGCTCCGGAAGGTCCGGGCCTTGGCACGGAATTGTCTGAGGAGGTTCTCGCACGTCCTGATGCGATGGTGGTGGCTACCGCGGATGGAGGCGGGCATCCGTACTCGTGGAGGCAGTGACTGTGAGCGCGTTGCTTAACGCCCTCAGGACGAAGTTATCGGGACGAGACAGCCCGGAGCGGCGCAGTCCGATCTTCTGACGTTGCCGTGGCGGTGTGCCGCGCTCTCGTGCTGGGCGTAGGCCGAGGAGCGCGAGAAGCAGCGTATTCCAAGGGGCTTTGTAGCTGGCGGTCACGTGAGGCGGGTGGGAGCTGGCCGAGCGTCACGACTGCATCTGCTTGGCGAGCGAAGTCGCGATGTTGCTCAGCTGCTGGGCCGCGCCGGGCACATCACGCGCGTGGAACCGGCTGACCGGAGCGCTGATGCTGATACCGGCGGGGAACGGCAGGCCCGGGATGGCGACAGCGACGCAACGGCCATCGGGTTGGTTCTCTTCATCATCAACGGCGTAGCCCTGGGCACGCACGCGGTCTAGCTCGGCAAAGAACTCCTCTTGGCTGGTGATGGCCGCGCTGGTGCGACTCGGCATTCCCGCGGCCTCCAGGATCGCGCGGACGCGATCCGCGCCCAGTTGCGCGCACATTGCCTTGCCGAGAGCGGTAGTGTGCACGTGCTCCCGGTCGCCCACCCTGGCGGCCAGTCGCATGGCGTGACGGCTTTCGCAGACCACGCTGTGCACCACCATCGTGCCGTCCAGGATGCCGAGGTTGGTGGACTCTCCGTGGACATCGCGAAGGTGCTCGAGCTCTGGCTGGGCAAACTCGATAAGACGCGACACACCCAGGGTGTGCTGGGGACGGAACGCAGGACCTAGCCGATAGGTGAGCGACTCAGCGTCCCGTTCGACGTAGTGGCGGACCTCCAACGCCGTCAAGTACCGGAACGCCGAGCTCTTTGGCAGACCCGTTGCGTCAGCAATGTCCGTAAGCGTGACGTCACCCTGGGAATTCGCAATCGTGTCCAATATGTCGCAAACCCGGTCGACTGACCTTATCGGATAAGCCAGTGCCTCACTCGCGGCTGTCATTGCCAGTGTCCCCACCTCCAGTATGATAATGATACTCGATTTGCGGCTGCCGGAACGCCTGTAGTTACGCCAGGGGTGGGTTCTGGCTCGGTGAAGGCATGTCGAATCGCTAGTCCGGAGCGTCGCTACCGAGAACGACTGGGCAGCCGGGTGAGCAAGAAACTGGTTCGCAGACGCCGCATCATCCCCGCTGGCAAGGTGCGGTCCATTATGGGTCGCACACGCGCATAGGACATGGCTCGCCCAGGTGCCGCCCACTATCCCGCTCGCGCTGCATTAGCAACTGGACCCGCCCTGCCGGGCCGTGTCAACTCTGCCCTGCGAGAGAGCCAAGTTAACGGACAGGAAGAGCTGCGCTACCTGCCCGCCTTGCGCATGCTCAGGCGCCGCGGTCGGAGGTCAGCGTTGGGACCATCGAGGCCAAGTCGCCTGGACCGGGGGCAGCGGTTGTCCACGAGCGGGCCACCTGCGGCGGGGTCTTCGCGAAACCGCGTCCTTGATCAGGCCGTGATCGGCATTACTTCAGCGGCCTCACGCCCAGCACAGCCGCGTGAGCCCCAGCATGTTGGCTATGACAGCTAGCAGCGCGGGTCGCTATATCACGTGGCTCTAGCCGTTACTATCACCAGCCGCGAAGTTATTGTTGCCGACAGCGCCACTTCGGGCTCGACTGGTCGCCCAGCTTAGATTAGGGTCGCCGAGGGCCACGGGTTGCGGCGCAGGATTCTCATGGATCAATCGCACGCAATAGACCTTGAATGTATCCGATCTCGTATGCGCGAGCGCGGTGACCATACCGAGTGTCATCCGACATAAACGGCACGTGATCATCCTGGAGCCAGCCATCAAATCCCACTGCTTTGAGCTGTCTTATTACTTCTGCAGGATCATAATTTCCTTCGCCCAGGAAGCATTCACTGAACTCTGGCACGGTGCCTTGAACGTCCCGGAAGTGGACATATCGGATCTTGCCTAGGGGGCCGAAGTAGTCAATTGTCTGCCGAACTGCGTCAGCTCCGCCAGCCATTTCTGAGACAGTCCCCAGGCAGAGATCCAATCCCCATGCTGGACTGCCCGCAGAAAGCTCGTAAGCTCTGATCAGATTCTCCGGCGTATTGAAGACGCGAGCGATTCCATTGATCTCTTCAACTGGAGGATCGTCCGGATGCTGCGCGAGCTTCAGTCCCACCTCCTCGGCAACCGGCAAGACCGCCTCCAGGAAGATCCGGTAGTTATCCCAGATGTCATCTGCCGTACGGGTCAGATCGCCTACGTACGCTGGCGAGACCACCCTGTTCCCATACCTTGCGTCTGACTGGCGGTAGGCACTCGCATTAGCTCCACCACGGGCCGCCGCAGCCATATCCGTCCGCCAGACGTCTGTCGCCATGAAGTGAAAGCCCAGAATCGGAATTCCTGCCCGAACCACATTCCGAATCGTCGTACAGTAATTCTCGAGTTGCTGATCGCGCCCTGGTAGGCCAAGCATAATCTTGTCGTACATCTCGCGCGCAGTGTTCTCGATCACCTCAAGGCGAAGACCCCGCTGCTCACAGTCTTCCCTAAGGCGAACGAGATCGGCTACCTTCCAGATCCCATCATCCGATGGAATCCGCGGCGTAGTGATATTGATGCTCTTAATGCCCAGTTGAAGCGCAAACTTGGCAATAGCGTCATCTATCTCGCGAACCTGGCATATAGACGTGTGCATCTTTCATTCGGTCCCTTCTTACGAGAGTGGACGCGCCCGGCGCAGGGAAGCAGGTCCGGCCATGCCCGGACCCGCGCAGTATGAAGGATCACGGCATTATCCAGCCGCCATCGACATTAATCGTCTGTCCAGTGATGAACGACGCGTCGTCGGAGGCCAGGAAGCTCACCACGGCAGCAATGTCTTCAGGAAGGCCGCGGCGATGGATGGCCTGATTTGCCACAGCGCTGCGGAGCGACGCGTCTTCGTCCGGGAACATTTGCAGCTCAGCCTCAGTCCGTATAGCTCCGGGCGTGACGGCATTAACCGTTATTCCTTCCGGCCCTACCTCGCGAGCAAGGGTCCGAGTGAAACCGATCAAGGCCGCCTTCGAAGCGACGTAGTGCAGCAATCGCGCCTTACCGAGATGAACAGTGACCGAGGAAATGTTGACCACTCTCGCATGCGCTGACGCCGCGAGATAAGGATAACAAGCTCCAAACATCAGAAATGGACCCTTGGCGTTCACTGCTAGGACGAGGTCCCACTCCGACTCGGCGATTTGGTGCCAGTCTCGATGAGTATCTGTTACCGCCGCATTGTTGACCAGGATGTCCAAGTGTCCGAACTGCTGAACGGCGGCGGCAACCAGAGACCGGCAATCAGCGGCAATCGCCACACTGCCGCGCACGGCCAGTGCCTCGCGGCCCATCTGGTGCACGTCGGCGACGACTGCGTCGAGCGAGTCGTGGATGTCGGACACCACGACATCAGCTCCGTCCGTCGCGAGCCTGACCGCGATGGCTCGGCCGATTCCCCTGGATGCACCGGTAACCACAGCGACCCTGTTGTCGAGGCATCCTCCGGTGGAAGACACCGGACTCCCTTCTGGCAGCGGACGGGCCTGCGGGCGTGCCCCGACTGACCGACTGGCGCCGGAGGCATCGTGGTGATCTGGAATCAGAGTTTCGATTGCAGGATGTAACGACTGTCGCCAAGATGTCAAGCTCTGGATGCCGGGAGCGATGACGGGTGTGTGACGGCGATGAGAGCTGCCCAGGCCCCGTTGAGGTGCTGTAGCGCCGGGCGTAGTACGTGCCAGTTCGGTTGTTATAGATCGGAATAGCCTGATCGCTTGGTTTTGTCGGCCACCTCTACGTCCGAAGAACCCTGCGTCCCAGCTGTACAAGACTCAGCCGAGTCGTTAGAGTCTAGATTGGAAAGTAAGTTCCGACGAGCGGAACGACGTCGGCTGCGATGACGTGCCTATTGGAAGTGCCATTTGAAGATCGTTAAGGTTGAGACGATCCGGCTGGCAGGAACGGTCGCCGGGAAGGCGTCGGCAGTAGCGGACCCACGCGAGCGCATGCTGCTGTGGGTTCGCGTTCATACAAGCGAGGGTCACATCGGCCTGGGCGAGACGTACTACGGCCCAGCCACGGTAGAGGCAGCTGTACACGAGCAGTTCGCGCCGATCTTGATCGGCAGGGACCCCAGCCAGATCGACCGCCATTGGTACAATATGTTCCGCATTAGCGATCACTTTGGTTATGGCGGAGCCGAGACGCGCGCGATCTCGGCGATCGATACTGCATTGTGGGACATTGCGGGCCAGACGCTCGAGCGGCCGATTTACGAGTTGCTCGGCGGAGCTTGTCGTGACCGGATCCGTGCTTACGACACCGGCGGCGGAGACGATCCTGTCGCGTATGCCACTGAGAGTAGTGCTCGCGGCATCACTGCCATGAAGCTCGGGGTCTTCCCCTTCAAGCACCTTGGCGATGGCTACGACATCACCCCAGGCCAGGTCGACAAACTCATCACACCGGTCCGGCTTGTGGCCGAGGCACTCGGCGACCGAATGCAGATCGCCGTTGACGGCCACGGATTCTGGAGCGTGCACGCCGCGGGTCTCATCGCGAAGGCCCTGGAGGGCTACCCGATTCTCTGGCTCGAGGAAATCGCATCGCCCCGCAATGTCGATGCCCAGCTCAAGTTCCGCCAGCGGACCACGTTGCCTATCTGCCTGGCAGAGCGGTTCGTCACCCGCTACCAGTTCCGCGAGTTCATCGAGCGGGGCGCGATGGACATTGCTATGCCCGACCTGGTGTGGACGGGCGGGATTTCCGAGACGCGCAAGGTCAGCAGCTATGCCGAGACTTACCAGATGCCAGTATGTCCGCACGATTGCACAGGCCCGGTGAACGCGTTCGCCTGCGCCCACATCTGCATGAACGCGCCGAACGCAATGCTGATGGAAACCTCTCGTGCCTTTTATGACGAGTGGTACCCAAGCCTGGTCACGACCAATATCTCCGTCGTGGACGGCTGCCTGCTGGCACCGGCGGGGCCCGGACTGGGCACCCAACTGCGGCCGGAGGTGCTGGCGCGCCCGGACGCGGTGATCAGGGAGAGCTATGAGACGTCGGGACATCCGATGGGCTGGCT
Source organism: Streptosporangiaceae bacterium (assembly GCA_049675875.1). Taxonomy (GTDB): domain Bacteria; phylum Actinomycetota; class Actinomycetes; order Streptosporangiales; family Streptosporangiaceae; genus JAJYUU01. Next base: position 28,456 of record JBAUAR010000355.1, read on the forward strand.
GCACTGACAACGCCGGTGGTCGCGGCGATCCAGGGCCCAGGTCTGGGAGCGTCATGGTCCTGGCGGCTGCAGGGCCGCAGAGGCCGCTGCACGTGTAGTGGACTATGCGTCGGCCGAAGGTGAGCAGCGAAGGCTCGACGCAGCTTCGTTCATTCCAGCTGACGGCGGCACAAGAGCGCACTCAGATCATCGAACTGCTGCAACGAGAGGATTCTCATGCGCATCGCGGTGGCCTACATCGGTCAAGAATCGGACACCTTCAATCCCGCGCCGTCAACGATGCAATCGTTCGAGGCATTCGGAATCCTCGTCGGTGAGCAGCTCAACCAGCTTGCTGGGATCGGCCCAGTTGGCGGCTTCCTGGAGGCGGTGCGCAACTCCGGCATGGACGTCGACGTCGTTCCGCTGATCAAGGCCGACGCGGTCGCCGGCGGGCGGATTACCGACGACACGTGCGCGGCTCTGACCAGTGACCTGATCCAGCGGCTCCGCGCGGCCGGTCAACTAGATGGCTTCGCCTTCCTCATGCATGGTGCCTGTGCCGCGGCTAGCGAGGACGACGTCGAGGGCGCCATGCTCGCGGCCGTGCGCGACGTCGTGGGGGACAGCCTGCCAGTCGTTGTGGGCCTCGATCACCATGCGAACATAACCGAGCGCATGGTTAGGCTGTCGACCGCGATCATCGCTCACCGCACGCAGCCGCACAATCCGCACGATACCGGTCGGCTTACGGGGGAACTGCTGCTGCGCACAGTCGCCGGTGAGGTCAGGCCGGTCATGGGCTGGCGCAAGCTGCGCTTGCTGTCGCACCAGGAACAGTACCTGAGCTCGCGCGGGCCGATGAAGATCTGGTTTGATCATGCCAGGGAGCTTGAGACCAGGGAGCGAGTCCTGTCGGTGTCGCCGTTCCCGATGCAGCCGTGGCTGGACGTCGAGCAGGGCGGCTGGTCGGTCGTCGTCGTAACCGACTGGGACGCTGATCTGGCGGATGTGGCTGCAGAGGAGATGGCTGAGCTCGCCTGGAGCATGCGAGAGCAGTTCCAAGTCCGGACCTCGGTCGAGCCAGCCGAGGCGGTGGCGACGGCGGCAGCCCACGACGGACTCCTGATCTTCAGTGACACAGGTGATTCGGTTTTCGGCGGCGCGGGCGGTGACAGCAACGTGCTGCTGACGGAGATCCTTCGCGCCGGCGGGCCGAAGACGATCATGACGATGGTCGACCCGGCTGCGGCGCGCACACTTGTAGCAGCCGGAGCGGGAGCCGAGATTGACGTTGATCTGGGCGGTGCGGTGAGCCGCTGGTACGAACCCCGCAGGGTGCGTGTCACGGTTCGGAGTGTTGAACCTGAGTTCGTGCTCCATATGGAGCATGCGTCTCGCAACCAGGCGGGGCACGGGGCGACCGCGGTCGTCGACGTCGGGCCCGTCACCATCGTGGTGAGTGAGCTGCCTGGCGTGGGCGGCAACTATCCGGCGCTCTACGAGCACCTGGGTATCGACGCGCGCGAGTACTCGGCAGTAGTGCTCAAGACCGCCAGCAACTTCCAGTGGTTTGCTGAACTGACCAATGAGGTGATCCGCGTCAACACTCCGGGGCCGACGCAGTCGGACGTGGCGTCGCTGCCGTGGGAGCGGGTGCCGCGCCCGATCTACCCCCTCGATGCGGTCGATGACTGGCGCTGAAGCAGGGAGAGTGTGGTGACGGGTTCGATGGCGGCAGCGGCGACCGGCCGGGCGTAGCGGATCGGTGCTGGATACCAGTGCCAGCTGATCGCTGGAGGATTGATAGTGGGTCGCCGACTGCACATGGGGCAAGCTGCGGCGATGAGACCCTGTACGGCGTTTGACCAGTGGAGTGCCATACCCGTTGTCGCCGGCGCATCGGCCTCGATGCCTCAGATCAGCGGGACAGTCCGGACTGGACTGCCCGCCTGAGTCAGCTCCCGTCCTCGTCGGCATCACGGAGCCCGGCCGACGCGCATCGGGTGTTCCCGCATCCAGGCCGCGGTTAGTGCGATTCGCGAATCACGTGGCTGCCACTTGAGCCGACCAGGAAGTCCAGGTCGGCGCCGCTATCCGCTTGGAGCACATGATTAACGTAGATCCACTCCCACCCGCGGACCGGAGCGGCATAACCTGCCGCCGCGCGCTCGGACGCACGTCTCGCGGCGAGTTCCGCATCGGAGATGCCGAGGTCAAGTCGCCGGTTGGGGACGTCGAGAATCACAGGGTCGCCGGTGCGAACTAGCCCGAGCGGGCCGCCTGCGGCGGACTCGGGCGCGACGTGGAGCACGACCGTTCCATAGGCGGTGCCGCTCATGCGACCGTCGCAGACGCGTACGACGTCACGGACTCCCTTCCTAAGGAGCTTGGTGGGAAGCGGCAGATTGGCGACCTCTGGCATGCCGGGGTAGCCCTTAGGCCCGCATCCCCGCAGGATGAGCACGGAGTCCGCGTCAACCGGCAGGTCAGGTTCGTCGATCCTGGCGTTGAAGTCCTCGACGCTGTCGAACACAATTGCAGGTCCGCGGTGGGTGAGCAGGTGGGGTGAAGCGGCTGCGGGTTTGATGACCGCTCCGCTCGGGGCCAGGCTGCCATGCAGGATGGCTATGCCAGCGTGCTCCTGCAGGGGCCGAGCTCGCGGCCGGATCACGTCGCGGTCGAAGGTCAGAGCGTCGGCCAGGTGCGACACCAGAGTCTTGCCGGTGACGGTTACCGCGGTGGGGTCGAGCAAATCGGAAACCTCCACGAGCACAGCGGCCAGGCCGCCGGCCCGAAACAGGTCATCCATTAGGAACTCGCCGGCCGGCTGCAAATTCGCGATTAGCGGCACGCCCGCGCCGATCGAATCGAAGTCATCGAGTGTCAGCTCGATGCCGAGTCTGCCAGCGATCGCCAGAAGGTGGAGGACGGCGTTGGTGGAGCCGCCTACCGCCGCGAGCGCGACGATGGCGTTGTGGAAGGATCCCCGGCTGAGCACGCAGCTGGGCCGACGATCTGCCTCAACCATCTCTACGACGAGACGGCCGGTGGCGTGCGCCATCTCCAGCAACCGGTTATCGGCAGCAGGAGTGCCTGCTATCCCGGGCAGCGTGGCGCCCAAGGCCTCGGCCATGACTGCCATGGTGGACGCGGTGCCCATGGTGTTGCAGTGGCCTCGGCTCCGGATCATGGAGGATTCCGAGGCGGTGAAGTCCTCGCCAGACAAGCGCCCCGCGCGCACCTCTTCTGACAGGCGCCAGACGTCGGTACCGCAGCTGATCGGCGTCCCTCGGAAGTGCCCGGTCAGCATCGGCCCGCCTGGGACCACGATCGCTGGCAGGTCGACCGAGCTTGCCGCCATGAGCAGCGAAGGGATCGTCTTGTCGCAGCCGCCGAGGAGTACGGCACCGTCGATCGGATTGGCTCGAAGCATCTCCTCGGTGGCCATGGCGGCCATGTTCCGCCATAGCATGGCCGTCGGCCGTACCTGCGTCTCCCCGAGTGAGACCACTGGAAGGTTCAGGGGCACTCCGCCGGCTTCCCAGATGCCCTGCTTGACGCTGGCCGCGACTTCGTTCAGATGCGCATTGCAGGGCGTAAGGTCCGATGCGGTGTTGGCGATCGCGATATGTGGTCTGCCGTCGAACGCGTGCTTGGGAAGCCCCCGTCGCATCCACGCCCGGTGGATATAGGAGTTGCGCATGTCGCGCCCGTACCACTGCTGACTGCGATGCGGGCCTGCGACGTACCCCTGAGTGCTCATTCATGACTCGCTTAGCGTTGTGTCTGCTATCCCAAATATTATGATGAATCATAGTTTTCGAGGAATAAAAGTCGGGTGCCGGCGAACTTCACCGACCCGCTACCGGAACGCCAAACGCCGCCTGTCGGACCCGGTGTATGCCGAAATTCGAGGTGAGCGTCGTGGCGCGCATCCCGGCCCGTGCGTCGGAGGGTTCGGTCGTGGCGATCCGATCTTGCGCTCTCCCTCATCGCTAAGAGTATTGTTGCAACCTGTGGAACCTCTGTTTCGAAAATACAGGAGGAAGATGTGCCGCGGTTGGCAGTTCTTGAGCTCACGCTAGAGGCGAACACCTTTTCCACCCGTAAGACGACGATCGCCTCGATGAACGATGACGAGGGCATCCTCCGTGGCCAGGAATTGGTCGAGCGGTACTCGGGGTCGTCTGCCACTGTGGCCGGCTTCCTCGATCCGGACATCCCCGCCGACGTCGAGATCGTGCCCCTCGTGGGGTATCGCGGCGGCGCGAACGGCGAGTTCACCGCAGCCGCGTACGACGAAGCCACCAAAGGCATGCTCACTGCGCTCAGAAACAACGGTCCCTTCGACGCAGTGCTGCTATCACTGCACGGCGCCGCCGTCGCCGAGAACGCGGAGAACGCTGATCTGGAGACAGTCGTTCGGGTGCGCGCCGCAATCGGTCCGCGCGTACTCATCGGGGTGGTGCTCGACATGCATTGCAACGTCGGTGCCGCCCTTCTCGACACCGTTGACGTGCTGCGGATCTACCAGACCAACCCGCACGTTGATGCCAAGGATCAGGCTCTGGAGTGCCGAGCCATGGTGCTGGAGATCCTGCGAGGTGCGTCCAAGCCTGCGACAGCCTTCGTGCCCCTACCGCTGGTGATCAACATCGTGCGGCAGGACACGTCGCGTGAACCGCTAGCCGCCATTTTGGCGCGCTGCCGGGAACTGGAGCAGGTCGAGGGAATGCTTGACGTCAGTGTGGCCGAAGGCTTCCCCTACGCAGACGTGGAACAGATGGGCGTTTCGGTCGTAGCGAGCCATCGTTTCAGCCTCGCCGCCGCCCAGGCAGCCGTGAGCGAGATCGGCGGGCTTCTCTGGGACTGTCGTGAGGAGTTGCAGGGTACGGGAGCAACGCCGGAGCAGGCCCTCCTGCGCCTCGATCATTCGCGCGGTGGCAAGCCAACGTTGCTGCTGGACGTGGGCGACAACGTAGGAGGCGGTAGCCGGGGCGACTCAACCACCATCCTCAGCGAGGCCATGCGGCTGAGCTGCGGCGGCCTGTTGTTCAGCCTCTGGGACCCGGAGACCGTCGCTTGTCTTGCCACGTCAGCCATCGGCGCACGAGTTGATGTGAGTGTTGGTGGGCGCAGTGCCGAGCAGGAGGGCGCACCGCAGCCGCTGACCGCAACTCTGATCGCTCGCTCGGAGGGCCGGTACGAGGACCCCGGTCCGACACATGGAGGGTTCCGGCATTACAACGCCGGCCCGACAGTCGCCCTGCGCACCGACAACAACGTTGTCGTCGTGCTGACATCCTTGAGTTCCGGCACCACCAGCCCGGTGCAGTTCCGTTCCCTGGGTATCGAGCCGGGCGACTTCGCGGGAATCGTAGCCAAGGGCGTGAACTCGCCAAAGGCAGGGTTCGCTCCAATCTGCGGCGAGCAGGTCATGGTCGATACTCCCGGAGTGACGCGGTTGTCCGTAGAGAAGTTCTCCTACATCCGGCGACGCAGGCCCATGTTCCCGTTCGAACGTGGCGCCACGTACCCGTGATGCGCGGCACTTCGACTACCGGGCTGACCGGGCTGGGGCCGGACGCGCAAGTCCTGGCAGTCTCAGGCTCTGAGCACCAGGACCTTCGGTCGGCAGTCGAGCGCGCCGGCGGGATCGTGAGGCCCCTCGTGCGACTTGACGCGCTGCACCTCGGCGGCCCAGACTCGTTGCCGCAATTGCCCGACTGTGTCCGCTGGGTGCAGTTCCCCGACGTCGTGCTAGAAGCCTGCTTGGCTAGCGGACCGCTGGACCGCGAGAGAGCTTGGGCCCAGGCCGACGGGTACGGATCTTCCCCCACGGTCGGGGCACGCGCGGTCGGGATGTTACTCGCCAGAGTGCGCTTCGTAACCGAAGCACGGCTCGTCCGATGGCAGTCGGCACTCGTCCAGCCCAGGATCTCGGGCCCAGCTTTGCGGCGGTGGCAATGGTTAGGGGTCGGCGGCATTGGGCGTCGCGTGATCCAGCTTGGGCGAAGCGGCAGACGGAGGGAGATGCATGGAGTTCTTGCGGCTGGGCCCGGTAGGCGCGGAAGTACCCGCGGTGCGCGCCAATGACGGCGAGGTGTACAACCTGCGTCCGGTAACCCCCGACATCGACGGCAGGTTCCTGGAATCCGAAGGGGTAGACCGTACCAGGCAAGCGCTACGCGAGGGTGGTCTCACCCGGCTCGACGATCCTGGTACACGGTTGCGCGTAGGCGCCCCGATAGCACGCCCGGCCGCGGTCGTATGCATCGGCCAGAATTATGCCGCGCATGCGCGCGAATCCGGCGGTCAGCCACCAGCGGTACCGATCGTATTCTTTAAGCACCCGAACACGGTCGTCGGACCGTACGACGCGGTGCCCATTCCGCCAGGCAGCACGAAGACTGACTGGGAAGTGGAGCTAGCCGTAGTAATGGGTCGACGCGCGCAGCATCTGGACTCACCCGAGCTTGCCCTACGCCACATCGCCGGCTATGCGATCTCCAACGACGTGTCCGAGCGCGAATACCAACTCGAGGAATCAGGCGGTCAATGGTCGAAGGGCAAGTGCTATGAAGCATTCAACCCCATGGGCCCCGCGCTCATCCCCGCAGACGAAGTCCCCGACCCGCAGAAACTCCAGCTGCGTTCGTGGGTGAACGGATCGCCTAGGCAGTCTTCTACGACTGCGGACATGATCTTCCCCGTCGACTACCTGATCTGGCATCTGTCCCAGTTCATGACTCTGGAGCCGGGCGATGTCATCAACACGGGCACGCCGGAGGGGGTTGCGCTGTCCGGCCGCTTTCCCTACCTGGCAGTTGGCGACGTGATGGAGCTCGAGGTAGAAGGACTGGGTCACCAGCGCCAGCAACTGCGGAGCAGCGCATTTGCGAGAGCCGACGGATGACGACCTATCCGTTTATCAGCCCATGCATCGCGGCCGACGCTCTCATGAGTGACCGCTGCTTCCCGGTGTCCGACGACAAAGGGGTAGGAAGTATGCCGGGCTGCAGGCTGTCCTTCGCCAGTGATGCGTCGCACTACCCGCTGACTCCGCAGCCGGTGGTGGCGCCGTGCGCGGCGGCTGAGGCTGCCGGTCTGTTTAAGGGCGCGGTCCGGCAGCGAGTGCCACTGGTGTTGTATTCCGGCGGGACAAGCCTGAGCGACGACGCGATCACAGACGGGGTACTGGTTGACGTCCCGTCGGGCTTCCGCGGACTTGAAGTGCTGGATGGCGATCTCCGGGTGCGTGTGCAGCCGGGAGTGACGCTGCAGTCGGTCAATAGGGTGCTGGCTCGGTGCGGGCTCAGGCTGACACTTGATCCGGCCAGTGAGGCCGCCTGCACCGTGGGCGGTTTCATCGCCAAAAGCTCGAGTCGCATGATGTCCGGCACTGCTGACAGACAATCAGCTTGCTGGCCTGGGTAACGCTAAGCAAAGACTGGAGAGGAGATTGACATGGGCGATGCACTTGCTCCCTGGCACATCATCATCCTGGTGGTCGTGCTGGTGTTGCTCTTTGGAGCCAGGCGGCTGCCCGGGGCGGCCCAGTCGCTCGGTCAGTCCATGCACATCTTCAAGCGGT
>JBAUAR010000356.1:0-10779 GCA_049675875.1 Streptosporangiaceae bacterium
GGCCGGGCCGAGCCGCACGAGATCGAGGCCTTCGGGCCGGTCGCGACGATCATGGAGTATGCCGGCGCCGATGACGCGATCGGCCTGGCCGCGCGCGGCCGCGGCAGCCTGGTCGGCTCGGTCGTCACCGGCGATGCGAGCTTCGCCCGCGAGGTCGTGCTTGGCGCCGCCCCCTGGCACGGCCGGCTGCTGGTGCTGGACAGCGATGATGCCCCGGAGTCGACCGGCCACGGCTCGCCGCTGCCGCAACTGGTGCACGGCGGTCCCGGCCGGGCCGGGGGCGGCGAGGAGCTAGGCGGCATCCGCGGCGTGCTGCACTACATGCAGCGAACCGCCGTGCAGGCCAGCCCGCGCGTGCTGACCGCCGTTACGGGCAGCTGGATCCCCGGCGCCGCCCGGGCGGCCAGCGGAGAGCATCCATTCCGCAAGTCGCTCGCCGACCTGCGGCCGGGTGACACCGTCGTTGCCGGGCCGCGGCCGGTCACACTGGCCGATATCGAGCACTTCGCCGAGTTCACCGGCGACACCTTCTACGCCCACATGGACGAGGAGGCGGCGAAGGCCAATCCGTTCTTCGACGGCCGCGTCGCCCACGGCTACCTGGTGCTGTCCTTCGCGGCCGGGCTGTTCGTCCAGCCCGATCCGGGACCCGTGCTGGCCAACTACGGGATTGAGAATCTGCGGTTCCTCACCCCCGTCTATCCGGGCGACGAACTCACGGTGACGCTGACGTGCAAGCAGATCATTCCGCGCGAGGACGCGGAGCACGGCGAGGTGCGCTGGGACACCGACGTGACTAACCAGCACGGTGCCTCGGTGGCCAAGTACGACGTGCTCACCATGGTCGCCAAGACCTGGCTGTAGCGGGGCGGATCGGCGGGATAATGGCTGTCATCGGCAGCCGAAGGAACGGTGAAGATGGCCTCAAGCGAGCGCACCACGGATCCACTCGACACCAGCGTTGCCCATATCGCGCGGGTCTATGACTATCTGCTGGGCGGTAAGGATAACTTCGAGGCCGACCGCGCTGCGGCTGACGCGATGAAGCGTGCCTATCCAGATATCGCCAACTCGATGCGATCCAACCGGCAGTTCCTGGCGAGGACCGTGCGCTACCTGGCCGGCGCCGAGGGGATCCGCCAGTTCCTCGATGTCGGGACCGGCATACCGACGGCGAACAACACCCATGAGGTCGCCCAGTCGATCGCGCCTGACTGCCGGGTCGTCTACGTGGACCGGGATCCGGTGGTGCTGATCCACGCCCGTGCGCTGCTGACGAGCGAACCGGAGGGTGTCACCGACTACATCGAGGCCGACATCAGGGACCCGCAGGCCATCCTGGCCCACGCGGCGAGCGTGCTGGACTTTTCCAAGCCCATCGCGCTCATGCTGGTGGCGATACTGCACTTCGTCCCGAACGAGGATCGCCCGCACGAGGTCGTGGCGACGCTGCTGGATGCGCTGCCACCGGGCAGTTTCCTCACGCTGACGCATCCGGGCTCGGACGTCGACGCCGATGCTTCTGAGGCCGCGCGTCGCTTCAACGACCGCGCCGCCGAGCAGGCGACGCTCCGCTCGAGGGACGAGGTTATGCGGTTCTTCGCGGGCCTGGACATGGTCGAGCCGGGTCTGGTCCAGATTCAGGACTGGCGACCGACGACGCGTCCGCTCGCTGCGAGCGGCACGAGCGTGTGGGGCGGAGTCGCCCGCAAGCCGTAGTCCCCGGCGCACGTCATCGCGGCCCGATCACCAGCAGGCTCGGCCAGCCGACCTACGTCGGCCCGGGTATCCTGGCGATATACTGACCGAATGATCGGTTAATAAGGGAGCGGCCGATGACCGGACCTGGATCGACGGACGTCGCGGACCTGGAGCGCGACTTCGAGGAGACCATCGCCCGTGACCGGCGGATCGAGCCGCGCGACTGGATGCCGGATGCGTATCGCAAGACCATGATCCGGCAGATCGCCCAGCATGCGCACTCGGAGATCATCGGCATGCAGCCGGAGGGCAACTGGGTGACCAGGGCCCCGTCGCTGCGGCGAAAAGCGATCCTGCTGGCCAAGGTGCAGGACGAGGCCGGGCACGGACTCTATCTCTACTCGGCGGCGGAGACGCTCGGCGCCGACAGGGAAGACCTCACCAACCGCCTGATCACCGGCGCGCAGAAGTACTCGTCGATCTTCAACTACCCAACGCTGACCTTCGCCGATGTCGGCGTGATCGGCTGGCTGGTGGACGGTGCCGCGATCTGCAATCAGGTACCGCTGTGCCGGTCGTCCTACGGACCGTACGCGCGGGCGATGATCCGGATCTGCAAGGAAGAGTCGTTCCACCAGCGGCAGGGCTACGAGTTGCTGCTGACGATGATGCGCGGCACCGGCGCGCAGCGGGATATGGTGCAGGACGCCACGAACCGCTGGTGGTGGCCGTCGCTCATGATGTTCGGCCCGCCTGACGCTGAGTCGCCCAACACCGAGCAGTCGATGCGCTGGCGGGTCAAGCGGCACACCAACGACGATCTGCGGCAGCGGTTTGTCGACATGACCGTGCCGCAGGCCGACGCGCTCGGTGTGACCCTGCCCGACCGGCGGCTGCGCTGGAATGACGCGCGCGGGCACTACGACTTTGGCGAGGTCGACTGGGCCGAGTTCAAGCGCGTCGTGTCCGGCAACGGCCCGTGCAACGCCGAGCGGATCGCGCACCGGCGGGCCGCGCACTCCGGCGGCGCCTGGGTCCGGGAAGCTGCCGCGGCGCACGCGGCCAAGCGAGCGGGGGAAACAGCATGACAAACCCGAATAAGGACGGGAACGGGGTGAGCTCCTCGCAGCCGCCGCTGTCGCGCTGGCCGTTGTTCGAGGTCTTCCTGCGTAGCAAGCGCGGCCTGAACCATGTGCACGTCGGGTCGCTGCACGCCGCCGACGCGCAGATGGCGCTGCACCACGCGCGCGACTTGTACACGAGGCGGAACGAGGGCGTCAGTATCTGGGTGGTCAGGGCCGCCGACATCACCGCGTCCAGCCCGGACGAGAAGGACCCGTTCTTCGCGCCAAGCGGCGACAAGGTGTACCGGCACCCCACGTTCTACGAGATCCCCGACTCGGTCCCGCACATCTGAGCATGCCTGACGGGAGCACTGGATGGGCTTCGACACCGCCTACGAGGCGATCAGCGAGGAAACCGACACCGGTCACCGCTGGGCGTTCGGCACCGGGTTCGCCGACCCGCTGGCCGGAGTGGACACCAGCCTGACTGCCGGGATCGACGGTGCCGACCTCGCCGTCTACTGCCTCATGCTCGGCGACGACGCGCTGATCTTCTCGCACCGGCTGCAGCAGTGGCTCGCCGCTGCGCCCGAGCTCGAGGAGGAAACTGCGCTCGCCAACATCGGGCTCGATCTCCTCGGACAGGCCAGGCTGCTGCTCACCAGGTCTGGAGCCGCAGACGGGTCTGGGCGGACGGAGGACGACTACGCGTTCGGCCGTGGCGAGCGCGAGTTCCGCAACGTCCGGCTCGCCGAGATCACCGACGCCGACTTTGCCGGACTGGTCGCCCGGCTGCTCGTCTTCAGCACCTGGCGGCTGGCGCTGCTCGCCCGGTTGCGTGACTCGGCCGATCCGGTACTCGCCGCCGTGGCGGCGATGGGGGTCCGGGAGCTGACCTATCACCGCGACTACGCGGCGCAGTGGGTGATCAGGCTGGGCGACGGGACGGACTACTCCCGGCAGCGAATGGCGGCGGGCCTGGCCGCGGTCGCTCCGCTGGTTTCCGAGCTGTTCGAGCCCACCGCGGTCGAGCTGCGGCTCGCGGGGACAAGGGTCGCGGTCGACCCGGCTCAGCTGCGGGCGGAGTTCGACGCGGTGCTCGCGCGCGTGCTAGCCGAGGCCACCGTTGACATGCCCGACGGTCCCGCCCTCGCGAGGGTTTCCGGGCAGGCTGGGCGCGACGGCGTGCACACCGAGACGATGGGCTACCTGCTGGCCGAGCTGCAGAGCGTGGCGCGCGGGATGCCGGGGGCGACGTGGTGACCGAGGCGGCCGCGCTGGCTAACGCCCGGCGGATCGCGGCGTCGGTGCCGGATCCCGAGCTGCCCATGCTGACCCTCGCCGACCTCGGCATCCTGCGCGATGTCAGCGTGACCGGCCGGCGCGTGACGGTGTCGCTGACGCCGACGTACTCTGGCTGCCCGGCGATGGCGGAGATGAGCAGCGACGTGGCGGCCAGGCTGGCCGCGGCTGGATTTGCCGACGTCGAGGTGCGCATGGTGCTGAGTCCGCCCTGGTCGACGGACCTGATCAGCGCCGACGGCCGCCGCAAGCTAGCCGAGGCCGGCCTCGCGCCACCCCGTTCCCGCAGTGCTGGCCAGGTGGGACACGGTGTGACCCGCGGACACCCCGGACCCCCTCGGCCCGAATCCTCCCGCAGCAGGACGGATGGCCCGGTACCGCTGACACTGTTCGCATCCGGCCCGCCGGTCGCCTGCCCCCAGTGTGGCTCCGACGACACCGCGCTGACCGCGGCGTTCAGCGGTACCGCGTGCAAGGACCTGCGCCGCTGCCGGGCGTGCGGCGAGCCGTTCGAGCACGTCAAGGAGGTCTGAGGTGACCGCGAGCACTCCTCGCGAGACGCCGACGGGGCGGCGGCAGTTCCGCGAGCTCACCGTGGCCCGGATCGACCCGCTGTGCGACGACGCGGTGGCGGTTACCTTCGATGTGCCGCCCGAGCTGACCGAGGAGTACCGGTTCCGGCCCGGCCAGTCGCTGACGCTGCGGCGGCTCGTGGACGGCCGGGATGAGCGGCGGTCGTACTCGATCTGCGCGCCGGCTGGCCAGTCACTGCGGATTGCGGTGCGCGAGGTACCGGGCGGGGCGCTATCCGGCTGGCTGGTGAACGACGTGCGGCCCGGTGATCGGCTCGAGGTGCAGCCGCCGTCCGGCGCGTTCACCCCGGACCTGACCGAGCCCGGCCGGCACGTGCTGGTCGCCGCGGGATCGGGCATCACGCCGGTACTGTCGATCGCTGCTTCGGCGCTCGCCGATGCGGCGTCGGAGGCCACCCTGGTGTACGGGAACCGGCGCGCGGACACGGTGATGTTTGCCGACGAGATCGCCGACCTGAAGGACAGCTATCCGGTCCGGCTGCAGCTCGTGCACGTGCTGTCCCGGGAGCCGCAGGAGGTAGACCTGTTCAGCGGGCGGCTGGACGCGGCCAGGCTGCGGCTGTTGCTGCCGGCGATCTGTGCCGTCGGGGACATCGACCACTGGTGGCTGTGCGGGCCGTACGGGATGGTCGCCGACGCGATCGCGGTGCTGGCCGAGCTCGGCGTGCCCGCTGAGCGCGTGCACCGGGAGCTGTTCTACGTCGAGGACACCCCGCCCGAGCCCGAGCAGCACAGTGAGGCGCCGCTCACTGGCGGGTACCAGGCGACCATCATCCTGGACGGGCGGCGGACCACGACGACGATTCCCGCGGGTACGCCGGTGCTCGACGGCGCGCAGCGGGTCCGGCCCGACCTGCCGTTCGCGTGCAAGGGCGGGGTATGCGGCACCTGCCGGGCCCGGCTGGTGTCGGGCGAGGTCCGGATGCGCCGCAATTTCGCCCTCGAGCAGGCCGAGCTCGACGCTGGGTTCGTGCTGACCTGCCAGTCGCTGCCCGTCAGCGACGAGCTGACAGTCGACTACGACGCGTGAGCGTGCCCGGCCGCTGGTGTCGGCCGGCCTAGCGGTCGTGCAGTGCGTGGCAGGCACGATCCAGAGCGCGCCGTCCACGCGGTCGGTGACCGGGCCGCTTAGCATGCTCGTATGCCAGCCGAGCTGGAGATCACCAGCCCGGCCAATCCTCGGGTCAAGCAGCTAGTCGCGCTGCGCCGCCGCCGCGGGCGGGACGAGGCTGGCGTGACGCTGATCGAGGGCCGGGCGGAGATCGAGCTGGCGCTCGCAGCCGGGGTCGCACCGCGGTCGCTCTACTTCTGCCCGGCACTGGCGGCACCGGCCGAGCCCGACCTGGTCGGCCGGGCGCGCGAGCTCGGCGCGGACGTTGTCCGGATGAGCAGGGCGGTGTTCGAGAAGGTCAGTTACCGGGAGGGCCCGGACGGCTGGCTCGCCGTCGTGCCCGCGGTCGAGACGAGCCTCGCGCACCTGGTCCTCGGTCCGCGGCCGCTCGTTCTCGCCTGCGCGGGCCTGGAGAAGCCGGGAAACCTGGGGGCCATCTTGCGCACCGCTGACGCGGCCGGAGTGGCGGCCGTGATCGCCGCCGATCCGGTGACCGACTGGGGCAATCCGAATGTGGTGCGCGCCAGCAGGGGCACCGTCTTCTCCGTGCCGATCGCGTCGGCGACGGGCGCCGAGGCACTGGCCTGGATTGCGGCGCACGGCCTGCAGGTTGTCGCTGCCACGCCGGACGCCCCGGTGCTCGTCACCGAGGCTGACCTGACCGGACCGACGGTGCTCGCCGTCGGCGCCGAGCAAGCCGGGCTGCCCGCCGACTGGCTGGAGCGCGCCGACCTCCGGGTGCGGATCCCGATGTTCGGCCGCGCCGACTCGCTCAACGTGTCGATCTCGGCGGCGATCATCACCTATGAGGCGGTCCGGCAGCGCCTGCAAGCACAGGAGGCGGCCGGGCGCCCGGCCGGGTAGTGCGCCAGAGTTCCGCGCGAATTGCCGCGAGTAAACTCGAAGGCCTGCGTTCCGGCCGGGCTGACCGGTGGTTTTCGCTGGTCATGGAGGGGTTATCAGGTGACAGACCGGTTGCCGCTGGACCTGTCGCTGCTGCCCGCGACGGCTACGGCCGAAAGCGGGAGCACCTCGGTGGGCGGAGTGGATCTGGTTGAGGCTGCGCGGGAATTCGGAACTCCGTTGTTCGTCTATGACCGAGAGCACATGGCAGCGAACTTCGCTGCGGCCGTCGAAACCTTCGGCGATGGGGTCGCTTACGCGACGAAGGCGTTCCTTTGTAAGGCAGTCGCGAGGCTCGCCTATGCCTCCGGGATGTCGCTCGATGTGTCCACCGCCGGCGAATATCACGTGGCGAGGGCCGCGGGGGTGCCCGCGCGGAAGCTGGTCGTGCACGGGAACAACAAGACGCCCGCAGAAGTCGAGCGCGCCGTCTCGGAAGGGGTGCAGTGGATCGTCCTCGATAGTTTCGACGACGTCGAGAAGGTGACCGACGCGACGACCCGCCTCGGAACGACCGCACCCGTACTGGTCAGGGTCAATCCCGGCGTCGAGGTTCATACGCATCGCTTCACAGCCACTGGCAACAGGAACTCGAAGTTCGGTTTTCCGCTCTGGACTGGCGACGCGTCAGCCGCGGTCGAGCTGGTACGAAGATATCCTCGGCTCGAGTTCAAGGGGTTGCATATCCACGTCGGCAGCCTGGTCTTCGGCATCGACAACTTCATCTCGGCGCTGGACTCTGTCCTGGATTTCGTTCGCGCGGTAGATCCGGAAGTGTTCGTGGTGGGCGGCGGGCTCGGGGTCAGGTATCTGCGCGAAGACCAGGCGCCGAGCTTCCGGGAGTGGGCGGCCGCCATCCAGGAGCACTGTAAGGGCGCCGGCGTCAGCGCGCGGATCCTGGCGGAGCCCGGCCGGTCAATGGTTGCGGCGGCTGCCGTGACGCTGTACTCCGTGGGGAGTATTGCCAGGAAGGGACCGCGGACGTACCTGGCCGTCGACGGCGGAATGAGCGACAACCCGCGTCCGCTCTTGTACGGCAGCGGCTATGAGGTCTTCCTGCCGCGCGCGCCGCTGGCAGCCAGGGACTCGGTTGTCACCGTGGTCGGGCGCCACTGCGAGTCCGGAGACACCCTGGTCGAGGACGCGACACTGCCGTCTGCGGTGGCAATCGGGGACATCATCAGCACCCCCGTCACGGGCGCTTATGGCTACTGCATGGCGTCGAACTACAACCTGCTGACGCGCCCGGCCATCGTGTCGGCGGCAGCCGGAGACGCCACAGTGATCGTGCGCAGGGAGACGCTCGATGATCTGCTGCGCTGCGATCTCGGCTAGCTGGAAGCTGGTCGGCCTAGCTGCCGCCGACGCCGAGCGCCGTCAGCAGCACGAGGGCAATGGTCGTGCCCGCAAACATGCCATGCCCGATAACCACGGGCAGCGGGAAGTTGCGCTCCGGGGGCCCGATCTCTGGCGATCGGCTCAGGGTCGCGGCCCGCCGCGCCTGCGCTGCACTTCCGCCGCCGGGCTGCCTCGCACTGCCGGGCCAGGGCGGCGATAGCACCGGCTGACCCGGCCGCGCGGTCGCAGGGTTGTCCGCCCCGGCCCGTCGGATTGCCCGTGTTTCGCGGTAAACGCCGATCCAGCGAACCGCCATCGTCACGCCGAGCGTCGCGGCCAGCAGGAGCGCGACGAGCGCAGTCCAGGCCAGGCCGTGCGAGTCGAAGATCAGGTAGCCCGCCCAGACGATCAAGCCGCCGCCCGCGAAGAGCACGTGGCCCGCGAGCACCAGCGGCGGTAGCCGGGTGGCCGCCGCCCCCTGGAACTCCTTGTCGTATTCGATCAGCCAAATCGACAGTAGGTAGAGCCCGGCGGCGGCGGCGGTGATCCAGGTAGCCAGCGCAGCGATATCCATACGGTCCCCTGCTGTGCGCGACAACGGTGGTGGAGGTACCGCCGGACCTCCGACGAGAACCGCCTGTGGGTTATACGCGCGGCCGTACCTTTTGGTTCACCGCTCCATGCGGCCCAGAACCAAGACGCCAGCCGTGGCGAACATGCCGCCGTTACCCAGGATGACGCTGATGACCGCATCCGGCACCTGGGCCGGCGCCTCGCCGCGAACCTGCCGGACACCCTCCTGGATGGCGAACATGCCGTACATGCCGGTGTGGGTGTAGGACAGGCCGCCGCCGTTGGTGTTCAGCGGCAGCCGGCCACCGGGCTCGGTGTTGCCCTCGGCGATGAACGCGCCAGCCTCGCCCTTGGCCGTGAACCCCAGGGCCTCGAGCCCGTAAATCGGCACGTGCGCAAACGCGTCGTAGATCATCAGGTGCCGGACGTCCGCCGTTGTGATGCCCGCCTCGGCGAACGCGGCCTGCCCGGCCAGGCGGAACGCCTGAGACTCGGTGAAGTCTGCCAGCTGCGAAATCATCGGCGCCTCGGCCGCTTCGCCGGTGCCGAGGACGTGCACTGCGGGCTTCGGGAACTCCCCGGCCCGGTCCGCTGACGTGACCACCAGCGCCCCGCCACCGTCGGTGACCAGGCAGCACTCCAGCAGATGGAACGGCCAGGCGACCAGCCGGGACGCCAGCACGTCGTCGACGGTGATGAGGTCGCGGAACATGGCACGCGGGTTGCGCGCCGCCCACTTGCGCTGCGCGACCGCGACGTACGCGAGCTGCTCGTGCGTCAGCCCGTATTCCTTCATGTACCGCAGCGCGGGGATCGTGAAGGCTGTGGTGGGTCCCATGGTCCCGTACGGCGCTTCGAACTGGCCCGGCATCGAGGACCCACCACCACGAGGGAACGGGGCCGCCCCAACCCGGGACCGGCCGGATTCGCCGTGCGTGATGAGCACGGTCCTGGCGTAGCCTGCCCGGATCGCAGCGGCGGCGTGCCGGACATGCAGCAGGAACGAGGTGCCGCCGACGCCGGTCCCGTCGAGATAGGTGGGAGTGATGCCGAGCGCGTGGGCCACCTGGACCGGGCCCGGCGCGCTGACGGTAGCGATCCCGTCGATGTCGCGCAGTGTCAGCCCGGCATCAGCGACGGCGTTCACCGCCGCCTCGATGTGCAGCTGCAGCGTTGACTTGTCCGGCAGCTTGCCGATCGCGTCGGTCTCGGCGGCACCAGCGATGATGACGCCGGGTCGGGAGGTCATGCGGTACCGGTCCTTCCCTCGGGCGTGAAGACCGGCAGGCTGATGTCGCCGCGCGGCTCGAAAGTGACTTCGAGTGCCATGTCCAGTACCAGATCCTCCGGGGTGTTCGGCACACCCACGATGTTGCTCATCATCCGCGGGCCCTCGGCTAGTTCCACCACCGCAATGGCGTACGGAGCGTCGGCCTCGAACCCTGGCGCCGGGCGGTGGTTGATGACGTAGGAGTACAGGGTGGCCCGGCCGCTCGCGGCGAACCACTCCACCTCGGTGGATCCGCAGGCGGGGCATACGGGCCGCGGGTAGAAGTACGGCTTGTCGCACGCGCGGCAGCGCTGCAGCATGAGCTCGCCGCGCGCGCAGCCAGCCCAGAACGGCTGGGTCTCCGGCGTCGGCTGCGGGACCGGCTTCCCGCTCATACGACCCGGCCAGGGATGTTCGCCGGGCGGAACGAGCGCTCTGCCTCAGCCGCGAGATCGTCCAGCTGCCAGGGTTCCTGCCCCATCAGCCGCACCACCGGCGTCATGTTGCTGTACAGCGACACCTCATACCCCGCCGAGTGCACGATCCGGCCGGTCAGCCAGCCTGAGCGCTCGCTGGCCAGGTAAGCGACCACTTTGGCGACGTTATCCGGCGATCGCCGCGGGTCCTCGTCGGCGGGCCGGTCCGTGCGCCGCCGGACGGTCGGGATGGAGTCGGTCATCCGGGTCGCCGCGGCCGGGGAGACCGCGTTCACGGTGACGCCGTACTTGGCGAGCGCGTTCGCGGACGACCAGGTCAGCCCCACGATGCCCATCTTCGCCGCCGCATAGTTCGGCTGGCCCGGAGCACCATGCAAGCCCGACACCGACGTGAAGTTGATAATCCGGTTCTGCGCATCCTCCTCCCGCAGCGACCGCCAGTGCGCCGCCGCGAACTTCGAGGTACTGAACGTCCCCTTCAGATGCA
>JBAUAR010000357.1:0-15599 GCA_049675875.1 Streptosporangiaceae bacterium
CGCTGATACCGGCGGGATTGCTGGTACGGGCACCGGGGAATAGGCGGCCGGCCAGCGAGTTTCCCGGATCGTAACCCCGAGATGCGGACTCGATGCCCGTCGCCGGGTTACGTATTGACCGTGGATAGGTAGGGTCTAGGTAACTCGGCTCTCAGGAGGGGGTGAGGGGCATGGCCTCTCGTGACGACAGCGTTCACTCCGGGCGGCACGACGATGAGGTCAAGGTCCTGACCACGCAGGTCTCCTTCCTTGAAGAGGAGGTAGCCGCGCTGCGCAGCCGGCTGGCCGACACGCCGCGGCAGACGCACCTACTCGAGCAGCGGCTACGCGAGGCCGAGTCGAGCCTGGCGGCGCTGACGAGCCAGAACGATCGGCTCGCGGGCACGCTGCGCGAGGCGCGGGATCAGATCGTCGCACTGAAGGAAGAGGTCGACCGGCTTGCGCAGCCGCCGAGCGGCTTTGGCATTTTCCTGCAGGCCACGCCGGACGGCACCGCGGACGTGTTCACCGGCGGGCGCAAGATGCGGGTCAGCGTCAGTCCTGGAATAGAGCTAGCCGACCTGAAGCCCGGCCAGGAAGTCGTGCTGAACGAGGCGCTGAACGTCGTCATCGCGCAGGGCTATGAGTCGGTCGGCGAGGTCGTCATGCTCAAGGAGCTGCTCGAGGATGGCGACCGCGCGCTGGTCATCTCGCATGCCGACGAGGAGCGCATCGCCAGGCTGGCGGAGCCGCTGCGGGGGTCGACCCTGCGCGCTGGTGACTCGCTGTTGCTCGAGCCGCGTTCCGGCTACGTCTACGAGCGCATTCCGAAGGCCGAGGTCGAAGAGCTCATCCTCGAGGAAGTCCCCGACATCACCTACGCGGAGATCGGCGGCCTCGCCTCGCAGATCGAGCAGATCCGGGACGCCATCGAGCTGCCTTACCTGCACGCCGACCTGTTCCGCGAGCACCAGCTGCGGCCGCCGAAGGGCGTGCTGCTGTACGGCCCGCCCGGCTGCGGCAAGACGCTCATCGCGAAGGCGGTGGCAAACTCGCTAGCCAAGCAGGTCGCGGCGCGGGCGGCTCAAGACGGTGACGGTGCCCTCCAGAACGGGGCAGGTCCGGCGAAGGAGCGGCGCAGCTTCTTCCTCAACATCAAGGGTCCAGAGCTGCTGAACAAGTACGTCGGCGAGACCGAGCGGCACATCCGGCTGGTGTTCCAGCGCGCCCGAGAGAAGGCCAGCGAGGGCATGCCGGTCATCGTGTTCTTCGACGAGATGGACTCGATCTTCCGGACTCGCGGCTCTGGCGTGTCGAGCGACGTGGAGAACACGATCGTGCCGCAGCTGCTTAGCGAGATCGATGGCGTGGAGGGGCTGGAGAACGTCATCGTGATCGGCGCGTCGAACCGCGAGGACATGATCGACCCGGCCATCCTGCGGCCCGGCCGGCTGGACGTGAAGATCAAGATCGAGCGGCCTGACGTCGAGGCGGCCCGCGACATCTTCTCCAAGTACGTGCTGCGTAACCTGCCGCTGCACCCCGACGACCTCGCCGAGCACGGCGGACACACGGACGCGACGGTCGCCGAGATGATCCAGCGCGTGGTCGAGCGGATGTACTCAGAGACCGAGGAAAACAAGTTCCTCGAGGTCACCTACGCCAACGGCGATAAGGAAGTGCTGTACTTCCGCGACTTCAACTCCGGTGCCATGATCCAGAACATCGTGGACCGGGCGAAGAAGATGGCTATCAAGGAGTTCCTGGAGACTGGTCAGAAGGGGCTGCGCGTCGCGCACCTGCTGTCGGCATGCATCGACGAGTTCAAGGAAAACGAGGACCTGCCCAACACCACCAACCCCGATGACTGGGCGCGGATCTCCGGCAAGAAGGGCGAGCGGATCGTCTACATCCGGACGCTCATCTCCGGCAAGAGCGGCACCGAGGCAGGTCGGTCCATCGATACCGTGTCCAACACGGGCCAGTACCTGTAGCCGGGGTGCGGCGGGGCGGCGCGTGCAGTCGGCGGTGCGCGCAGCTTAGGCTCTAGGTCATGAGCGCGCGCCGGGTGATGGGCATCGAGACCGAGTACGGCATTTCCGTGCCCGGGCAGCCGGGCGTGAACGCCATGGTCAGCTCGTCGCAGGTGGTGAACGCCTACCAGGCCGCCACCGCCGCGCGGGCCCGGCGGCCGCGCTGGGACTTCGAGGAAGAGAACCCGCTCAGGGACGCCCGGGGATTCGACCTGGCCGCGGAGACGGCCGACTCGTCCCAGCTCACCGACGAGGACCTCGGGCTTGCCAACGTGATCCTCACCAATGGCGCACGGCTCTACGTGGATCACGCCCACCCCGAATACTCCGCGCCCGAGTGCACAAACCCGCTCGACGCCGTGATCTGGGACAAGGCCGGCGAACGGGTCATGGCGGAGGCGGCCGCGCGGGCGGCGACAACGCCCGGCGGCCAGCCGATTCAGCTCTACAAGAACAACACCGACAACAAGGGCGCGTCGTACGGCTGCCACGAGAACTACCTGATGAACCGGGCGACCCCGTTCGCTGACATCGTCAGGCACCTGACGCCGTTCTTCGTGTCACGCCAGGTGGTGTGCGGGGCTGGCCGGGTGGGCCGGGGCGCCGACGGGCGAGAGGACGGCTTCCAGATCTCACAGCGCGCCGACTACTTCGAGGTCGAGGTCGGTCTGGAAACGACGCTGAAGCGGCCGATCATCAACACGCGCGACGAGCCGCACGCCGACCCCGACAAGTACCGTCGGCTGCACGTCATCCTCGGCGACGCGAACCTGAGCGAGATCTCTACTTACCTCAAGCTGGGCAGCACTGCGCTGGTGCTCGCCATGATCGAGGACCGGTTCCTCGCCACCGACCTGGCCATCGAGTCGCCCGTGGCGGAGCTGCGGGCGATCTCGCACGACCCCAGCCTGAAGCACCTGGTGGCGCTCCGGGACGGCCGCAAGATGACGGCGGTTCAGCTGCAGATGGAGTACCTGGAGCTGGCCCGTAAGTACACCGAGGACAGGTACGGCACCGACGTTGACGACGTCACCGCCGACGTGCTGGCCCGCTGGGAGAGCGTGCTGACCCGGCTGGCCGACGATCCTCTGCAGACGGCCGGGGAGCTGGACTGGGTGGCCAAGCTGGAAATCCTGGAAGGCTACCGAGCCAGGGACGGGCTGGCCTGGGGCCACCCGCGGTTGCAGCTGGTTGATCTGCAGTATGCCGACGTCCGGGCGGACCGGGGGCTGTACAACCGGCTGGCCGCCCGCGGCCACATCACGCGGCTGGTCAGCGAGGCCGACGTCGCCAGGGCCGTCGATGACCCGCCAGAGGACACCCGGGCCTATTTCCGGGGCCGCTGCCTGCGGCAGTATCCCGATGCCGTCGCCGCGGCCTCCTGGGACTCGGTGATCTTCGATATTCCGGGCCGGGAGTCGCTGCAGCGGGTACCCACGCTAGAGCCGCTGCGCGGTACCAGGGCCCACGTGGGACGGCTGCTCGACACCTGCCTCACGGCGGGCGACCTGGTGGCGGCGCTCACCGGCTCGTGAGCCTCGGCCCGAGGGATAAATGTGGCAGCTAGGCCATAACAGATGTAATTCGTAAGCGACAGCGTGCAGTGTTGCTCCTGGCCACGAGTTGTCTCGGCGTGATAGCGATGCAGTAGGCGCCAGGCTGGACGGCGTACCGGCAAGCGAGGATAGCGTGGGGACTGCGGATCGCACCGCGGAGCACGGAGGTTAGGGCATGGCGACAAAGGACACCGGCGGCCAGCGGCAGGCGCCTCGCCGCGCCGAGGAAGACGTCGACACTGACGTCCAGGAGACGGACGAGGTCAGGGAGCGGCAGGACAAGCTGACCGACGACGTGGACTCGATCCTCGACGAAATCGACGAGGTACTCGAGGAGAACGCCGAGGAGTTCGTCCGGTCATACGTGCAAAAGGGCGGGCAGTAGACCCGACGAGGCCGTGCTGGCGTGAACAAAGGCGCTGCACGGGCGCGCGGTAGGTTTTGGGGAGGTGCACGGGGGCGCACTCCCATGGGTGCACGGGGCCGGTAGCGACGGGGATGACCGGAAGGACTTCGCGGTGGGCAGCTTTGAACCACAGGGACGGTGGCAGGCTGCGGCATTCCTGGCCGCCGGATCATCGTCGTTTGCCGACTTTCTCGGCATGGCGGCGCCGGACCTGCTGCCCAGGGCAGCGCACAGCGCCGGCGGCGCGGGCGGGACGCCGGACCTGCTGCATGGGACCACCATCGTCACCGCGGTGTGTGAGGGTGGCGTCGTGATGGCGGGTGACCGGCGCGCGACGGCAGGCAACATGATCGCGCAGCGCAGGTTCGAGAAGGTGTTCCGGAGCGACGAGTTCTCGTGCGTCGGCATCTCCGGTGTCGCGGGCGTGGGCGTCGACCTGGTCCGGCTGTTCGCCGTGGAGCTTGAGCACTACGAGAAGCTGGAAGGCCGGTCGCTGTCGCTGGAGGGCAAGGCGAACCGGCTGGCTGGCCTCGTCAAGGCCAACCTGGGCGGTGCCATGCAGGGCCTCATCGCGGTGCCCTTGCTGGCGGGCTACGACGAGGAGACCGACCAGGGCCGGATTTTCAGCTTCGACGTGACCGGCGGCAAGTACGAGGAGCAGCGGTTCGCTGGCATCGGCTCCGGCTCGGTGTTCGCCAGCGGCTCACTCAAGAAGCTGTACCAGGACGGCATGAACGCGGAGGACGTCGCGCTGGTGCTCATGCAGGCTCTGTACGACGCCGCCGACGACGATTCGGCGACCGGTGGTCCCGACATGTCGCGGCGGATCTACCCCGTCATCGCTATCGTCACGCAGGACGGCTATCACCGGCTGACCGACGCCGAGGCAGGAAGGTATGCCGAGGCAGTGGTGGCCGAGCGCATGCGGCTGCCTGACGGGCCGTCCGCTCCGCTGCGAGCGGGTTCCTGACCACCGACCTGACCCTCTCGAGTAAGGAAGCGCCTGCGGTGTCGATGCCGTTCGGTTACGTGTCACCCGAGCAGTTGATGAAGGACAAGGCCGACTATGCCCGTCGGCGCATTGCCCAGAATTCGCGCAGCGCGGTGGTGCTCAGCTGCGAGGTTGGCATCCTGTTCGCGACGCCCAACTCCTCCCGGGCACTGCGCAAGGTGAGCGAGCTGTACGACCGGATCGCGTTCGCCGCGGTCGGCCGGTATAACGAGTTCGAGACGCTGCGCAAGGCCGGCGTCCGGTACGCCGACATGACCGGGTTTCAGTACGACCGGCGGGACGTGACCGCCCGCGGGCTCGCCGACTGGTACGGGCAGCTGCTCGGGTCGCTGTTCACCGACAGCCCGAAGCCCTACGAGGTCGAGATCGTCGTCGCGCAAGTCGGCAAGACGGTGGCGGACGACGAGATCTACCGGATCACCTACGAGGGCTCGGTCGCTGACGAGCACGACTTCGTGGTCGTTGGCGGTCAGGCCGACCGGGTGGCAGCCGTGATCAAGGAGCACTACTCGGCCACCATCTCGCTGGCGGCGGCGATGCGGCTGGCCATCGATTCACTCGTCGGCCAGGGTGACGCTGCCACCGAGCCGCTCACCAGCGGCGAGCTTGAGGTGGCGCTGCTGGAGCGGGACCGGCCACACCGGGCATTCCGCCGCATCACCGGTGCCCGGCTGGAGGCACTGCTGGCGGAGGCCGGTACGAACGGCGCATCGGCGACCGGCGGTGCTGGCTCGGACACGGCTGGCTCGGACACGGCTGGCTCGGACACGGCTGGCCCGGACACGGCTGGCCCGGACACGGCTGGCCCGGACACGGCTGGCCCGGACACGGCCGGCCCGAAAAAAGCTGGCCCCGACAGCACTGACGTTCCGAAAGGCACCACCTGACCGAAAACACCGGTATGCGCCTAGTGACGGTGTTAGGGGCGTTGGGTAGCCTCGACACAAGAGGTGGTTTCCGGCAAGGCACGACTTCCCGGCAGTCGCCGCCGCACTGGAAGTCGCCACGGCACTGAAGGACACCGCTCTACTGGAGGACACCGCTCTACCGGAGGACACAGTGACATCGGACCTGGCGACCATCACCGGACTCGAGGCCCCGACCGGGCTGCTCATCGGCGGCCAGTGGTCGACGGGCCGGGCCGGGACCATGCCGGTGGTCAACCCGGCTACTGAGGATGCGATCGCCGAGGTGGCTGCCGCCAGTCCGGAGGACGGCCTGGACGCCGTCCGCGCTGCCGCGGACGCGCTGCCGCTGTGGGCCGCCCGGCCGCCCAGGGAGCGGGGGGAGTGCCTGCGCCGGGCCTACGAGCTGATGATGCAGCGGTCGGAGCAGCTCGCCCGGCTGATGGTCGTCGAGAACGGCAAGGCGCTGCGGGATGCCCGGGGCGAGATCGCCTACGCAGCCGAGTTCTTCCGGTGGTACGCCGAGGAGGCCGTCAGGATCGACGGCTCGCTCTCCATCGCACCGTCCGGCGCGAATCGCATCATGGCGATCAGGCAACCGGTCGGTGTCAGCTACCTGATCACCCCGTGGAACTTCCCGGCCGCGATGGCCACGCGCAAGATCGGGCCCGCGCTAGCGGCCGGCTGCACCGTTCTGCTCAAGCCTGCCAAGGAGACCCCGTTGACCGCGCTCGCGGTAGCGGAGGTGCTCACCGAGGCCGGGGTGCCGGACGGCGTCGTCAATGTGCTGCCCACGAGCAAGCCCGGCCCGCTCACCGAGGCCGTGCTCGCCGACCCGAGGGTGCGCAAGTTGTCCTTCACCGGGTCCACAGAGGTCGGCCGGGTCCTGCTCAAGCAGGCGGCGGACTACGTGACGAACTGCTCGATGGAACTCGGCGGTAACGCGCCGTTCCTGGTCTTCGAAGACGCTGATGTGGATGCAGCGGTCGACGGCGCCGTCCTCGCCAAGATGCGCAACGGCGGCGAGGCGTGCACCGCCGCGAACCGGTTCTACGTGCATGAGCAGGTCGCCGGCGAGTTCGCGGCCAAGCTCAGCGCGCGGCTGGCGGCGCTGCGGGTCGGGCCGGGTCTCGAGGACGGCGTGGACCTTGGGCCGCTGGTCAACGCCGACACTCGGGACAAGGTGGCGAGCCTGGTGGAGTCGGCGACCAGCGACGGCGCGGCGGTGCTGACTGGCGGGAGCACGCCGGACCGGGTGGGCTACTACTACGCGCCGACTGTCCTTGACGCCGTGCCGCCTGGCGCGGGCATTCTCGCGGCCGAGATCTTCGGGCCGGTTGCCCCGATCGTCAGGTTCACCGCGGAGGAGGAGGCCATCGCGCTGGCCAACGCGACGGAGTACGGGCTGGTGTCCTACCTGTATTCGGCGGACTTGCGACGGTGCCTGCGGGTTGCGGAGGCGCTGGAAGCGGGCATGATCGGGGTGAACCGGGGAGTGGTGTCCGACCCGGCGGCGCCGTTCGGCGGCGTCAAGCAGTCAGGTCTTGGTCGCGAAGGCGCGCACGAGGGGCTGCTTGAGTACACCGAGACCAAGTACATCGCCGTCGACTGGTAGCCAGCATGGACAGAAGGATTTTCGGGCTGGAGAACGAGTACGGCGTCACGTGCACGTTCCGCGGCCAGCGTCGGCTCTCGCCGGACGAGGTGGCCCGCTACCTGTTCCGCCGGGTCGTGTCCTGGGGTCGGTCCAGCAACGTGTTCTTGCGTAATGGCGCCCGGCTGTACCTGGACGTCGGCAGCCACCCGGAGTACGCCACGCCCGAGTGCGACAACCTGATCGACCTCGTCACCCATGACAAGGCCGGCGAGCGCATCCTGGAGGGGCTGCTCGTCGACGCCGACACGCGGCTGCGGGAAGAGGGTATCGCCGGCGACATCTACTTGTTCAAGAACAACACCGACTCAGCCGGCAACTCCTACGGGTGCCACGAGAATTACCTGGTCGGCCGCCACGGCGAGTTCGGCAAACTCGCCGACGTGCTGATCCCGTTCCTGGTCACCCGGCAGATCATCTGTGGCGCTGGGAAGGTGCTGCAGACTCCGCGGGGCGCCGTGTATTGCGTGAGCCAGCGGGCCGAGCACATCTGGGAGGGCGTGTCGTCCGCGACGACCCGGTCCCGGCCCATTATCAACACCCGTGACGAGCCGCACGCGGACGCCGAGAGGTTCCGGCGGCTGCACGTCATCGTGGGCGACTCGAACATGAGCGAGACGACCATGCTGCTTAAGGTCGGGGCCACCGACCTGGTGCTGCGGATGGTCGAGGCCGGCATCGTGATGCGGGACCTGACGCTGGAGAACCCGATCCGGGCCATCCGGGACGTCAGCCATGACATGACCGGGCGGCGCAAGGTACGGCTGGCTAACGGCCGCGAGGTCAGCGCCCTCGACGTGCAGATGGAATATCTGGTCAAGGCGCAGGACTTCACCGCGCGCAAGGGCGCGGACAAGATCACCAGTCGAGTGCTCGAGCTGTGGGAGCGGACCCTGCGGGCGGTTGAGACCGGCGACCTTAGCCTGGTATCCCGCGAGATCGACTGGGTGACGAAGCTCGAACTGATCGAGCGCTACCGGGCCAAGCACGATCTGGCGCTGGCGTCGCCGCGGGTAGCCCAGCTGGATCTGGCGTATCACGACGTGCACCGCGGGCGCGGCCTGTACTACCTGCTGCAAAAGCGCGGCGCAGTGGAGCGCGTCTGCAGGGACCTGGACATCTTCGCGGCCAAGTCCATCCCACCGCAGACCACCAGGGCCAGGCTCCGCGGTGAGTTCATCCGCCGGGCGCAGGAACGGCGTCGGGACTTCACGGTGGACTGGGTGCACCTCAAGCTGAACGACCAGGCGCAGCGGACCGTGCTGTGCAAGGACCCGTTCCGCGCGGTCGACGAGCGGGTGGAGAAGCTCATCGCGGGTATGTAACGCCCCGCACGCGTGATCGCCGGTTCACTACTGACCGGTAACCGCCTAGGGGTCGTCCCCGGGCGGGCATATCGTCGGGGGTCCGGGGGTCGTTCCCGCCGGGCGGGCACCGCGGGGGGTCCGGTTGATGTCACGGCTGCCCCTGACGCTGCGGCCGCTCAGCCGCCCGGCAGACGTCCTGGCCCGCGCAACCGAGCGGCCGTCGCGGCTGCGCCGCCTCGGCCGGCCAGCCAGGATCGTGCTGACGGCCGCTGGCTGGCTGCTGGCCGCGGTGGTGCTGTTCGCGTGCTACCTGCACCTGTCGCGTACGGTCCCGGCCAATTCGGACGGCGCGTCCATCGCCCTGCAGGCCTGGGCGATGCTGCACGGGAACCCGCTGCTACGCGGCTGGTGGCTGTCGGACGTGGCGTTCTACACCACCGAACTGCCGCAGTACATGCTCATCGAGCTCGTGCACGGCCTGAACCCTGACGACATGCACATCGCGGCCGCGATGACTTACACCCTGCTGGTGCTGCTGGCTGCCTTCGTCGCGAAGGGCCGGGCGACCGGAGCCGAAGGCCTGATGCGCGCCGGGCTGGCGGCCGGCATCATGGTGGCGCCGCCACAAGGCAGCGTCTATGAGCTGATGCTCGAGCCGGATCACGTCGGCAGCGTGGTCCCGGTGCTGCTGCTCGTGCTGCTGCTGGATCGGGCGGGCCGCAGATGGTTCGTGTCACCGCTGGCGTACGTGCTGGTTACCTGGGCACTCGTCGCGGACCAGGTGATCCTCATCTCGGCTATCGGTCCACTGATCCTGGTGGCGGTGCTCCGTGGCTACCGCCGCGTCGCCGTGCTCGGTCGCAGGGGCTGGCCCGCGTGGTTCGAGCTTGGCCTGCTGGCAGCGGGGCTGGCAGGCGCCGCTACGGCTGGCCGGATCCTCAAGCTGATCAGGGCTACCGGCGGCTTCCGGCTCAATCCGGTGAACAACCAGCTGGCCTGGTTCGGCATGCTGCCGCACAACGCCCTGGAGACGCTGCAGGGCATCCTCGTGCTGTTCGGCGCGAACTTCCCCGGCCACCAGATCGGCTTCGTCGCGGCGGTCGGCCTGCTGCACCTCGTGGGCATCGGACTGGTGCTCTGGGCGCTGTGCGTGGCGGTGCGGCGGCTGTGGCGGCTGCCGATCGCGGTCCAGCTGATGGCGGTGTCGGTCTGCTTCACCGTGCTCGCCTACCTGCTTGGTCCCAACGCGCTGGGCGCGCAGTCCAGCCGCGAGATCGCCGCCGTGCTGCCGCTCGGCGCCGCGCTAGCCGGGCGGCTGCTCGCCCGACGACTGCGGCGCGCCAAGCTCGCGCCGGCGCTCGTTGCGGTGCTCTGCGTCTACCTTGCCGGGCTGGTCTTCTACGCGACCAGGCCACCGGTGCCCGCCAATAATCAGACGCTGGCCACCTGGCTGGTTCGGCACCGGCTGCACTACGGGCTCACGCCCAGCTACTGGATCGGGAACTCCACGACCGTCGACAGCGGCGGCGCGGTGGCCGTGCGTACCGTGCAGACCGCCGGGACGAGCGTCTCGCCCAACCTGTGGGAGATCGATCTCCGCTGGTACTCGGGCCAGGCGCACGTGGCCAACTTCGTGGTCATGCCCGGACCCGGTGACTGGCGGCAGAACCCGGCCACAGGCCCGGTCCTGCACAGCTTCGGCCGGCCAGCCCGGGTGTTTGTGCTGCCCGACTACACCGTGCTGGTCTGGAACCACAACGTGCTGTCGGCGCTGCGGTGACGAAGGGGCCGGGCGGACCGGGCAGCAGCCGGGCGGCGGTAGGCTGACCGCCATGCGCCGCATCGCCCTAGCCGTACTTGCCCCCGTCGTCGCAGTCGCCGTCCTCGCGGGCTGCGGGGGATCTTCGTCCGGCAACGCCAACGACTCCGTGAAGGTGTCGGGCAACTTCGACAAGGCCCCGACGGTCACCATTCCGGCCGAGAAGGCTAGCACCAACCTCGCCGTCAGCCAGCCGATACAGGGATCGGGCGCTGCGCTCAAGCCAGGCAACGCGGCGCTCGCCAATGTCGCCGTCTACAAGTGGAGCGGCACGGCGCACACCCTGGTCGACTCCACGTACACGAGCGGCCCGCAGATGATTCCGGCCAACATGGGCCTGCCGGGCCTTGCCACCGCGCTGAAGGGCGCCAAGCTAGGCAGCCGGGTCGTTGCGGTGCTGCCGCCCAAGTACGCGTACGGCACCTCTGGTCAGTCGCAGCTCGGCGTCACCGGCACCGACACGCTGGTCTGGGTCATCGACCTGCTTCAGCAGTACCCGGCCGGCCAGTCGGCATCGGGCCCGCACGTCTCCAGCGGTGGCGGCGCGCTGCCCACGGTGGCGGCAGCCGCGCAGCCGGGCCAGGCGCCCTCGGTGACCGTCCCGACGAGCAGCACGCCGCCGAGCAAGCTGTCGGTGACCACGCTGATCAAGGGATCCGGGCCAGCGCTGGCCGAGGGTAACACCGTGGTCGCGCAGTACGTCGGGTACATCTGGCGGACGGGGAAGGCATTCGGCAGCACGTGGCCATCATCGGCCCAGGCGGAAGGGCTGCCGTTCAGCTTCCAGCTCGGCGGCAGCGTGCTGGCCGGATGGTCACAAGGTCTCGCCGGGGTACGGGTCGGCAGCCGGGTCATGCTCGTCATCCCGCCCTCGCTCGGCTACGGCCCGGCGGGCGGTAATGCCAGCGCTGGCATCGAGAAGACCGACACCCTCGTGTTCGTCATCGACGTCATCGGCTCGCTGCCGGCGCACGGCTAGCCCGGTTAGTTCCAGCGCTCGAACGGCTCGGTGAGCTCAGCGCCCGCCAGGAAGGCAGGCAGCAGCGCCGGGAGCCGGCCGGGATAGAACCGCTCCGAGCTGGACAGCAGGTCGGGTAGCTGCCACCAGCGCGACCCCGTGTATTCCTCGCGTTCCTCCGCGGTGCGCCCGCCCGGCGTGACGGGCGGCGCGCTCGCGTCCAGGTCTACGCCGACCACGACCTCGTGCTGGAGCCGCCTGATCCCGCGCGCGGTCCAGGTCGCGGACCGCCGCCAGCGCGGCGGCCGGACCTGCTCCGGTGAGATCTCCAGGCCGGTCTCCTCGGCAAGCTCGCGCGCGGCAGCCTCGGCATAGCCCTCACCAGACTCGATCCCGCCGCCGGGCAGCTCCCACAAGTGGCCAGCGGTCCGGGAAGCGAGCTCCGCCTGCAGCAGCAGGATCCGGCCGTCGCGGTCCCGCAGCACGATCCGGACGCATGACCGTTCGACGTCATACGGCGGGCGCTCGGCGGCGAGGACCGCGGCGTGCCGGCCAGCCGCTGCCGCCGCGAGAAAGTAGGGCAGGTCCGCGCGCAGATCGCGCCCCATGGTCTGCAGCGCGACCGGGCTCTCCTGCAGCGCCTGCGCCAGCCCCGTCACGCTCACGAAGACCAGGTTGTGCCGGCCGGCCAGCGCAGCGGCAGCGGCGCGGACCCGGGCGCCGAGGTCACCGTCCAGCTCGGGCACCACCAGATCGGCGCGGGCGAGCGCCACCCGGCCGTAGGCGGTCAGGCTGTGGTGCGAGATGCCCCGGTGCCGCTCGCGCCCGTCAGCCTCGCTAATCCGAAGCGAGCCGACCGGGCTACCGTGCAGCGCGGCCGCGGCATTGACCGCCTCGCCTGCGGCGACGCCGGAAAACCCCCACCGGGTGCCGGTGCCCAGGTTGCCCGGCCCCTGGGCCACGATCGCCAGCTCGGCGCCCAGCGCATGGCGCGCCGCCAGCAGCCCGCTGTGCACCGTGACCGCCTCGAGGTCGCCGCCGAACGCCTGCCCGACGGTCACCGTGCCGGCCAGCCAGCCGGCTTCGGTGAGGCCTGCCGTCGACCGGGAAAACCAGGCGGGTAGCGCTCCGCCATCCTGCATGACGTAGCAGATGCGGGCCCCTGGTCTGCTCGCGAGGTAGCCGGCCACGATGGCTGGCACCGCCGAATGCAGGTCGGCGACCACCACCGGCATGCCTGCCAGGTCGTCGGCGTCGCGCAGCACGTCATGGAATGGCGAGCCCGGCTCGTCGGCGCCAGTGACGCACGCCTGCAGCGGGGTGTACCTGGCCTTGACCAGATGGCCGATTACCTCGGGATCTGGCGGCAGCCGATCCGGGATAGCAATGACGAGCGCGTATCCGCCGGTACCGAGTCCGAGGTCCAGCGCAGCGGTATTCAGGAGCACCCGGTCGCCCAGCCGCGGTGTCCCGGTGAGCCCGGGGTAGGCGATCGCGGGCACGGTGGTGCCGCCCACCGCTACCTGGATTTCGAGCGCACCGCGCCACGCCCGGCCGAGCGCGGAAACTTCGCCACTTCGCCACCTGATCACTCCGGCAGGGTAGCGTCACCAACGGGGACAAGCCTCCCGTGCTCCCCCCGAATAACCTGGTCCCGGGAAGGATGGGGATGTCCAGGCGCAAGACGGAGCGGCTGCTCAGCCTCGTTGTCTGCCTGCTGTCGGCGCGGCGGTACCTGACGGCCACCCAGATCAGGGCCGCGGTGCCGGGTTACCCGGAGTCGTTCGACGCCTTCAAGCGCATGTTCGAGCGGGACAAGGAGGAGCTGCGCGAGCTGGGAATCCCGCTGGAGACGGGCACGAACGCGATCGGTGATGAGGAGCTCGGCTACCGGATCTCGCGGCAGGCCTACGAGCTGCCTGACATCAGGCTGGAGCCGGACGAGGTGGCGATGCTCGGGCTGGCGGCCAGGGTCTGGCGGCGGGCCGAGCTGGCGGGCGCCGCCGACGGTGCGCTGCTCAAGCTTCGCGCGGCGGGTGTCGACGCGGCAGACGATCTGACCCAGCCCAGGATCGAGCCGCGAGTGCAGACCGCGGAGCCCTCCTTCGGGCCGCTGTGGCAGGCAGTCAGGGACCGCCGCCCGGTGGCGTTCGCCCACCGGGTGCCCGGCCGGGATACCGCGCTGCGCCGCAACCTGGAGCCGTGGGGGGTGACCTACCGTCGCGGCCACTGGTACGTGGTCGGCTTCGACACCGACCGCGAGGCAGAGCGCGTGTTCCGGCTCAGCCGGATCGAGGGAACGGTCACCTTTACCGGGCCCGTCGGATCGGTCACCGTGCCGCCGGGCACCGACGTGCGGGCTGCGATCAAGGACTGGGACCACGAGGCCACGTCCCCGCGCACCTGCCTGCTGCTGGTGCGGGTCGGCGCAGGCCACGGCCTGCGCCGGTACGCAGACCGGATTACGGCGGGTCACCATCCGGGCTGGGATCTGGTCGAGCTCAGCTACTCCGACACGGCTTGGTCGAGCGAGCACTTCGCGTCGTTCGGCGCCGACGTGGTGGTGCTAGAACCGAGCGACCTGCGGGACGCCGTGATCGGACGGCTCAAGGGGGTGCTGGCGTGACATCGCGGGCGGATTCCGGCGCGATGAGGGCCGCGGGCCCGGCGACCGCGCCCGGCCGGGCGGCGGGCGAGACCGCGACCGAGCGGCTGCAGCGGCTGCTCGCGCTAGTGCCGTACGTGCTGAGCAGAAACGTGGCCGGGATGGCGGAGACGGCGGCAGCCTTCGGCATCACCGAGCGCGAGCTAGTCGACGATCTCAACCTGCTGTGGTGTGTCGAGCTACGCTCGCCCGACCCGTACTGCCCGATCGACCTGTCCTACGAGGGCGGCGAGATCGTGGTCGCCGAGGCCGAGGCCATCGACCGGCCGCTCCGGCTTGGCGTCGACGAGGCGTGTGCGCTGCTGATCGCGTTGCGCATGCTCACCGAGCTGCCCGACGTTGGCAACGGCCCCGCGCTGCGGCGGACGATCGCCAAGCTTGAGGCAGCGGCCGGGGCTGCGGCCGGACCGAGCGCCCAGGTGGCCGTCCAGGTGGACGACCTCGTCGCGCAGTCGGCCGCGACCGCCGTCGCGGAGGCCCTGGAGCGCGGCAGACGACTGCACATCTCCTACTACGTGCCTGGCCGGGACGAGGCGACTGAGCGGGATGTCGACCCGATGCGGCTGCTGCTGGTGGAGGGCCGCAGTTACCTGGAAGGCTGGTGTCGGCGGGCGGACGCAGTCCGGCTGTTCCGGCTGGACCGGATCCTGGCCATCGAGGTGCTGGACGTGCCGAAGGATGTACCGGCGAGCGCGGTGGAACGGGACGTGGACAGCGGACTGTTCCGGCCGTCTCCGCAGGACGTGCCGGTCGTGCTCGAGCTGGGCCCGGCCGCACGGTGGGTCGCCGATGACTTTCCCCGCGAGCAGGTCACCGAGCTGACTGGCGGCTGGCTCCGGGTCCAGCTGCCGACGCCCGACACGCGGTGGGTGCGCAGGCTGGCACTGCGGCTAGGCGAGGACGGCCGGCTGGTGTCGCCGCCGGAGCTTGCCGAGCAGGTGCTCGCCGACGCGGCAGCCGCACTGGACAACTACGATAAATTGTGCTAATAGCCCGAATGCGCCGACCGCGCTGATCGCCACGGCTAACCGCACTTATTCCGGGCTGGTAACGTGCCGGTCACCAGCCGGCCGCCAGGGCGACGCGTGCACTGGCTTCAATAGGCCCGATGTGTAAACTCTGGACCGAGACCCGCGGGCTCCGCTGGCGGGGACGCTTTGCTGAATGGGGACGCTGAGATGGGCGATGCACTTGCTCCCTGGCACATCATCATCCTGGTGGTCGTGCTGGTGTTGCTCTTTGGAGCCAGGCGGCTGCCCGGGGCGGCCCAGTCGCTCGGTCAGTCCATGCACATCTTCAAGCGGT
>JBAUAR010000358.1:0-6392 GCA_049675875.1 Streptosporangiaceae bacterium
CCACCACGAAGCCGGCTCGCAGCAGCGGGTGGCGCAGCGTCGTCGGCGCGTGATCGAGGATCGTCGGCAGCGTCGCGGTGACCGCGGGCCGGTACAGGTCGAACGGAGGCGGGCAGGCCGGTCCGGACAGCTGCGTCAGCTCCGGCTCGGTGAGCTCGGCCCCGCCCGGCGCCTGGTCGCTCGCCACGACCAGGCCCTCGACCTGCACGACGGTTTCCTCGGCCGGGGCGGCGGTTCCGGCCGGCAGCACGACCTGCGCCAGCCCGGCCCGGTCCCGGACGACGAGAAAGGTCACCGACTTCAGCTCGCGGCGGCGGTGCAGCCAGCCAGCGATCGTGATCCGCTCGCCGACGTGGGCGGGCACGTCGGCGGACAGGACTCGGGGCACCATCTCGGGCCTCCCTGCGGGCGAACGATCCCTTGGGAGTGCGGGCGATAAGGGGAACTCGCGGTGCCACCGCACTTTCGCCGCTCCGCGCGCTGCGGGCGGCCTCCTCGGGCCCGGTGACGGGGGCTGGCCGGCGGGGCATGAGGCGAGCCGCTGGCCGCGACCGCCGTTCCTCCCCGCGCTCGGGAGGGTCTTCGCTGCCGGGTGCGAGGCCGCCTTCTCAGCTGCCAGCGACTCTCTGCCATTCACCTGGAACGGCCGCTCGCGGGAACCGGCGCTACTCGTCTCCGTCAGCGCGTTGGCCACAGCATAGGGCACCCCCCGGCGGCTGGGTCCACCGGGTTTGCGCGGCGGCTACGCTCGTAGCCGTGTACATGCCGCGCCATTTCGCCGTTACCGACCTCGCCCGGATCGCGGAATTCGTTGACGCGGCCCAGTCGGCGACGCTCGTCACTTTCGACGGCACCAGGCCGATCGCGACGCTGCTGCCGGTGATCTGGGAGCGGCCAGCCGAGCTGGCTGACGGAACCTGGGGACGGCTGCTCGGTCACATCGCGGTCGCGAACGACCAATGGCAGACCGCAGCGCCCGGCGCCGAGGCGCTGGTGATCGTGACCGGACCGCAGGCTTACATCTCGCCGTCGTGGTATGAGAGCAAGGCCAGGCACGGCCGGGTCGTGCCAACCTGGAATTACGAGGTCGTGCACCTGACGGGAGTGGTGACATTCCACCGGGACACCGAATGGCTGCGCGACGTGGTGACCCGGCTGACTCGCCGGCACGAGTCGGGCAGGGCGCGGCCGTGGGCGGTGTCGGATGCCCCGCCGGAGTATGTCGACGGCCAGCTGCGAGCGATCGTCGGAGTCGAGCTCACGATCTGCTCGGTCGAGGCCAAGCAGAAGCTCAGCCAGAACCGCAGCGAACAGGACCGGGCCGGGGTAGTCGCCGGGCTGCGCGCTGAGGACGGCCACCATCCCGGTCCCGCCGCGATCGCCGATCTGATGGCCGCCCAGCTGACCGAGCCGGAAATTGCCTAACTGCGAGCGCCGGACAGGTGTGACGAGGCTCCTGGCGGGGAACAGTGTTTGTCGGCACCCCGTCCCCGACTTAAGGCTGCGCGGACTGGTGTGTGCCGATTGCGGGGCCAGTTATGGGTCATGAGCCTGCCCGGTGCCAGGACGGCCAGTTAGTCCTTGCCAGACAGCGCACCGGGAGGAGGCTCGCCGTGGCGCTGTCCGGCCCCCTTGATCTGGACGGCGTGGAAGACCTCGCCGCGTGCGCGGACCAGATCTGCCGCAGCGCCGTGGACACGGTCGTCTTCGACGTGGCTGGCCTGACCGCCATCGACGAGGCCGGAGCCCGGACGCTCGCGGCGGCTTTCCGGTGCCTGGCCGCACATGGCGTGGCCGGCTGGGTTCGGGGTGTCGGCGCCGAGTTGCAGGCGATGCTGGACCGGCTCACCCTCACGCTGCCAGCGCCGCCGGCTCACGCTGCCAGCGCCGCCGGCTCACGCTGAGCACGCGATGGCTGCGGTGCGAGCCAGCGACGGGCGGACCGGTGACGGGCGGACCGGCGCTATCGCGGCGCCGCCGTCAGCAGATCTCGTCGGCCTCGGCGTCGCACTCCAGGGGACAGCCGGAGGTCTCGGGGTCGAGTACGCCGGCGGCAGCGATGGCCGTCATGATCGCGTGCAGCTGCCCGGCTTGCTCCGGGCTGAGGCAGTCGAACAGCGACCGCCGGACCTGCTCGACGTGTGACGGTGCCGCCGCTGCGAGCGCCGCGAACCCGGCGTCGGTAAGCCGGGCGAACTGGCCGCGGCGGTCGGTTTCACAGTCCTGCCGCTCCACCCAGCCGCGCTCCTCCAGCCGCGCCACGGCGTGTGACAGCCGGCTCTTGCTGGACGTCGACGCCTCGGCCAGCTGGCTCATCCGCATCACGCGGTCCGGCGCCTCGGACAGCCGCACGAGGATCTCGTAGTATCCGTGCGCTATCCCCGAGTCCCGCTGTAGCTCACCCTCCACCGTCGACAGCAGCGTGTGCACGCCGGCCAGGACCGCCCGCCACGTGCGCTGCTCGTCGGCCGTCAGCCACCGGACCTCGGAATTTACCTCCACGAGCTCGAGCATAGCGCAGGTAGTTGAGCGTTTGACAACACCCGATGCCCTATGGTAGACACTTGAGTGTTCAACAAACCTGCTGCCCGCTGGCAGACACGCAGTTCACGCATCGGGAGTGATGACATTGACGGCAGAGACCACGGAGACGGGTATTCCCGGCTACGAGGCAGCAACCTGGACGATCGACCCGGTCCACTCCGAGGTCGGCTTCTCGGTCCGGCACATGATGGTCAGCAAGGTCCGCGGCCGGTTCACGAAGTTCAGCGGCCAGATCGTCACGGCGGCCGACCCACTGCAGTCCACGGTCACGGCGGAGATCGACCTCGGCTCGATCGACACCGGGCAGGAGCAGCGCGACAACCACATCAGGTCGGCTGACTTCTTCGAGGTCGAGACGTACCCGACGATGTCCTACACGTCGCGCGGCGTTCGGGTCGAGGACGGCGACTACGTTCTGGACGGCGAGCTGACGCTCAAGGGCGTCACCAGGAACGTGCCGCTACGACTAGAGCTCAACGGCTTCGGTGCGGACCCGTACGGCGGCTACCGGGCTGGCTTCACCGCCACTGGCGAGATCAACCGGAGCGAGTTCAACATCAGCTTCAACGCCCCGATGGCCAACGGCGGGGTCGTGGTGGCGGACAAGATCCAGCTGCAGCTCGAGATCGAGGCGATCCGCGCCTGATCCCGGAGTGGCTGGCCGGCGCGCGGACTGCGCGCTTCGGGCCGGTGGCGGTCTGCCCGACCGGCAGCCCGCCACCGGCCTTTGCACTGTCGTCGCAGTTGGCCCTGTGGCGAGGGGCTAGCCGGCTGGCCGGGCGGCCGCCCACCGGGCGAGGATCCCGGCCTCCCGGTCCGGTGCCAAGCCAACTTCGGAGCCAGCGGGCACCGGGCCCGCCGCACGGATGTCCGCTACGGTCTGGCGCAGCGGTCGCGGGCTGAGCCCGGCGGCGAAGGCGGCCGCGGAGCTCGCGGCGCTCAGGTTCAGGCCGTCACTGTCGCCTTCGGCCCACAGCGGCAGGGCGTTGCCGTCAACCCCCTCGGCCACCAGGAACTCGCTGTCTACCCAGATCAGCTCGGTGCCCGGGGGAGCCACCTCGGCCGCGATCTCGGCCAGCATCTCGCCGAAACCGAAGCGTGGCGCTGGGTTGACGGTGTGGAAGGTGCCGGTGATGGATCGCTCCAGCAGCGACACTATCCAGGTGCCTTGGTCCCTGGCGTCGATGAGCTGGATCGGGTCGTCCGGACTGCCGGGCGCCAGCACCCGGCCGCCTTTCGCAAGCCGGTCCACCCACCAGGTGAACCGGTAGCTACGGTCATACGGACCGATGACGTACGTCGGCCGGACGATGGTGGTACCCGGCCCGAACAGCTGCGTCGCGGCTCGCTCGCAGGCGACCTTCAGGCCGCCGTAGTTCTCGTACGTGATCGTCGTCGCGTCCTCGTCGCTGACCTCCGCGAGCGGACCGTTCTCTGAGTAGTTCCAGGGCGCTGCCGGGCTGTAAGCGGACACGCTGGAGATGAAGACGTACCGGCCGCCCCGGCCGTCGAGGGCGGCCGCTAGCGAGCGCACCTGTCTCGGGAAGAACCCGCAGGTATCGATCGTTGCGTCGAAAGTGCGCCCGGCGAGCGCAGACAGGTCCTCGTCGCGGTCGCCGGTCAGGTGGGTGGCCGCCGGGAACAGCTCGGCGCCGGTCTTACCCCGGTGAAACAGCGTCAGGTCGTGACCGCCGTCCAGCGCCGCCTGCGCGATGTGGCGGCCCACGAACGCGGTGCCGCCGACGATGAGGATGCGCATCAGCCGGTTCCGGCCAGCGCGCCGAGTTGCGCGGAGATCGTGCTGGCCGACGGGAAAGTCACACCGACCAGGGTGACGTGCTTCCAGCGCAGCACCCCGTCGGCGTCGACCACGAACACCGATCTGCGCAGACCCAGGCCGGCGAGCGCGATGCCGTAGCGCCTGCTCACGGCCAGTCCCTCATCGACCAGCAGCGGGAAAGCGAGCCCGTGCTTGCGCGCGAACTGCTCGTGGCTCGCGAGGCTCTGCGGGCTGATCGCCCACACCTGCGCGCCGAACCCGGTGAAGCTCTCCAGGCCAGAGGTGTAGGAGCACAACTGCCTGGTGCACACCGCGGTGTTGTCACCGGGGTAGAACGCGAGCACGAGCGGCTGGCCGTGCTGGTGCGACAGCGTGTACTCGGAATGGCTGACTTCGCCATCCGTCAGCTCGACGCCGGGCAGCGTGAAGTCGGGTGGAACCTGGCCGATCTCGGGTGTCTTTGCCACGCCGCCAGCGTAATGCCGCGGCGGCCGGCGCTGTCGGCGGCCTGAGTAGCATTCCGCCATGTCGACGTGGCCAGAGCCGGGCATGGCCGAGCCGGGGCATGGGTACCGGCTGTACCGGGAACTGGCCGGCTGGTGGCCGCTGATCTCGCCGCCGAGCGAGTACGCCGCCGACGCGGCCGTCATCGACCGGGAGTTCGCCGAGGCGGCGCCGCCGGTGCGCACGCTGCTGGACCTCGGCAGTGGCGGCGGTCACGTCGCGCGGCACCTCCACCGCGACCGGTCGGTCACGCTTGTCGACATCTCGGCCGACATGCTGGCGGTGTCCCGGCAGCTCAACCCCGGCTGCCGGCACGTGCTCGGGGACATGCGCACGGTCCGGCTCGACCGAGAGTTCGACGCGGTGCTCGTACACGACGCGGTGGACTACGTGACGAACCGGGACGACCTCGCGCTGGTGATCGGCACTGCGGCTGCGCACTGCCGGCCTGGCGGGATCGCGGTCTTCGCCCCCGATCACACCGCCGAGACATTCCGGCCGGGCAGCGGCGCGGGCGGCGGCCACGACGGCACCGGCAGGCAGGCCAGCTTCACCGAGCGCACGACCGATCCCGACCCGGCCGACGACTGGATCCTCGCCGAGTACGAGTTCACGCTGCGCGACGCGGACGGCACGGTAACGGTCGTGCCGGAGGCGCACCGACTGGGCTCGTTCCGCCGGACAACGTGGCTCCGGCTGCTGGCCGCGGCCGGGTTCAGCGCCGAGGCCCGGCCGCTGCACGGCCCTGGCCGGGTACCGCGGGTGCTGTTCGTCGGCCGCCGGGAGTCCGCCGAGAGCGTCAGCTAGGGCAGCAGGCGAGCGCAGCGAGGCCGCGCCTCAACCGCAAGGGCGCAATTGTCACACCCATCTCCAACTAAGGGAGTGGCTGTGACAATTGCGCCCTTGCGTCACCGGGGCCGGTGGGCTGGCGCGAGTCGGCGTCGGCCGCGGGTCAGCCGGGGCCGTTGAGCGGGAGCCGCACCAGGAAGTGCGTGTCGCCGGGAACGGACTGCACCTGCAGGTCGCCGTGATGACGAGTGACGACGATGCGCCAGCAGATGTCGAGCCCGAGACCCGTACCCTGGCCCACCGGCTTGGTTGTGAAGAACGGCTCGAAGATCCGCTGCTGCAGGTCAGGCGGCACGCCGGGACCGGTGTCACCGACGTCGACGAGCAATTGCTCGCGGTCGACGGCCGTGCGGATCGACAGCGTCCCGGACCCGTTCATGGCGGACACGGCGTTGTCGATCAGGTTCGTCCAGACCTG
Organism: Streptosporangiaceae bacterium; assembly: GCA_049675875.1. Classification (GTDB taxonomy): domain Bacteria; phylum Actinomycetota; class Actinomycetes; order Streptosporangiales; family Streptosporangiaceae; genus JAJYUU01. The sequence continues at coordinate 6,096 of JBAUAR010000358.1, forward strand.
GTTGAGCTCGCCCGGGAAACAGGGGATCCTTGGCAGGTCGCGGCCGTAGTCGCGAACCACGGTGATGCCCTCGCCGATGGCGCCACTCAGCATCGCCAGCGTGCTGTCCAGCAGGTCATGGACGTCGACCACCTGGTAGGGCGCGCGATCCAGCTGCGAGTACTGCTTTGCGGCGGTGACCAGCGCAGATATCCGCGCAATCGAGTCGGTGATCTCCGTCAGCAGCAGCTCGGTCTCAATGCTGTCGGCCAGAAAGCGCAGGCTGCGGTCCAGCGTCGGCGCCGCTCCGGACCCGGC
>JBAUAR010000359.1:0-20810 GCA_049675875.1 Streptosporangiaceae bacterium
GAGTTGGCCGCGGCGTCGGCGTGCGGCACCTGATCCGACAGCGCCTCGCGGGCCGTCTTCGTCGCGACCGGCACCGCCGGCACGCATAGCACCGGGGCGAGCGCGGAAAGCGGCGTCAGCCGAACGACGCCGAGCCCGGCCGCGGCGGCGAAAACGATGGTCAGCCCGCCTGCCAGGCAAGCCGCAACGTTGTCGGGATGGCCCTCGATCTCGCATGCCAGTCGCAGTACCTCGGCGTCGGGCAGCACGTCCGCGGGATCAGCCGCCGCCTCGCGGGCGGCCGCCAGAGCCCTGGCCGCCAGCAGACCGGCCACGATGGCCGCAGCCGAGGAGCCGAGACCGAAGCCCTGCGGCACCTTGTTCCGGCAACTGATCGCGATGCCAGACGGCTGCCCGCCGGTCGCCGCGAACCCGACCCGCATCGCCCGGATGACCAGGTGCCGCTCCGGGCTCCAGCGCTGGCCGGCGCCGGTGCCGGTCACCTGTACGTCGAGCCCCGACTCGGCCACCTCCGCACGGACGACGTCGTGCAGGCTGAGCGCCAGGCCGAGTGAGTCGAAGCCAGGCCCGAGGTTGGCGCTGGTCGCGGGGGCAACGACCGTGACAGGCTGACTGGGCCAGCTCGTCATCGCAGGTTCAGTGCTTTCGCCGCGGCCCCGACGTCGACGCCGATCGTCGCCGGCGGCCGCGCGCCCGCCACCGCAGTGTCGGGGTCCTTCAGGCCGTGACCGGTGATCGTGCACACCACGACCGAGCCGGGCGCGACTTGCCGGTTCGCGCACGCCTGCAGCAGGCCGGCCACGCCAGCGGCAGACGCCGGCTCGCCGAACACGCCCTCCCGCTGGGCGAGCAGATGGTACGCGGCGAGGATCTGCTCGTCGGTCACCGAGTCGATGAGGCCGCATGAGGCGTCCCTGGCCTCCTCGGCCAGGTGCCAGGACGCCGGGTTACCGATCCTGATGGCGGTGGCCACGGTGGCCGGATTGAGCACGGGCCGGCCGATGACAAGGGGCGCGGCGCCTGCTGCCTGGTACCCCAGCAGCCGCGGCGCCTTCGTAGCGTGGCCGTCGGCCTGGTACTCGGTGTACCCGAGCCAGTAGGCAGCGATATTGCCCGCGTTGCCGACCGGCAGGCAGTGCACGTCCGGTGCGTCACCGAGAGCGTCGACGATCTCGAACGAGGCAGTCTTCTGCCCCTGCAGTCGTTCCGGGTTGATCGAGTTGACCAGCGCCACCGGGTAGTCGGCGGCGAGCTTGCGGACTATCTCCAGGCAGTCGTCGAAGTTGCCGTCGACCTGCAGCAGCTGCGCGCCGTGCGCCAGCGCTTGCGCGAGCTTGCCGAGCGCGATACTGCCCCTCGGCACCAGTACCGCGCAGCCGAGCCCGGCCCTGGCCGCGTACGCGGCGGCACTCGCGGACGTATTGCCGGTAGACGCACAGATCACCGTCTGCGCGCCATGGGCAGCGGCGAGCGTGACCGCCACCGTCATGCCCCGGTCCTTGAACGACCCGGTTGGATTGCCGCCCTCTACCTTGAGATGCACCGAGCAGCCGGTCAGCTCCGACAGCGCCGGGGCCGGAAGCAGCGGCGTTCCCCCCTCACCGAGCGACACCACCGGGACGCCAGCCGGCACCGGCAGCCGGGCGCGGAACTCACCGATGACACCGCGCCACGGCGGCCGTCCGCTCATCGCCGTGCTCACCGGCTCGCTGGGGCCTGGCTGAGCGACATAAGGAGGGCGGCTGGCCTGGTCGTCACTCGCCCTCCAGGCCCTCGACCCGCATCACGCTGTCGACGTTCCGCACCGCCTCCATGGCGCCGAGGGCGGCGACTGTTTTTGCCAGCGCCGCTTCCCTGGCGGCGTGCGTCATGATGATGAGGTTGGCGTCCTCGCCGCGGCCGTCCTGCCGGAGCGCCTTGATGGACACCCCCTGCTGAGCGAACGCGTCCGCCACCGGCGCGAGCACGCCGGGCCGGTCGAGGACGTCGAGCTGCAGGTAGTAGCTGGTGCGGGCGTCGCCGATCGGAATCAGCGGCAGCTGCGCGTAACTGGAGGAGTCGGGTCCACGCAGCCCGGCGAGCAGGTTCCTCGCGACGGCGACGGTATCGCCGAGCACCGCGCTCGCCGTCGGCTGCCCGCCGGCCCCGGCCCCGTAAAACATCAGCCGGCCCGCCGACTCCGCCTCCACGAACACCGCGTTGTAGGCCTCGTGCACCGCCGCGAGCGGGTGGGTGCGCGGAATCATCGCCGGGTGCACCCTGGCTGAGATTCCGCCGCTGGCGCGCTCGCAGATCGCCAGCAGCTTGACGACGCAGCCCAGCGATCGAGCACTAGCGATGTCGGCGCTCGTCACCGACAGGATGCCCTCGCGGTATACGTCGTCGGCGGTTACCTCGGTGTGGAAGGCGATGCTGGCGAGGATGGCCGCCTTGGCGGCGGCATCGAAGCCAGCCACGTCCGCGGTGGGGTCGGCCTCCGCGTAGCCGAGGGCCTGTGCCTCTGCGAGCGCCGTGCTGAAGTCGTCGCCTGAGGTGTCCATGCGGTCGAGGATGAAGTTCGTGGTGCCGTTCACTATCCCGAGCACCCGCTTGACCTCGTCCCCGGCCAGCGACTCGCGCAGCGGCCGGAGCAGCGGAATCGCGCCCGCGACCGCCGCCTCGTAGTACAAGTCCGCGCCAGCCTGGCTGGCGGTCTTGTGCAGCATGGCCCGGTCGACCGCCACGAGCGCCTTGTTCGCGGTCACCACCGACTTGCCGGCGCCCAGCGCCGCAAGCACCAGCGTCCTGGCCGGCTCGATGCCCCCGATGAGCTCGATGACGATGTCCACGTCGGGGCGGGTGACCAGCCCCAGTCCGTCCGTCGTCAGCAGCTCGGCGCGGACCGGCACGGCCCGCGGCAGGGCCGGGTCGCGCACAGCGACGCCGACGATCTCTAGCGGGGCGCCCGCTCGGGCCTTCAGGTCCGCCGACTGCTCGGTAAGCAGCCGGTAGACCTGCGACCCAACGTTGCCGCAGCCGAGCAGGGCCACCTTGAGCGGCGCGCGTTCCCCGGCGACCCGCGGGGCTGAATCCCGCCCTGCTGTATCTCGGTCACCGGTTTCGCGCGCACCGGATTCCTTCGTCACTGCGCTCCGCACGACAGGCCAGCTCCCCTCACCAAGCCCCGGCGGGGGAAAGCCGTCAGCAGTGAGCTGACCTCGCTGACTGCCGGGGCTCCGCGTGGTCCAAGCCTATCGAGATGCGACCCTGGCTGGCCGGCCGTCCCCCAGTGGCGCACCGTCACTGCGGACTCGGGGCTGGGCCGGTCACCCGGACGCAGCGTCGCGGTGAGCACGCCTGGCCCGCGGACAGGATTGAATGGAGGCAAGCGTCGAGAGGCGGATCGCATGAAACCGATGTCTGAGGACTGGACCCGCGCCGTAGCGGTCGTCGCGCATCCTGACGACCTCGAGTACGGAGCCGCAGCCGCGGTGGCGCGGTGGACCCGGCAGGGCAAGCACGTCTCCTACGTCCTGGTCAGCGGCGGCGAGGCGGGGATCGCCGGCCGGGATCCGGCCGAGGTCGGTCCGCTGCGCGAAGACGAGGAACGGCGCAGCGCCGCGCTCGTGGGAGTCTCCGACGTCCTGTTCCTCGGCCATCCGGACGGCATGATCGAGTACGGCCTGCCACTGCGCCGCGACCTGGCCAGAGCCTTCCGCCAGCTGCAGCCCGAGGTCGTGATCACCATGAGCTTCGACCTAACGTGGGGCGAGGGCGGTCCGGTCAATCACGCGGACCACCGCGCGGTTGGCCTCGCGGTCCTGGATGCCTGCCGTGACGCGGCCAACGAGTGGGTGTTCCGCGACCTGGAGCTACCACGTTCCACTATTAAGGACGCGTATGTCGCCACTGCTGGCAATCCTAGTCATTTCGTCGATGTTACGGATTCCATCGACGCCGGGATCGCGTCGCTGCGCGAGCACCGCGCCTACCTCGACGGGCTAGGTGGCGACTTCGATCCGGACGAGTTCCTCCGGAACATGGCCGGATATGTCGGGATGGGTGCCGGGTGTGAGTACGCGGTGGGGCTCCAGCACTACCCGATGGGCTAGCAATCTGGTAAGGCGGCACCCCCCCGAGTGCGCGGTTGCGTCCGCTCACTGCGAACACTCTCCGACGCGCGGAACAAACAACTTCCAACGCGGCTTGTAGCGTCGTAATGACGTAAGCCTCAACGGCTGAAGCTCTCCGAGGAAGTGACCTCTGTTATGTCAGAGACCCTCTCCCTGCCGGTCCTGCCCCTCGACGACGCCGTCGTCCTGCCGACCATGGTCGTGCCGCTCGACCTGTCCGACGCCGAGCCAAGGGCAGCGATCGAGGCGGCCCAGATCGCCGCGGCGGCCGCGGCCGGCGATGCCGAAGCCCGGGTGCTGCTTGTGCCGCGCCCGGACGGCAATTACTCCCCCGTCGGCACCCTGGCCACAATCGACCAGGTCGGCCGGCTGCCGAGCGGCGAGCGTGCCGCCGTCGTGCGTGGCACCGCCAGGGTCCGGATCGGGACCGGCACCGTCGGCCCCGGCCAGGCACTGTGGGTGCAGGGCACGCTCATCGACGAGCCGGAACCGACTTCGCAGACCGCGGAGCTGGCCCGCGAGTACCGCGGCCTGGCCGTTGCCATCCTGCAGAAGCGCGGCGCGTGGCAGTTCGTCGACGCGCTGCAGCGGCTGACCGACCCGTCGGGCCTGGCCGACAGCGCCGGTTACGCCGGCTATCTCAGCACCGCCCAGAAGCAGCAGCTCCTGGAGACGCCCGACCCTGCGGACCGCCTGACGGCGCTCGTCGGCTGGGCCAGGGACCATCTGGCCGAGCTGGACGTCGCCGAGACGATCAGCAACGACGTCAAGGAAGGCATGGAGCGCCAGCAGCGTGAGTTCCTGCTGCGCCAGCAGCTCGCCGCCATCCGCAAGGAACTGGCCGAGCTGGATGGCAAGCCCGCCTCGGAGGAGGAGGACTACCAGGCCAGGATCGAGGCTGCTGACCTGCCGGAAAAGGTCCGCGAGGCGGCCCTCAAGGAGGCGGCCAAGCTCGAGCGCGGCTCGGACCAGTCGCCGGAGGCGGGCTGGATCAGGACCTGGCTGGACACGCTGCTCGACGTGCCGTGGAACGAGCGCACCGAGGACGCATATGACATCATCGGCGCCCGGGCAGTCCTGGATGCCGACCACGCGGGCCTGGATGACGTAAAGGATCGCATCATCGAGTACCTCGCCGTCCGCAAGCGGCGCTCCGACCGCGGCCTGCAGCTCGTCGGCGGGCGTCGCAGCGGCGCCGTGCTCGCGCTTGCCGGACCGCCTGGCGTCGGTAAGACCAGCCTGGGCGAGTCGGTGGCGCGGGCCATGGGCCGCAAGTTCGCCAGGGTGGCCCTCGGCGGCGTGCGGGATGAGGCCGAGATTCGTGGTCACCGGCGCACCTACGTCGGCGCCCTGCCCGGCCGCATCGTCCGGGCGATTACCGAGGCAGGCTCCATGAACCCGGTGATCCTGCTCGACGAGGTCGACAAGCTCGGCGCGGACTACCGCGGCGACCCTACGGCCGCGCTGCTCGAGGTGCTCGACCCGGCGCAGAACCACACGTTCCGCGACCACTACCTCGAGGTCGAGCTCGACTTGTCCGACGTGCTGTTCATCGCCACCGGGAACGTGGCAGACGCCATCCCCGGGCCGCTACTTGACCGGATGGAGCTGATCTCGCTCGACGGCTATACCGAGGACGAGAAGGTCACGATCGCGCGCGGTCACCTGCTGCCGAGGCAGCTTGACCGAGCCGGGCTGGCGGCCGCGGACGTCACACTGACCGACGCGGCGCTGCACAAGCTCGCTAGTGACTACACCCGGGAGGCAGGCGTCCGGAACCTAGAGCGCGTCATCGCCAGGGTGCTGCGCAAGCTCGCGGCTCAGGTGGAGTTCGGCGGTACGACGCTGCCGGTCACCGTTGACGAGGCTGACCTGCACGGCTATCTGGGCCACCCGCGGCACACGCCGGAGTCGGCGGAACGCACCGCCGTTCCTGGCGTGGCGACCGGCCTCGCGGTCACCGGCACCGGCGGCGACGTGCTGTTCATCGAGGCATCGCTGGCCGACCCGGAGACAGGGGCGACCGGCGTTACCCTCACCGGTCAGCTCGGTGACGTCATGAAGGAGTCGGCCCAGATCGCCCTGTCGTACCTGCGGTCCCACGGCGCCGAGCTCGAGCTGCCGGTCGGCGACCTCAAGGACCGTGGCGTGCACGTGCACGTCCCGGCCGGCGCGGTGCCCAAGGACGGCCCGAGCGCGGGCGTCACGATGACCACCGCGCTGGCGTCGCTGCTATCGGGCCGGCTGGTCCGCTCCGACGTGGCCATGACCGGCGAGGTCTCGCTGACCGGCCGCGTGCTGCCGATCGGCGGGGTCAAGCAGAAGCTGCTGGCCGCGCACCGGGCCGGGATCAGCACCGTGCTGATCCCGAAGCGGAACGAGCCGGACCTGGAGGACGTGCCGGACAACGTTCGCGGCGCCCTGGAGATCCATCCGGTGAGCGACGTGCGCGAAGTGCTCGACCTCGCGCTGGAGCCGGCCAGCACGCGTTCGGTGGTCGCCGCGTAGGTTCAGGATCAATGGCGGGAACGGGCTGCGTGCGGCCGTGTGCCGCGCGCAGCCCGCACCGCGGATCAGCGCTAGCGCGCCCGGCGGCGCAGCGAGAACGGCAGCACGGCGGACTCGAGCTGAACGCTCAGGCTCATCTTGCTCTCGCCCTCGCGCCGGTCCGTGAAGTGGATCGGCAGCTCGACGATCTTCAGGCCGTGCTGCACGCTGCGGTAGTTCATCTCGACCTGGAAGCTATAGCCGTTGCTGCGGACGTTCGCCACGTCGATCGCGGTCAGCGCGGAAGCGCGCCACATCTTGAAGCCCGCCGTGACATCGCGGACGCCGAGCCGCAACAGGGCGCGCACGTACATGTTCGCGAACCCCGACAGCGCCTTGCGATGCCAGGACCACTCGCTGGCCAGGCTCGCGCCGCACACGTACCGCGAACCGATGACGACATCGGCCTGCGTCGACAGCAGCGTGCCGAGCATCTGCGGGAGGTAGTGCGGTGAGTGGGACAGGTCGCTGTCCATCTGCACCACGAACTCTGCGCCGGCCGCGATGGCCCGCGTCATGCCGTCGACATACGCCCGGCCGAGGCCGTGCTTGCCCGGCCGGTGCACGACCGTAATCCGTTCGGCACCATATTTCTCGGCAAGCTCATCGGCAACGGCGCCGGTGCCGTCCGGCGAATTGTCGTCGGCAACCAGGATGCGCAGGCCGGTCAGCGGCAGGCTCACGAGTTCCGCGACGATGACGGGGAGATTGGCCGCCTCGTTATAGGTGGGCAGCACGACCGTGACAGCACGAGAATGCCACGGCTCGGGCAGCTCGACCGTCTCACCGCTCAGCGCGTGTTCCCGAAGTGCCATTCCACATCCCTGCCCGACGTCCACGGCCGCCCCCGGCCGTACCACTAATGCTGTTCCCCGACCGGGACGCTCCAGACCAGGCAACCTGCCGGCCGCCTCGGTCGTACCCTGACAATCGATACGATCCTACCGATGACGGGCGGTGTCCTCGCTGGCAGGAGAGCCGGCCCGGCGCTCCGCGGCATCAAATCCGCCACCCGGGTGATCGTCGGTCTGGTGCCCGCCACGCTCGTGGCGGCCCGTGTCGTGGCCACCGGGCACATGGCAGTGACCGTCGTGCTCGCCATTCGCGGGTCCGCCCATCATTCTCAGCATGGGCCATCCGCCGGTCCGGAAAAAGCGGAACAGCAGCAGGACCGCGATCAGCAACCCGCAAACGTTCAGCCAAGTCGTATAGTTCCACGACACCGCCTCGACCGCGACCCGGGCGGAGCTGCGCGGGGGGACCAGCCCGAGGCCGCTGAACACCAGCTCTGTCAGGTACCCGGCCACCACCATCGCGGCGTAGAACGTCGCCAGGATGACGCCAGTCATCCGCAGCCCGTAGTACTTCCGGTAGATATTCAGGATCGGCACGATGATCAGGTCGGCGAAGATGAACGAGGTCGCGCCGCCGAAGCTGATGCCGGACTTCCACAAGATGGCCGCCAGCGGCACGTTCCCGACCGAGCAGACGAAGCTCAGGACTGCCACCACCGGGCCGATCAGTGGTCCCCAGAACTGGGCCGCCAGCGGGTGGCCTGACAGGAAGAAGCCATGCCAGAAGCTGTCGGGTACCCACGCTCCGATGCACCCGGCGATCAGCAGCCCGATGACGATATCGCGGAGGATTGCGGCCCATTCCATGACGAAGACATGCGACACCGAGGTCAGGCCGTCGGGGGACAGCAGCCGGCGCGCCAGCGACCGGCGGGCAGCACTGCGGGGGGCGGCAGCACTGCGGGGGGCGGCAGCACCGTCGGCGGCCACGGACATGTCCATGGCCGCGTGGCCTTCCATGGACCCGGCGATGCCCCGGTCGGCCTGCGCTCGCGCCGCGGCGAGCAGCCGAGGGCTGGCCATCCGGCGCAGCAGCAGCGCCACGACCACGATCATGACCGGGCCGCCGCCGAATTCGGCCGCGGTGAACTGCCAGCCCAATAGCAGCGCCAGTAGCACGCCCAGTTCGACCACCAGGTTGGTTGAGGCGATCTCGAACGCCATCGCGGCTGTGAAGCTCGCGCCCTTGCGCACCAGCGACCGGGCGAGCGCGACGGCCGCATAGGAGCACGACGATGAAGCGGCGCCGAGGCCAGTGGCGACGGCGAGGGTGCGCGGCCGGTCGTCGCCGAGCAGCCTGACGATCGAGGACTTGGACACCAGCGCCTGCACCATGGCGGACAGCGCGAAGCCGAGAATGAGCGCCCAGGTGATCTGCCACGCCATGGACCCGGACACGGCCAGCGCGTGGCCGATCGCGTGAATCAGCTGCACAGCACCTCCGTTGTCGGCTCCAGGGGGTCCGCTCGCAGCGGACCGCGCATTAGCTTATACCCCCAGAGGGTATTGAGTCAGGAGCTAGCTGCCTCGCCGCTGGGCATCACGGCCGGTGTCCGACTTGAGCGAGTGCGGCTTCTCAGCGATCATGTGCGCATGTCGGCTCCCGCTCAGCCCGGTTCGCCTGCTCAGACTCCGCCGCCAGCCGGGCCGCTCGCCCCCGTTCAGCACATCGTGCAGTTAATGCTCGAGAACCGGTCCTTCGACCACATGCTCGGACTCCTGTATCCGGGCCGGTCGGGCCCCGGCGGTCAGCCTTTCGAGGGCCTGCTCGGCACGGAGTCAAATAATGACAGCACCGGCAAACCGGTCACGGTCTTCCCGATCGACGCCTCCGGCCCCGGCGCCTACTTTATGCCGGGTGCCGACCCCGGCGAGGGCTACGCCAACACGAACGTCCAGCTGTTCGGGACCGGCAGTCCGCCCGACCCGCCCACGGCGACGATGCCCGGCTTCGTTGCCAACTTCGCGTCGGCCATCACCTTCGACCAGCGATCGAACCGAAGCGTCCTGTCCGGCACCACGCCGGCGAGCATCATGGGCGTCTTCCCGCCGGCTGCGCTGCCCGTGCTGTCCGGGCTCGCGCGCGGATTCGCCGTCTGCGACCACTGGTACAGCTCGGTGCCGACCGAGACGTTCCCCAACCGCGCATTTGCGTGTGCCGCCACGAGCCAGGGCCATATGAACGACGCCACCTCGTCGTTCACCGTGCCCAGCATCTTCGGCCTGATGACCACACACGGAGTGAGCTGGAAGATCTACGGTTACGACGCCGAGCCGCTGACCCGCGGCAACTTCCCGGACGTCATGGACGCCCCTGACGCCAACTTCGGCAAGTTCGCCGATTTTCAGGCCGACGCCGCGGCCGGCCAGCTGGCGGCTTACTCGTTCCTCGAGCCCAGCTGGGGCTCGACCGGCAACAGCCAGCACCCCAACTACGACGTGGCGCTCGGCGAGGCGTTCATTCTGCAGGTGTACCAGGCGGTCCGCAACGGGCCGGGCTGGGCCAGCACGCTGCTCGTCATCACGTATGACGAGCACGGCGGCTGCTATGACCACGTTCCGCCGCCGGCGGGCGCGACGCCGCCGGACAGCACGGTCGGCGAATTCGGCTTCGACTTCACTCGTTTCGGTGTCCGGGTGCCCGCCGTGCTGGTGTCCCCGCTGATCGCGGCCGGCACGATCTACCGGGTGCCCGCCGGCAGCACGCCGCTCGACCATACGTCCGTGCTCAAGACGATCGAACAACGCTGGGGCCTGCCTGCGCTGACCGCTCGGGACGCCGCTGCCCCCGACCTGGGCGGCGCGCTGACGCTGACCGCACCGCGCACCGACGATCCGCTGGCCGGCTTCTCCGCGCCCACCTCCAGCGGCACCAACCCAGCCGCCGGCGAGGTCTCCCAGCTGCTCAGCGCGCACGCAGAGCAGGTCTCGGACCTGCAGGTGCCGCTCAGCAGACTGACCAGCGCGCCGTTGCTGCCCAACCAGCGGACTCCGGCCGATTACGAGAACTACATCGCCACCAGGAGCGAGACGTGGAAGACGGCGCGCGCCGACGGTGACGCTCCGGGCCGCCCCGCGCCCGCCGCAGGCTCCTAGCGGCCCGCCGCGCGAAGCCGGCCTACGGGTCTGCCGCGCTGTCCTACAGTAACCACCATGGCGGCACGCTCCCTGACCGAACTCGTCGCTCCGGACTGGGCCGAGGCGCTGCGGCCGGTAGAGCCGAAGATCACCGAGGCAGGCGCTTTCCTGCGGGCCGAGATCGCCGCGGGCCGAAGTTACTTGCCGGCCGGGGACAGCATCCTGCGGGCGTTCCGCCAGCCGATGGCCGACGTGCGGGTGCTCATCGTCGGCCAGGACCCCTACCCCACACCGGGTCACCCGGTCGGGCTGAGCTTCTCGGTCGCACCGGAGGTGCGGCGGCTACCAGGCAGCCTGGTCAACATTTTCTCCGAGTACTCGGCCGACCTCGGCTACCCGCCGCCGTCGAGCGGCGATCTGACGCCCTGGTCGGAGCGGGGCGTCATGCTACTCAACAGGGTGCTCACCGTTCAGCCGGGCAAGCCCGCCTCGCACCGTGGCAAGGGCTGGGAGCAAGTCACCGAGCAGGCGATCCGTGCGCTCGCGGCACGCGGCGGACCGCTCGTCGCGATCCTGTGGGGCAACGACGCGCGCAGCCTCGCGCCGCTGCTCGGTGCCACGCCGACCATTCAGTCCGCGCATCCGAGCCCGATGTCCGCCGACCGCGGCTTCTTCGGCTCCCGCCCGTTCAGCCGCGCAGACCAGCTGCTGCAGCAACAAGGCGGCGACCCTGTCGAATGGAAGCTGCCCTAGCCCAGCTTGGGACCGTCGCAGTCGTGCGTGCCCGTCAGCACCTTGACGAAAGCCCAGATGCCGTCGCGGCCGACCGGGACGTGGTGGCGCTGCCCTGCCAGGCTGATGATGACCGACTGGCGGCCGAGCGCGCTGCCGTAGGCGAAGCAGACATCCTTGGCGGGCCACCACGAGTGCAGGCCTTGGACCCTGCTCAGCGGGCCTGCGCCAGAAGTCGGGCCGCCACTCCAGGTTCCGTCGCCGAATATCCAGATTTCGTCCTCTAGCTCGGCGCCGTCGCCGTTGCCGTCGACCAGCGCGAGGCCGAAGTCGCCGTCGCTGGCAACCGCGAGGACCCGAGCGTAGCGAGGGTGCCGGCCTCCCTCGGCGAGGATCTGCTCCGCGGTGAGCACGGGGCGCTCGGCTGCCACCGCTCGTCCTAGGAGATCGCAGCCTCGATAACCGCGCCGGTCGCGAGCAGCAGGTCCTCGGCGCCCGGCGGGCCGATCAGCTGCAGGCTCGCGGGCAGCGAGTGCTCGCTCGGTACCGGCTGCGCGAGCGCCGGGAAGCCGGCCAGGTTCACCGGGTTGGTGAACGCGGTGAAGTGCAGGCCCGGCGGTGCGGTCAGCGGCGGCGGGAAGAACGGCACCGTCGGTAGCGCGAGCAGCCCGCCCGCGGCGATCAGCGCGTCGGTCATCGCCTGATGCCACCGTGTCCGGTCGGCCCGGGCCCGGGCTATCTGCTCCGGCGTCACGGTCGCGGCGGCGGTGAGCCTGCCAAGGACGTTCGGACCGATCAGCGCGCGGCGAGCGGGATCATTCAGCAGGACCCGATTCGACTCGGCGGCCTCGGCATCCAGTATCACGCTGCAGGTGTCCCGCGCCGCCAGCCAGCCGGGCAGATCGATCTCGATGACGTCAAGCCCGCTGCGGGCGAGTGCAGCGTCGACGGCCGCGTCAATCCGCGGATCTACGTCGTACCCGGCGGGCCGGATCCGCCCGATCCGCCCGGCCGACCCGGCGACCTGGAATCCTGGCTCCAGCAGCGTCATCCCGGCCACGACACCCGCGACGTCGCTGGCCATCGGCCCGACGGTGTCGAAGCTCGGCGCGAGCGGCCACACGCGGTCCAGCGATACCCGGCCATGCGTGGTCTTCAGCCCCGTGATGCCGCAGAACGCTGCCGGTATCCGGACCGACCCGCCGGTGTCGGAGCCGTATGCGACGTCGGCGTCCCCGTTGGCCACCGCGACTGCCGACCCGCTTGACGAGCCGCCTGGCAGCAACGACGGGTCCAGCGGATTGACCGGAGTTCCGAACCACTCGTTGATGCCTGCGCCGCCGTACGCCAGCTCGTGCAGGTTGGCCTTGCCCACGATGACAGCTCCGGCGGCGCGCGCCCCGGCCAGGCAGGCCGCGTCACGGTCAGCGGGCCGGGCGGTCTCGGCGACTGCCCGGCTGCCAGCCGTGGTCGGCACGCCCTCGACGTCGATCAGGTCCTTGACCGCCAGCCGGATTCCGGTCGAGCCGCTGGCGTGCGGCAGCCTGGTGATAAATGTCGCCATCGGGACACTGTATCGGCGCGGGCTAGGGTGAGACATGACCGAAACGGCCGACGAACTGCTCGGTGATGACGACGAGAGCCTGCCAGCCGTGCCCGCTTCCGCGGGCGCGCTCATCTTCGACCGCGGTGGCCGGCTGCTGATTCTGCGCCCGACGTATAAGTCCGGCTGGACGATCCCCGGCGGAGTCATGTCGGCGGACGGCGAGACACCCTGGCAGGCCTGCCGGCGCGAGGTGCGCGAGGAGTGCGGTCTCGACGTCGCGGGCGGGCACCTGGCGTGCGTGGACTTTCGTCCGCCGCGGCCGGGCCGGCCGGGCGGCATCCGGTTCCTGTTCGACTGCGGTGCGCAGGACGACACCGCGCTGGCGGCCATCACGCTGCAGTCGGCGGAGATCGCTGAGCACCGGCTCGTACCGCTCGGCGATGCACTAGCGCTGCTGCGTAAGCCGATCCGGCGCCGCGTGCGCGCGGTGCGCAACCGCGACGGCCGGGCCCGGCAGCGCGGCTGCGTCTATCTCGAGGACGGGCGCACGGTCAGCGCCGTGCCCCCGCCGTAGGACGACGCCGTCCCGCCGCAGGTACGGCGCCCAGCCTCGACTTTCCATCGATTCCGCGCGCACATATCTCCATATATCACTCGGATAATCGCACGAAGTCGATGGAAAGCACGTTCCAGGGCTACGAGAAGGACGCGACAATCGGCGCAAGCCGGGCGACATCATCCGGTCCGCTGAGGTCGGGAAGCGAGACGAAGACCGTGCTGACACCGCGGTCGGCCAGCATCCGGTACCGGCCGACGTGATCCGCCGCGACCCCTGCGTGGTGTCGTTTCGTGAACACCGCGGCGCTGGTCCGGCCGCGCAGCGACTCGACCAGCCTCGCGGTGTGCTCCCGGTCGCGGCCGACGACGGGCACGTCCAGGACCGTGACAGCGACCTCGGCCGGGTCGCGCCCGGCCTGTACGCAGTGTGCCCGCAGCACGGCGAGCCGGGCATCGAGCACATCGGCGTTGGACGGCAGGTTGCAGCCGTCGGCGAGCCTGGCCGCGATGCCCAGCGTCCGGTCTCCGCTGCCGCCCACGATGACGGGGACGTGGCCGGCCGGCCGCGGGTAGCAGGTCGTCTCGGGCAGCTGCACGCGCGGCCCCCGGTGGGCCTTGGTGCCCGGCTGCCAGAGCGCGTGTAGCATCTCGATCTCGGCTTCCAGCATCGCGAGCCTGGTCCCAGCCGGCGGGAACGGCAGGCCGAACGCCGCGTGCTCGCGATCCCACCAGCCGGCACCGATGCCGACGAACGCCCGCCCACCGCTCAGCGCGTCGAGAGTGGCCGCCGTCTTGGCTAGCACGCCGGGCGGCCGGAAGGTCACCGGACTCACGAGGGTACCGAGCCGCAGGCCGGTGTCCAGGCCCGCGAGCAGGCCGAGCGTTACCCACGGCTCAGGGATTGGGTCCCAGCTGCGGCCCACCTGAGGGATCTGGATGAGGTGGTCCATGAGCGCGATTCCGGCCAACCCGGCGTCCGCCGCGGCGACGGCGACAGACGTCAGCCAGCCCGCGGGATCCTCGTCCCAGCCGAACCGGGAAATCTGCAGGACGAACTGCAGCGCCGCGGGCTGGTCCCGCTGCTGGCGAACGGCGCGGCTGCTACCGGCCGAGTGAACAGGCTCGACCACGTACCCGGCCGACACGCTCACGACCGAGTCCCAGCCCTCAGTCACGAGCTGACCGGGAGTCTCCAGGACCCTGGCGAGCTGAGCGTCGAGCACGGAGGCAGGTACTGACCGCTCCCTAGACCGGTTCCGCTGGCGGCAGACGGCGGCGTCGGTGTCAAACAGCACGGCGACGGCCGGCAGCCCAATCCGCCGGGCGTGAGCGAGATAGCCCAGCCGTTGGCCCGGGTTCAGGCCGAGCGTGTCCACGACGGTCGTGAGCCCGCGGCCCGTCCGCGCCGCAACAATGTGGTCAAGCAGCGCGAAGGCGTCGTCTGACGCATCGAGGTCGTGCTCGCCGCTGCCGACGACGGCGCGGAGCTGATCGGATGAAACGATCTCCCGCGGCAGGTAATGGTGCCCGGCCCAGGTCGACTTGCCCGAGCCCGCTGCGCCGACCAGCACCACGAGCGCCGGGTCAGGGATGACCGGCGGCTCAGGACCGGAGCTCTCGTCCACGGTCATCAGCGTCCCAGATCGCGGGCTCGCGAGGGCGTAGCGGAACGCGGCAAGCTACTGGTAGCGCAGCGTGCCCCGGTCGATGACGACGGTGCCGTCCTCCTTGGCGGTCTGGAACTGGGCCGTCCCGTTCTCGCCCGCCCAGATGGACACCACGAGCGACTCGCCTGGCAGCACCGGCCTGCTGAACCGGCCGGACATGAACTCGAAGCGCGCCGGGTCGGAGCCGCAGACCTCGTGCAGCAGCACCCGCCCGGTAAACCCGTACGTGCACAGGCCGTGCAGAATCGGCCGGCTGAAGCCTCCCCTTGCGGCAAACGCCGGGTCAGCGTGCAGCGGGTTACGGTCGCCGCACAGCCGGTACAGGAGTGCTTGCTCGGGCCTGGTCTGCACGGTCACCTTCTGATCCGGCGCGCGGTCCGGCAACTGCCAGGCCGGAGCGGTACCACGGTCGCCGCCGAAGTCTCCCTCGCCGCGGATGAACGTACTGCTCGTCGTCGTCACCAGCGGCTCGCCGGTCGCGGCGTCGACCGCGCGGTTCTCCGTCTCGACGAGGGCTCCGGACCCCTTGTCGTAGATGCCGGTCACCGTCGCCGAGGTGCGCAGCGTGCCCTCCACCGGCAGCGGCTTGTGCAGCTCGATCGACTGCTCGGCGTGCACGAGCATCGCACGGTCGAAGTCGCCGAGGTTACCGGACGTCCTCGCCTGCGCGAGCAGCACGCCGTAGGTAGGCAGCACCTGCTGCTGCACGCCCGCGGTGTTCTCGGTGGTGAACTGCAGTTCCTGCAGCGGGTCACCCAGACCTGCCCCCACGCCGATCGCGTACAGCAACGCGTCCGCCGACGTCCAGGACCGCTCGGTCGGCTCACCAGCAACGCCGACGAGACTGTGGTTGAGTGGCATCCTTACCTCCCGAGCGCGGCGGGCCCCCCGCATTGACACGGTCGGTCCGAGTCGGTCCAATGGCCTAGTAGAACATGCTTCTAGTATTTCGCTCCACCGCGAGCTTGTCCTGACCGGAGGTCGGAATATGGGTCTGCTGGACGGCCGGGTGGCCATCGTTACCGGCGCGAGCCGCGGCATCGGCGCCGAGATCGCCAGGCGGTTTGGCGCCGAAGGCGCCGCGGTGGCCGTCAGCGCCCGGACCGCCGAGCCAGGTGCCTCGCCGTTCGCGGGCACCATCACGGAAACGGCCAAGCAGATCTCGGGCGGCGGCGGCACCGCCGTCGCGATCGCCGCCGACATGTCCAAGCCAGCGGACCGGGAGCGCCTGGTGGCCGAGACCGTCAGGCAGCTTGGCCAGCCCGACATCCTGGTGAACAACGCGGCCGTAACCTACTTCACCAGGGTCGAGGACTTCACCCCCAAGCGCTACGCGCTGATGTTCGCGGTCCAGGTCGAAGCGACATTCCAGCTGGCCCAGCTCGTGCTGCCGGGCATGCGGGAGCGCGGCGCTGGCTGGATCCTCAACATCTCCTCGGTCGCGGCCCGGCACCCTACGTTCCCGCCGGGCCAGTTCGCCGGCCGCGGCGGCACCGTCTACGGGATGTGCAAGGCCGCGATCGAGCGCTTCTCCACCGGCCTCGCGGCCGAGTTGTATCCGGACAACATCGCGGTGAACGCGCTGTCGCCAACGAAAGTAGTGCCGACCCCCGGCACCGTGTTCCACCACCTGACGACCGAGGGCGACCCGAACTCCGAACCCCCAACCGTGATGGCGGCGGCCGCACTCATGCTCTGCCACCGCGATCCACACATACTGACCGGCCGGGTTACCTACTCGCAGGAGCTGCTCGCCGAGCTCGGCGTGCCGGTCCCGCGCGCCTGATGAGCGTCGAGGGGACCCGGCCGCTCGTCCCCGGCGGCGTGCGCCGCGGGTGGGTGCGAGTCGACTGCCACCTGCACACCGCGCTGTCGGGCGACGCCGTTACGTCCATCGACCAGCTCGCCGAGCGGGTCGAGCAGGAGGGGCTCGACGTCGTCTGCATCACCGACCACAACGTGACCGCCGCCGCGGTCGCCGCCGCCGAGCGCGACATCGGTGCGCGCGTCATCGTCGGCGAGGAGATCCGCACCACCAAGGGCGACGTCATCGGGCTGTTCCTCACCGAGCGCATCCCCTACGTGCTGCCACTGGAAGAGGTGATCGGCCTCATCCGGGCCCAGCGCGGACTGGTGTACCTGCCGCATCCGTTCGACCCCGGCCGGTCCACGCTGGATCCCGCGACCTCCGGACAGCTGTGCACCGACGGCCGGGCCGACGTCGTCGAGGTGTTCAACGCCAAGATCGAGGACCAGGAGCTCAACCGCCAGGCCGCCATCCTCGCGGCTCGCTACGACCTGCCCGGCGCCGCAGGCTCGGACGCGCACGACCCGGAAGGAATCGGTGCCGCGTACCTGGAGATGCCGGACTTCGACGGCCCGGCTGACTTCCTCGCCGCGCTGCGACAAGCGACGATAACGGGCGAGTACCGACCGCACGCCATCCGCTACGCACGTCGCCAGCCGGGATAACGCCTGATAGCTACGAGCACGCCGGGCGTGGATTGCAGTTATGGCAGCTTGATCCCGCGCTCCTTGGCCAGCCGACGGAGCATCTTGTCATGCTCACGGTGTCGTGAGCGGCTTCGCTCCCTTGGCCACCGCGCGGTCGCGCTCCCCCTCGTCCAGGTCGTAGTGTCCGACGAGCGGCAGCACCTCTGAGCCAGCCACGCGGGGACGGTAGAGCTGGCGGCCTAGGCCCAGCACTTCGGCGAAGGGATGCAACTCCTCCTCGGTGTCTGCAGTGAGCCCGAACCACGGAAGCGGCCACGCGGCAGTAAACGGCTTGGGCCCTGGCCTCCGTACTTATAGACGTAAACAGTCATATGGCCCGCTGTTTATCACCAGGTGCCAAATTAGCCTACGGTCTAACGCATCCGCATTGCCGCCGTACTGCCGCGTGCGCCCCTCATGCGACGGGCCATTTTCGTGACCATCGCGGCGACGAGTCCGACGACCGCGCCCACGACTGCGGCAGGAAGCCCGAGTTCGACGGCGGCAAATAGGGCAGTAGGCGCATAGACCAGCAGGCCGATGACCAGCCCAGCGACTCCGCCACTCACACCGAAAGCAAGAGCGGCGACGCTTGCCCATCGCGCAGGCACCGGCACGCTTCGTAGCCAGGCGACGAACCCCATCACATGACTGATAGTCGCATATCTGACAAATAAGCCGCCGCTGAGGGCGGCCACACGGTCCAGCCATCAGTACAAGACGGCCAGTTCAGCGCCTTCACCCGTACGCTCGCCGCCAGCCCTGAGGCCACTTCAGCCTCGCCGACTTCTGCGCCCGCCCGCCAGGTGGCTCCGACGGACTTTCGACCTACTTCCTCGGCGGCCTGCTTTCCACCAAGGCGGTCCCCACAGCCTCGTTACGAGTGCGATCACAACCACGACGAAGACGCCCACGAGCACCAGGAACGATGCCGACGACACCGGAGGCGAGTACATCGACAGGTGCGGCAGTATTGCGGTGGCGGGCATGGCGGTCAGTACACCTCGCCTGGGTCGGCCACGTCAATGCCCAGTCCGGCAAGCCCATCGATGGTGCGCACATAGCGCTACGCACGTCGCCAGCCCTGATCCTCCGGCCGCACGGGCGCAGTCGGGCGCTCCTGGGTATTGCCGCCTAGCGCTGCAGACGCCTGAGAAACAGCAAATAAACCACGGCAAATACCAGGACGATCGCGACGTTGCTTATCAGCCGCGCCAAGACATGGTGCCTCAAGAACAGGACGTCCACCCCGACTATGACCGCTACCATCACCAGCACATAGAGCGCGGCCGCTACCTGTCTTCCCACTGGTTCGTTCTACTCTGCGAGGCGCAGTCAAGCAAGCAGGCGGGGAAGCCAGTCCTGAAACGCGCCAACTGGGATTCGCACTGGCGCGCACCGCGGGGCGACTTGTCCGATTCTGGCGGTCGTAGACGCGGCGCCAACCTTAGGGGCAGCGAAAGTCAGCGGGCCTTCCCCTTACCGCGCTGATGATGGTTCCGCGCGGTCTAGGTTGACCTCTGGACCGTCGACGATGGGCCCTGCTGGGCCTGGCATGCCATGAGGTGGCGGCGGCGGTCGCAGCATGTGAGCGCCCTGCCCGACCGCGTAGGCCTCGCAGACCCAGCCCCGGAATTGTTCGTCAAGGTCGTCCATGGTCGCCAGTCTGATCTGGTGCACGAACAAGCGGCGGGTGTACGGCGCCACGCTGATGACGCGCCGGTCCTCGATGACTCGCTGCAGGTCTAGATACCCTGACAGACCGCGCCGTGTCGGCAGCGCTCCGGCAAACCCTCGCCTGCTCCCCTTGAAGGTGATGGATGTCTTGGTCACCGAATAGGAGAACGGGCCGCACTGCTCGACCATGCTGACGAAACGCCTGTACAACTCGACGGAACTGGCGGGCTGCCCGGCCAGGTGAGCCTCCACGGTCCAGGCATTCGGCTCCATGCCAGCCACCATAGGCACAGCCACCGACAAAGCCGGGAACGTTGCCGTGGTGCCCGTCGCCAGGCAAGCTCCGTCCTCCTGGCGGACGATCACTGGCTCGCAGCCGACCGCGCTGCGCCGGGCGGAGGGCAGCGGCGAGTACCGGCCGCACGCCGTCCGGTACGCACGCCGTCCGGTACGCACGCCGCCCGCCCGCGTGACGCTCAGCCGCGCCGAACCGCGCGCTTCTACCGGCCGCGTGGCCTCATGGGTGTGAGTTTTCTATGGCGATGACCATAGAAACCTCACACCCACGGACGCCGCGTGGAGAGTGAAGGTCGCCGTGCGTGTCGCGACGAGGCCGCACGAAGCCGACGTTACTGTTTCTCGGGTGACCGAGCCCGTCCCGCCCGATATTCGCAGGCCCCGGACCGACGCGCAACGAGGCGACGGGAGATCCCGCACCCGTTACCTGCCCTCTGCCCAGGTCCTCGCCGAGCTGGCCCCGCTTGGCCCGGATCTGGGCCGACTGGCGGAAGATCTCCGCGAGAGGCTCACCGGGCCGAGCGATGTCCGGGACGACGTGGCCTCCAACTCGTCCTGACCTCTGGCTGGCGCCGCGAACACCGGGACAGCACCAAGCCGCCGCCTTGACAACCTTCGCGCCATCTAGATACGTCTCCTTCTCAGGGCGTATCGGAGGCGAGCATGCAGCCGGCAGACGATGCTGACTTCACCGCGTTCGTCGCCGCGTCCTCACGCCGTCTGCTCCGCAGCGCCTACCTCATCACCGGCGACCTGACCGACGCGGAGGACCTGCTGCAGACCGCGCTCGAGCGCGCTTACCTGCGCTGGCCATCGATCCGGCGCGCGGAGGTGACCGTGTCCATACGTCAGAAGGATCGTCGTATCCTCTGCCATCAACATGGCCAGACGACGAAAGGTCAGCTATTCGCCGCTCGACACGGCAGAGCCAGCAGGTATCCCGGACCGGCAGGTCGAGGGCACGGCCAGCCGGCTGGCGCTGCTGGCGTTAATACGGCAGCTTCCGGCTGGCCAGCGG
The DNA here is from genome assembly GCA_049675875.1 of Streptosporangiaceae bacterium. GTDB lineage: Bacteria > Actinomycetota > Actinomycetes > Streptosporangiales > Streptosporangiaceae > JAJYUU01. The sequence continues at coordinate 20,580 of JBAUAR010000359.1, forward strand.
GCCGTACTGGTGCTCCGCTACTTCGACGACCTCACCGAGACGGAGACGGCGCGAGTGCTGGGCTGCACGGTCGGGACGGTCAAGTCCCAGCACGCGCGGGCGATGGCCCGGCTGCGGGAACTCATGGCCGACCAACCGGACGGGAGCAGGACATGAGCACCGGACTCGACCGGGATCTACGGGACGCCTTCACGGCGGCCACCGAGTTCATTCAGCCGCCGGGCGCGCTGG
>JBAUAR010000360.1:0-6545 GCA_049675875.1 Streptosporangiaceae bacterium
GCCGCTTCGGCCGGGCCGGGCCGGTCCGCGCCGGGCAGCGAGCCGTCCGCAGCGGTGTCCGTCATCGAGTCCGGGACCAGCCCGGCGCGCCCGGCGGGCAGGAACCACTCAGCTGGCCCATTCCCGCCTGCCGGCGGGGGCAGCCCTGCATCGTGCGCGTCCGGCATGGCCGCGGCGGGGCGCTTGGGACCTGGCGCGAACCACGGATCAGCCGAGGAGCCAGCCTCCCGGTCGGCCGGGCCAGCCTGCCGGTCGGCCAGGCGAGCCTCCCGGTCGGCCGGGCCATCCTCACCGGCGGCCGGAGCTGGCCCGACCCGCGGCTCGGCAGCGACCGCGTTGCCGCCCGCCCCCGCCCCGTCCAAGGACGACATCCATCACCCGGCCAGCATCAGATCGGCATTGAGATTCGTCCTGATGCTAGGGCAATGGCACAAGAAATGTCTGGATAACACCAGACTGACCGATAGTGCGGACGCCGACTGTGCACCAGGAATGGCGCTTGCAGACCCATAACAGCTACTCGGGCAAACCCCGACCAGCAGCCGCCGGCTGCCTCGGCCGGAGCGCTAGAGCCCGGCTGCCGACCGCAGCGCCGCCGCCCGGTCGGTCCGCTCCCACGCGAAGTCTGGCTCCTCGCGACCGAAGTGACCATAGGCGGCCGTCTGCGCGTAGATGGGGCGCAGCAGGTCGAGGTCCCGGATGATGGCCGCTGGCCGCAGGTCGAACACCCGCAGCACGGCGTCCTGGATCCGCTCGGCCGGAGCGCGCTCGGTCCCGAAGCACTCGATGAACAAACCTACCGGCATCGCCTTGCCGATCGCGTAGGCGACCTGAACCTCGCACCGGTCAGCCAGCCCCGCAGCGACGACGTTCTTGGCCACCCAGCGCATCGCGTAGGCGGCGCTACGGTCCACCTTGGACGGATCCTTACCGGAGAACGCGCCGCCACCGTGCCTGGCCATGCCGCCGTAGGTATCGATGATGATCTTCCGGCCGGTCAGCCCGGCGTCACCCATCGGGCCACCGATCTCAAACCTGCCGGTTGGGTTGACCAGCAGCCGATAGCCCGTTGTGTCCAGGTCCAGCCCGGCCAGCACCGGCTCGACAACGTGCTCGCGAATGTCGGGCGTCAGCAATCCCGCGAGGTCGATGGACGGAGCGTGCTGGGTAGACACCACGACCGTGTCGAGGCGGACCGGCTGGTCGCCTGCGTACTCGATGGTGACCTGCGTCTTGCCGTCCGGCCGGATGTAGGGCACGTCCCCGCTGCGCCGGACGGCCGCGAGCCGCCGGGCCAGCCGGTGTGCCAGCATGATCGGCAGCGGCATCAGCTCTGGCGTATCCCGGCAGGCATAACCGAACATCAGGCCCTGGTCGCCGGCGCCCTGCCGGTCGAGTTCGTCGGTTCCCTCGCCTTCGCGGTGCTCAACGGCCTCGACCACGCCCTGGGCGATGTCCGGCGACTGCGAGCCGATCGAGACCTGCACGCCGCAGGTGGCACCGTCGAAGCCCTTAGCCGACGAGTCGTATCCGATCTCCAGGATCTTCTCGCGAATGATGCCGGGGATGTCGACGTAGGTGTCGGTCGTCACCTCGCCCGCCACGTGCACCTGACCGGTCGTGATGAGCGTCTCGACGGCCACCCGGCTGCGCACGTCGTCCTTGAGCATGGCGTCCAGAATGGCGTCGCTGATCTGATCCGCGATCTTGTCGGGGTGACCCTCAGTGACGGACTCGGAGGTGAACAGACGACGTGCCACGAGACACCCTTCTTCCGACGGACAGCTAGCGCTCCGGTACCGGTACTTCGGGCCGGCCTCGCCGCATTGTACTGGCCCGCCCGCGAGCCGCCGGCTTGCCCGGCTACCGGCTCAGCGCTGGCAGCTTCCCGGCGATGATGTCCCAGACCGCGTCGGCGATCTCGTCCTTGGGCGCCCGCGCCAGTTTGACCTCGGCGCCATCCGCGCTGAGCACCGCGACCTCGTTGTCGGCGGTCCCGAAAGCCAGCCCGTTCCCCACCTGGTTCACGACGAGCAGGTCGCAGCCCTTCCGCGCCAGCTTCTCGCGCCCGTTCGCGACCACGTCGCCGGTCTCGGCGCCGAACGCGACGATCAGCTGACCGGGGCGCCGCCGGGCGGCGACCAGGTCGCGGACGATGTCGGGATTCTCGGCCAGCACGATGGGATCCGGCTTCTCGCCCGTCTTCTTGATCTTGACCGTGCTCCGCTCAGCGGGCCGGAAATCGGCGACGGCCGCCGCCATCACGATCGCGTCTGCGGCCGGGGCTGCGGCCAGCACCGCATCGCGCAACTGGGCGGCCGAGGTGACCCTGATCACCTGAACGCCGGCCGGGTCGGCCAGGTCGGTGTTGGCCGCTACCAGCGTGACCGCTGCACCGCGGGCGGCCGCGGTGCGAGCCAGCGCGTACCCCTGCTTGCCCGACGACCAGTTGCCGAGGTACCGCACCGGGTCGAGCTCTTCCCTGGTGCCACCTGCCGACACCACGAAGGTCCGGGCAGCGAGATCGGTGGCGAGGGCCCGGTCGCCGCGCGCCAGCACCCGCTGCGCCACGGCGAACAGGTCGGCAGGCTCAGGCAGCCTGCCCGGCCCGGAGTCGGGACCGGTCAGCCGGCCGGACGCGGGGTCGAGCACGAGGCAACCACGAGCCCGCAGGGTGGCCACGTTGGCGCGGGTAGCGGCGTGCTCCCACATCTCGGTGTGCATCGCCGGAGCGAAGACAACCGGACAGCGCGCGGTCAGCAGCACCGCGGTGAGCAGATCATCGGACATGCCAGCCGCCGCCCGGGCCAGCAAGTCCGCGGTGGCCGGGGCGACCATCACCAGGTCTGCTTCCTGGCCCAGCCGGACATGGGGGACCTCGTGCACCGAGTCCCAGGGCTCGACCTCGACCGGCTGGCCCGATAGTGCCGCCCAGGTCGCCGCGCCCACGAACTTCAGCGCAGCGCGGGTTGGCACCACCCTGACCTGGTGTCCGGACTCTGTGAGCAGCCGGAGCAGCTCACACGCCTTGTAGGCAGCGATCCCGGCAGAGACGCCGAGGACGACGCGCACGGCGCGCCCGTGCGCCCGGTCAGGCCTGCTCGGGCGCCTCGGCGCTCAGCAGCCGGTCGCTGATCTCGCGCAACGCGATGGACAGCGGCTTCTCCTGGACCCTGGTCTCCACGAGCGGACCGACGTACTCCAGCAGCCCTTCACCGAGCTGTGCGTAGTAGGCGTTGATCTGCCGGGCCCGCTTCGACGCCATGATCACCAGGGCGTACTTGCTCTCCACCACGTCGAGCAGATCGTCGATCGGCGGGTTGATAATGCCTTCTACGGCCGGAGTTGCTGCCACCGTGTGCCTTCCAGCTCCGAATTGCGCGGACCGCCCTGCGGGGCGCTGCCGGAATCGGCCCCGGCGCCCTGGGCCGAAATCAAGCTTACCAGCTGCGTGCAGACTTCCTCGACGGACGTGTTGACGAGGGTGATGTCGAACTCACGCTCTGCAGCAAGCTCGGTCCTGGCCGCCTCCAGTCGCCGCGCGATTGTCTGTGCGGACTCGGTATTCCGGCCCTGCAGCCGGCGCTCCAGCTCCGCCCACGAGGGCGGGGCGAGAAACACCAGCAAGGCACCCGGTACCGTCGCGCGGACCAGCCTGGCACCGGCGACGTCGATCTCGAGCAGGGCCGGGACACCGCGGTCAAGCTGTTCCTCAACGGGTGCGCGCGGGGTGCCGTACCGGTAGCCGACGTAGCGCGCCGACTCCAGCAGGTCGCCGCGCGCGGCCATCGCATCGAATTCCGGGTCAGCAACGAAGTGGTATTCGCGGCCATCACGCTCGCCCGGCCGCGGCGGGCGAGTCGTCACAGACACGGACTGCCAGATGTGCGGGCACTCGGCGCGCAGGCGGGACACAACCGTGCTCTTCCCGACCGCAGAGGGACCGGACAGCACCGTCAGCAGCCCCCGGGCAGGGGTGCCGCGGTGAAGCCGGCGCGGCCCGGCTGCCAGCATGCCTCCCGCGGCTCCCCTCCGTGCGCTGTCAGTGTCGGTCAGATATCGCCACCGAACTCGGTTTCCAGGGCATTGCGCTGGTTGGTGCCAAGGCCGCGGACTCGCCGGGACTCGGCGATACCCAGCCGCTCCATGATCTGCTTGGCCCGCACCTTGCCGACGCCCGGCATGGACTCGAGCAGCGCAGACACTTTCATCTTGCCCACAACTTCATCGGTCTGCCCCTCCTTGAGTACCTGGGGCAGCGTGGTCGAGCCATGCTTGAGCTTGGTCTTGACTTCCGCACGGTCCTTGCGGGCCCGGGCCGCCTTCTCAAGTGCCGCCGCCCGCTGCTCGGGAGTAAGTGGAGGAAGAGCCACGCGAGGTCACCTCGGGTTTCGTATCGAAAAAGTCGTTCCGCGAGGGGAAACTAGCGAGTTCGGCCCGCGTCGGCAACGTGAACTCCCGTTTGTGCAGGCACAAATTGGCTAATATGACGCCAAGTACTGTTGCGCACACTCAGCGTAATGGCGTTTGCCCAGCGTACACAAGGTTTCAGGCCCTTTCTGCGACGTATCGCAGCGCGCTAGCTGCGGCGTTACCCGGCCGATACACGCGGGCGCGGCCGATACACGCGGGCGTGGCCGGGGCTCGCCCGGCCGGGCCTCGCGGTCGTGACTCGGCTTCGCATCGGCCGCACGGGTCATGGCCAATGGCCCGACCGCGTCGCAGCTCCGGAAACGCTGGCTAGCGGCGGCCCGTGATTGCGTCGGCCCGACGCAGCGATGCGGCGATGGCCGCGGCCGCCGCACCGGGGTCGGCGGCGCCGGTAATGGGACGGCCGATGACGAGCAGGTCAGCGCCCGACCGCAGGGCCTCTTCCGGTGTCGCGACCCGGGCCTGGTCGTTCGCGTCCGCGCCGGCCGGCCGCACGCCCGGAGTGATCAGCATGATGTCATCGCCCACCTCAGCGCGCACCGCCGTGACCTCCTGCGGCGAACACACGAGGCCACGGGCCCCAGCCTCCACTGCCAGCGCAGCAAGCCGCCGGACCGCGCCGCTGACCGGGCCGGCGATGCCCATCTGGGCCAGGTCTGCCTCCCCGAGTGAGGTCAGCACCGTCACCGCGACGATCCTCGACGCCGGGATGGCCTCTGCCGCCGCCCTGATGGCGGCCGTGCCCGCGGCGGCGTGCACGGTCAGCAGGGCGGGCCGCAGCCGGGCGACCGCGCGCGCGGCGCCTGCGACCGTAGCGGGGATGTCGTGCAGCTTCAAGTCCAGGAAGATCTCCGCCCCGCTCGCCCCGCGGACGGACGCGACCACCTGGGGGCCGTAACGCAGGTACAGCTCCAGCCCGATCTTCAAGGCGCTGACGTGCGGCGTGACGAGTCCGGCCCAGCGCGCAGCGGTCTCCAGGTCCGGCGCGTCCAGGGCGACGGCGATGGGGGCTCGGCCGACCATCAGATCCTCCTCGTTCTGACGCTGGGGCTGACGGAGCGACCGGACAGGGCCGCCTTGGGCTCATGCGCGAGCCCAACCACGTCCGCCAGCCGCTCGACGCCACGAGCGCTCAGCTCCTCCTCGAGCTCGCGCAGGACCCGTACGCACGCGGACGGGTCATGGAAAATCGTGGTGCCCACGCTCACCATGGCTGCGCCTGCCAGGATAAGTTCCAGCGCGTCCAGCCCGGTCCGCACGCCGCCCATGCCAATGATGGGCACGCTGGGCAGCGCCTCCCGGACCTGCCAGATGCAGCGCACTGCGATCGGCCGGATGGCAGGCCCGGATAGACCGCCGGTCAGCCCAGCCAGCTGCGGGCGCATGGTGTCGGTGTCGATGACCATGCCCAGCAACGTGTTGATCATGGATAGCCCGTCGGCACCGGCGGACACGCACGCCTTCGCGATCGCGACAATGTCGGTGACGTCGGGCGACAGTTTGGCGAACACCGGGATGTCGTACCTGGCCTGGCTGCGGACCGCCCCGATGACGGCCGCGGCATCGGCGGGATCGCAGGCGAACACCTGACCGCGGTGCTCGACGTTCGGGCATGAGATGTTGACCTCGATAGCGGTGACGCCTGCCGCATCCGACAGCCGCCCGGCCAGCTCGGCGTATTCGCCGACCGTCCCCCCGGCAATGGACACCACCGCGCGCGCCCCGCGAGACAGCAGCCACGGCAGGTCCCGCCGCAGGAACGCGTCGATACCCGGCCCCTGCAGTCCGATGGAGTTCAGCATTCCGCTCGGCGTCTCGGCCATCCGCGGGGTCGGCCGCCCGGACCGCGCACCGAGCATCACGGACTTGGTGACGACGGCGCCCAGCTTGGACACGTCCAAGAACTGGGCAAGCTCGCGGCCAGCCCCGGCGCACCCGGACGCAGTCATGATCGGGTTGGGCAGCTCGACGTGACCGAGCCTGGTTCGCAGGTCAACCGCCATGGCCCTGCCTTCTCGCGGCTCTGCTGCGCGCGCCGCCCCCGCGTCCGCCGGCCTGACCGGAGCCAGCGTCCCGACCCTGCCGCGGACCGCCAGCCGGACGGTCCTGCTGGC
>JBAUAR010000361.1:0-3857 GCA_049675875.1 Streptosporangiaceae bacterium
AGCCCGGCCGACGGCTAGCCCGGCCGACGGCTAGCCAGGCCCGGCGCTCCCCCAGTCCGCTGCGGACGCTATGAGCCCGCCGCCTGGCCCAGGCCGAGCACCTGGTAGATCTCCCGGGTGGCCCGCGATCCGTTCAGCGTGTAGAAGTGCAGCCCCGGCACACCCTCGGCGAGCAGCGTCTCGCACAGGCCGGCCGCGAATTCGACGCCGATCTTCCGGACGGCCGCCTTGTCATCGGAGTGGGCGCGCAGGTCGTCGGCCAGGTCGGCGGGAAACCGGCAGCCGGACAGCTGCACCGCCCGCTCGATGCCGGGGACGCTGATGATCGGCATGATGCCGGGGATGATCGGCACCTCGCAGCCGCGGGCCCGGGCGGCGTCGCGCAGCCGCAGGTAGTCATCGGCGTGGAAGAACATCTGGGTGATGGCGAAGTCAGCTCCGGCGCGTACCTTGCGCACGAAGAAGTCAACGTCAGACTCCCAGCTCAGCGACCTGACATGGCCCTCAGGGAAGGCGGCGACACCGACGCAGAAGTCGCCCGATTCCCGGATCAGCCGGACGAGCTGCTCGGCGTGCCGCAGACCCTGCGGATGCGGTACCCAGTCCGCCTGCGGGTCGCCCGGCGGGTCCCCCCGCAGCGCCAGCATGTTGCGGACGCCGACGTCGGCGTAGCAGCCGACCACGTGCCGTAGCTCGGCGACGCTGTGATTCACGGCAGTCAGGTGACCCACCGGCGTCAGCGTGGTCTCTGCCGCGATCCGCCCCGTGACCCGCACCGTCCGGTCTCTGGTGGAACCGCCGGCCCCGTAGGTTACCGAGACGAAGGTCGGCCGCAACGGCTCGAGCTGGCGGATAGAGAGCCAGAGCCGCTGCTCCTCGGCCTCCGTCTTGGGCGGCATGAACTCGAAAGAGAAGGACTGCCGCCCGTCGGCGAGCATGTCCCTGATCACAGGGGCGGGCCTGACGGACATGCCGAGAAGGCTATCGGCACCGGGCGTGCGGCCGGGCCGCGGCCTGCCGCGGGCCAGATAGTCTGCGAAGACGTGGCACCCGACCATGCCGGGACCGACCCGGCCCAGCTCGAGCACATCCGCGCCGGCGTCAGCGACGCGCTCGCCGCGTTCCTGGCCCGGCAGCAGGCTGTGCTGGCCGAGATCGGGACCGACGTGCTGCCGTGCCTCGACGCCATCTCCGGCCTGCTCGCCGGCGGCAAGCGGCTGCGGCCCGCGTTCTGCTACTGGGGCTGGCGGGCCGCGGGCGGCGAGGACTGCCGTCCGATCTTCGCCGTGGCGGCCGCCCTCGAACTGCTGCAGGCGAGCGCCCTGGTGCACGACGACGTGATGGACAACAGCGATCTGCGGCGCGGTCAGCCAGCGGTGCACCGGCGCTTCGCCAGCTGGCACTCGCGGGCCGGCCGGTGCGGCGACCCGGAGCGATTCGGGGCTGGTGCCGCAATCCTGGTCGGTGACCTGCTGCTGGCCTGGACGAACGAGCTGTTCACCGGCAGCGGTCTCGCGCCGACCGTGCTCCGCCACGGCGCCCCGGTCCTCGCCGCCATGCAGACCGAGCTCGCCGCCGGTCAGTACCTGGACCTGCTCAGCCAGTCGGACGCCAGCGCGTCGGTCGCCGCTGCCCTCCGGGTGATCACGTACAAGACCACGAAATACAGCACCGAGCGGCCCCTCCAGCTCGGCGTAGCCCTGGCCGCAGCCGCCAGCGGCGGAGCCGCCGCCGAGCTGGCCGCCGCCGAGCTCGCCGCCGCCTGCTCGCGCTACGGGTCGCCGCTCGGCATCGCCTTTCAGCTCCGCGATGACCTGCTCGGCGTCTTCGGCGACCCGGCCAGGACCGGCAAGCCGACTGACCGGGACATCGCCGAGGGCAAGCGCACCGTCTTGGTCACCGTCGCCAGGGAGCGCGCCAGCGCCAGCCAGGCGGCCGTACTCGACCGCCACCTCGGCGACCACAACCTGACGCCATCTGCCGCCGCAGCGGTCAGGACCGTGCTCACCGACACGGGTGCGGTCGCCGAGTGCGAGCACCTCATCGCCGCTTACCGCAAGGAGGCCATCGCCGCTCTCGACGGCGCGCCGGTTACCGGCGAGGCCCGAGCGGCCCTCATGGCGCTGGCCGAGCTCGTGACCGACCGCGACGAATGAACCGGCCGAAATGACGACATCTGGCGGGGAACGGGGTCGCCTGGCGGGCGCTCGGTGGCTGCGGGCCTGCTTACCGGAGCCGGGCAGCGAGCCGAGCGGCCGCGGCACCAGGGTCGCCGGAGTCGGTGAGCACGCGCACTACGACGATGCGGGTTGCGCCGGCCGCGAGCACCTGGTCCAGGTTCGACTCGTCGATGCCGCCGATCGCGAACCACGGCCGGGACGAGCCGAGCCCGGCAGCGAACCGGAGCAGGTCCAGGCCCGGCGCGGGCCGGCCGGGCTTAGTCGGCGTTGGCCACACCGGTCCGGCACAGAAGTAGTCAGCGGCCGGCTCGACCGCGGCCGCCGCTGTCTCAGCCTCGGCGTGCGAGGACAGCCCGATCAGCGGCGCCGGCCCGATCAGCGTGCGCGCTATCACCGGCGACAGGTCGTCCTGGCCGAGGTGCAGCACGTCGGCCCCCGCGGCGTACGCCACGTCGGCCCGGTCGTTGACCGCCAGCAGCTTGCCGTGCCGAACGCAGGCCGCCCGGAACACCTCCAGGTAGCGCAGTTCCTGGCCGGCTTCCAGCCCCTTCTGCCGGAGCTGCACGACATCCACCCCGCCGCCGAGCACGGCGTCAAGAAACCCGGGCAGGTCGCCCTGGCGCTCGCGCGCGTCCGTGCACAGGTAAAGCCGGGCATCGGCAAGCCGCGCACGCAGCCGGTCTCGGTCAGGCACTCTCAGAAGGCTAGTGCCTGCGCCCGCCTGTTCACCTCGGTGCGGCGGTTCGCCGCAAGTGCCTGCACCGGCGTGCCGGGCAGGCTGTCGTCAGCCGTGAACAGCCACGCCAGCGCCTCGGCGTCGGAGAAACCACAGTCGAGCAGCAGCGTCAGGGTCCCGGCGAGGCCGTGAATGACCTCACCGCGGTCGATGAACGCCGTCGGGACGGCCACGGTGCCGTCGGGCCGCCGCACGGCGAGCAGCTTGCGGTCGCGCAACATCTGCTTGACCCTGCTCACGGGCATGCCCAGTAGGTCTGCCACGTCGGGAAGGCTGAGCCAGTCGCCGACAATGGCGTCAGTCGGGGGGTCGATCGGTGCCACGGGAGCAGCTTCCCACATCAGAGCGCCGTCAAAACCTCCCATCCCCGCCAAGTCCGGCACGCCGTCTATTCGAGGGCGCTGTCCCGTATCGCCGTGCCGGGATCGGCCAGCGCCGCCGGATCGACGGTCACGCCCGCCTCGATCACGCGGCGGGCCTGGAGCAGGTCCCGCGGCAGCCCGACCGTCAGGGCTGCTACCAGCCTGCCGCCCGCCAGCCAGCAGACCGCCCACCTGGCGTCGGCGGGTGCACCGCGCCACACGAGCCGGTCGGCGGCACCATGCCAGCCCACGTACTGCACCATCCGACCAAACTGCTCCGACCAGAAGTAGGGAACGGGGTCGTAGGTCTCGCTGCCGCCCGCGATGTTCGCAGCCGCGGCCTCCGGCGAGTGCAGCGCGACGTCCCAGTGCTCAACCCGGAGCTGCCTGCGGTAGCGACCGGACCAGAACGAGGCGCAGTCGCCGACCGCGAACACGCCGGGCACCGACGCCCGCAGCATCGCGTCCACTACGACCCCGTTGTCCAGCCGGACGCCCGACCCGGCCAGCCAGGCCACGGCGGGCCGGACCCCGACGGCCGTGACCACGACGTCGGCGGCCAGCCAGCCGCCGCCCGCC
>JBAUAR010000362.1:0-11626 GCA_049675875.1 Streptosporangiaceae bacterium
CCCTGCGGGAGCGGGGCCTGCGGCACCGCGCCGGGCGGCAGGTCACCCGACGGTGCCACGCCTGCCGGCGCGGGCGCAACGGTCTGACCGGCTGACTGGTACACCGCTGGCTCACCTCCGGCGGTCACGGGAACTCGCGAGCTGGAGCTTCGGCGCTAAGGAGTAGGCACTACGGGTCAAGGGGGGCAGCAGGCGCCTAGAAACTATGTTCGATTCTAGCACCTTCACCGGGAGCATGCGTCCTATTTTCCGTGGCTTTCGGCGAAACGCCGCGGACCGAAAGTGCCCTGCCTCGCTGACGGTCGGCGAGATCATCATGCGAGATCAGCCCGATGCTGGCCCCGTCCGCACGACGAGATCGCGGGCGGTGAACTCGGTTTATCCCGAGCCCCCGCAGTTGCTCCCGGCAAGATTGTTTGCGGTGGTGTACGCCTGCTTCAGATACCCGTTGACGGTCCCGATGTAGGAATTTGCCTGGCTGACCGCGTTGCTGATGGCTGCTTGCGCCTGGCTGATCACGGTCTGCGGACTCGGGTCACCGACCGGCGAGCCGCCATCCTTGTGCAAGGTTGCCAGATCACCGGTGAGCTGGCTGATATCACTCTGCACCGTGCCGACGTCAGCTGTGATCGTTGAGCTGTCATCGCCGACAGTGGAGCCGTCGTCGTCCACGGTCGTCGCGTCATCGTCGACGGTGGCGACGTTTTCGCAAGACGGGCCCTGCCCGCCTGCGGCGTCCGAGTTGAGCTGGGCGAGATCCGTGCTCGTCTGTTGCACATCCGTATCCATCTGAGTCAGATCACTGCTCACCGCGGACGTATCGGTCTGCAGGCTGCTGACGTCGCTGGCTACTTGCTGCTGGTCGGTCGTGACCTGACCGGCAAGCTGCTGATGCGTGGGAGTCGGCGTCGGCGACTGCGTTCGCTTCGCTGCGGTGTTGTCACGGCTCACCCGCTGCCGCAACTTGGCCAGATCCGACCCATAAACCGCAGACGTGGCGGACCGGAGTACTGCCGACTCCAGGTACCCACTCGCATCGGGCGCGGTGATGGTCAGCCTCCCGCCGCGCATCGTGCCGGTGACCATCGGTCCGGCCAGCGCGGCGAGCCTGCTCCCGTTGAAGGACACGTCGCTGCCGTTGAGCCGCACGGTCACCGGCACGGTCTGCGCGTTCACCTTCTGGGTGGGCGCGGTGCCAGACAGAGTGGCGGCGGTGATCGTGCCACTCGCTCGGCCACTCTGCGGTGCTGACCACGTGATCAGGGCCACCGCCGTACCGTTGGTACCCACGTAGTACGTTGACCGGCTGCCACCACAACCGGCGGCCAGCACGGCGCCTGCAGCCGCAACGATCGGCAGGATGCGCCTCATGACGGTGGCCTCCCCGCGAAACCGAGCTCAGCGTACTTCTGATGCCTGTCGCGCGACAAAGTATGCCGAGCTAGCTGGCCGACGACAGCAGCCAGCGTCTCATCAAGACCGGTCTCACCGGCAGGGACCCGGTGCTAGCGCTAGTCAGCCTGCGGCAGGTGCCAGGACCGGCAGGTCATAAATACGCCGGACGCTGCTGCCGAGCCGGGTGAGATCAGCGCCATAGACGTGCAGCGAGATAGCGACGCCGTCGCCTACATTGCGGACCCGGTGGATGTCGCCAGGCGGGGCGAAGCCGCTGACCTCGCCCGGCTGGTTCGCGTTGCGGCCGACGTCGGCCAGGTGGGTCCCGTCAGCGGCCAGTGCGAACAGCTCTTCGTACTCGATCCCCTGCAGAACGCCGAAAACGCACCACGTGACGTGGTCGTGGATCGGCGTGACCTGGCCCGGACGCCAGACCATGGCGGTCACGGAGAACGATCCATCGGGCTCGACGTGCAGGACGTGGCACTGGTAGTCGTCTGGGATTCCCTCGCGCTCGGCGCCGGTCAGGATGTCCGGGGCAGGCAGGTGACGCGTCAGCTCCGCGGCGACTAGGTCGGCGGTCTGCTGCCAGTCTGTGTGCCGGCTGGTCGCGGCGCGGATGGCGGCCACAAGGTCGGCCGGACATCGCGTGCGGACCGGGCTGATAGCCGTCATACTGAGCCTCCTTGCCTACTGGCCCGGTCGACATTTGCCTACTGGATCACTCGACAATAGGCTACGGCGAGGCGGCTGCCAGGCGCCAATGCCAGCTATCCATGAATCAATAGAGCTGGCCTATCGAACACCAGCTCAGCGCGTCGTGACCATCCGGGAGATGTGGCGGCTGCGCGCCGCCGTCATCCAGCCCTACCCCAGCCGAGCCCAGCCGTACCCAGCCGTACCCAGCCGGGCCCGGCTGGCCAGAACTCCGCGAGGGAGCCGGCCCCGACTGGCAGGATGGCCGGTATGCGCGAAGCTATGCGCACCACGATGCTGCTCGACGCGGCCTCGATGTATTTTCGGGCGTTCTACGGGGTGCCGCAGGAAACCATGCGAGCGCCGGACGGCACGCCGGTGAATGCGGTCAGGGGCCTGCTCGACATGATCGCCACCCTGGTACGGGCCCGGCACCCGGATCGGCTGCTCGCGTGCATGGACGCGTCCTGGCGGCCGGCCTTCCGGGTGCGCGCGATCCCGTCCTATAAGACGCACCGGGCGAACCCGGACGGCTCCGAGCTGATCCCCGACGGGCTGACCGAGCAACTGCCGATCATCGTGGCCGTGCTGGACGCGGCCGGCATCGCGATGAAGTGGGCCGACGGCTACGAGGCCGACGACATTATCGGCACGCTGGCAGCCCAGGCTACTGACCCGGTCGAGGTGGTCACCGGCGACCGCGACTTGTTCCAGCTGGTCGACGACGCGCGCGGCATCAGGGTCGACTACATCGGCAAAGGAGTCGCCAGGCTCGAGCTGATCGATGAGGCAGGCGTGACGCAGCGCTATCAGATCCCCGGCCGCGCCTATGCGGCGTTCGCTGCGCTGCGCGGCGATCCGAGCGACGGGCTGCCCGGCGTGCCGGGCGTCGGCGAGAAGACAGCTGCGGCACTGGTGCGCGCGTTCGGCTCGGTCGAGGCGATGCTGGCCGCGATCGATGCGGGGCACGGGGGCTTCCCGCCGGGCAGCCGCGCGAAGTTGGTCGCCGCGCGGCCCTACCTGGAGGTGTGCATGCCGGTGGTCCGCGTCGCGACCGACGCGCCGGTCAGTCTTGCTGGCGGGCAGCTCCCGTCGGTCCCTCCGGACGGAGCAACGGTCGCGGGGCTCGACGAACGCTGGGGCCTTGGCTCCTCGCTCGGGCGGGCGCTGTCAGCGCTCGCCGCCGCACCGTGACCGGATGAGATGATGGATCGACGTGCTGCAAACCGCTGGAGGAAGTCTGTGGGTGCCGCTCAGGGGGGAACGGAGTTGTTTCCGGCTGACCGCCTCCGGGCGGTAGCGGCCGCGGCCGGCCAAGCCGGGCTGGATGCGCTGCTCCTCACGCCCGGACCCGACTTGCGGTACGTCACCGGCTTGACCGCGCACGAGTCGGAGCGGCTGACCTGCCTGGTGGTGCCTGCCGACGGGCCGCCGATCCTCATCGTGCCGCGGCTGGAACTGCGCGGCGCGCACGCGTCACCGGCGGGCGCGCTGGATCTGGAGATCATCGGCTGGGACGAGACGGACGACCCGTATGCGCTGGTGGCGCGCCGCCTCGGCAGCGTCGCGGCGGTAGGTCTGTCGGATCGGATGTGGGCGCTCATGGTGCTGCGGCTGCGCGCCGCGCTGCCGGCCGTCCGGCAGGAACTTGCGAGTCTGGCTCTCCGTGACCTGCGGGCGCGCAAGAGCCCGGCGGAGGTCGCGGCGCTGCGCGCGGCGGCCGAGGCCATCGATCGCGTGCACGCGCAGGTGCCGGGCTGGCTACGGCCGGGCCGCACGGAGGCCGAGGTCGCGGCCGACATCAGCGAGGCGATTCTGGCTGAGGGTCACGCCACGGCCGACTTCGCCATCGTCGGCTCCGGGCCGAACGGGGCGAGCCCGCACCACACCGCCTCCGGCCGGGTGCTCCAGCGCGGGGACACGGTGGTGGTCGATATCGGCGGGACGATGCCGACCGGATACTGCTCGGACTGCACGCGCACGTACGCGATCGGGGCGCCCCCGACGGAGGTGGCGGAGTATTACCAGGTGCTGAAGGCCGCGCAGGCGGCCGCGTGCGCCGCGGTGCGGCCTGGCGTCACCGCTGCGGCGGTGGATGCGGCGGCCAGGATGCCGATCAGCACGGCGGGCTACGGCGAGTACTTCGTGCACCGGACCGGGCACGGCATCGGACTCGAGACGCACGAGGATCCGTACATCGTCGCGGGCAACACCGAGACGCTGCAGGCCGGCCACGCGTTTTCGGTCGAGCCAGGAATCTATCCCGGGCCGAGCGGAGCGCGGATCGAGGACATCGTCGTCTGCACGCCGGATGGCTGCGAGCGGTTGAACCAGGTCAGCCGAGAGCTGATCGTTGTGCCGGCCTGATGCCCGGCGCGATGCGTGAGGCGCGGGACGAGACCGCCACCGCGCTGTTCGACCTGACCAGGGAGATCGCAGACGCCGAGTTGCGGCCGAGAGTGGCCGACGCCGAGCGCGACGGTCACTTTCCGCGGGCGGAATTCCGCACGCTCGGTCAGGCGGGGCTGCTGAGCCTGCCGTACCCCGAGGACTACGGCGGTGGCGGCCAGCCCTACGAGACCTACCTGCAGGTGGTGGAGGAGCTGGCGACCGCGTGGCTGGCCGTCGGTCTCGGGGTCAGCGTGCACACGCTCACCTGTTTCCCGATCGCGACGGCGGGCACGCCGGAGCAGCGCACGCGGTGGCTGCCTGGCATGCTCGGCGGCAACCTGCTGGGTGCGTACTGCCTGTCCGAGCCTGACAGCGGCTCCGATGCGGCGGCGGTGGCGACCTGGGCAGTTGCCGATGGAGCCGAGTTCGTGATCGATGGGGTGAAGGCCTGGACGACGCACGGGGGACAGGCGGACTTCTACACGCTGTTCGCCCGGACCTCAGGCGCCCCCGCCGGGCCGGGCCGGTCCCGCGGCATCAGCTGCTTCCACGTCGTGGCTGACACGGCCGGCCTGTCCGCGGCAGCGCCGGAGCACAAGATGGGCATGCGCAGCTCGCCCACGGCGCAGGTCCGCTTCGAGTCGGCCAGGGTGCCGGCCGACCAGCTCGTCGGCGAGCCCGAGCATGGCTTCCGGATCGCGCTCGCCGCCCTCGACGCGGGCCGTCTCGGGATTGCCGCGTGCGCGACCGGGGTCGCTCAGGCCGCGCTGGACTGCGCGGTGTCGTACGCTGCGCATCGCACCCAGTTCGGCCGGCCGGTTATCGAATTCCAGGGCCTGCAGTTCATGCTCGCGGACATGGCGACGGCGGTGGCCGCGGCGCGGTCTTTGTACCTGACCGCGGCGCGCCGCAAGGACGCCGGCCTGCCGTACAGCACGCAGGCCGCGATGGCCAAGCTGCTCGCGACCGACACCGCGATGCGCGTTACCACCGACGCCGTCCAGGTGCTCGGCGGGTACGGCTACGTCGAGGACTTCCCGGCCGAGCGGCTCATGCGCGAGGCGAAGGTGCTGCAGATCGTCGAGGGCACCAACCAGATCCAGCGCATGGTCATCGGCCGGCAGCTCACCGCGCAGTGATCAGCGGCACGGCCCCAAGGTACGCCCGGATGTGCTCCGCCGCTGCGGCATCGACAACTGACGGCACTCCCGCAACCGGAAGCTTCCCGCTGCGCTGAAGCTCGTCAGTTCGCCGCGTGACCGATCGCGAGGCCGCTCGCCGGGTCGAAGAACTGCAGGTTGGCCGTGTTCACCGCGAGCGTGGCCGACGAGCCTGGCTTGATGCCGCTGCGTGCGGCGACCCTGGCTGTCCAGAGCGTCTTGTTTCCGGTCAGCGGGATGGTCCCGTCCTCGCCGTCGTCTGCCCTCGCGTCGCTGATGCTGGCGTGCTGCACCGGGGACGCGTCGATGGTGAAGATCACGTGGATCTCGCTGCCGAGTTCCTCGGTCACGCTGGACTGTACCGACATGCGCGGCCAGCCCGGCTCGGCGAGCTCGGCGTCCTCGAAGTCGGACGGCCGGACGCCGAGGATGATTTCGCGGCCGACGTATCCGTCCAGCCCCGGACGCGCCTGGAACACCTTGTCCGGCACGGCGAGCTTGTACCCGGCAAATACCGCGACCGGTCCGTCGTCGCGGACAAGCTCGGCCGAGGTGAAGTTCATCGCGGGCGAGCCGATGAAG
Source organism: Streptosporangiaceae bacterium (assembly GCA_049675875.1). GTDB lineage: Bacteria > Actinomycetota > Actinomycetes > Streptosporangiales > Streptosporangiaceae > JAJYUU01. Next base: position 6,225 of record JBAUAR010000362.1, read on the forward strand.
CCCGCCACGAACAGGTTGACCGGGGCGTTGTACAGCGCCTGCGGGGTGTCCACCTGCTGGAGTTTCCCGTCGCGGAGCACGCAGACGCGCTGCCCCAGGGTCATGGCCTCGACCTGATCGTGGGTCACGTAGACGGTGGTCACGCCGAGCCGGTCGTGGAGCTGGGAGAGCGACGCGCGCATCGAGACGCGTAGCTTGGCGTCCAGGTTGGACAGCGGCTCGTCCATGAGGAAGGCCTGCGGCTCGCGCACGATGGCGCGGCCCATCGCGACGCGCTGGCGCTGGCCGCCGGACAGGGCGGCGGGCTTGCGCCTCAGGTACTCATCCAGGCCCAGCATCTTGGCTACCTCGGTGACTCGCCGCTTGATCTCGTCCTTGGGTGTCTTGCGCTGCTGCAGGCCGAAGGCGAGATTCTGCTCGACCGTCATGTGCGGGTAGAGCGCGTAGTTCTGGAACACCATGGCGATGTCGCGGTCCTTCGGCGGCAGGTCGTTCACCACCCGGTCGCCGATGGTGATGGTGCCGGCCGAGATGTCCTCCAGGCCCGCGATCGAGCGCAGCGCGGTGGACTTGCCGCAGCCCGACGGGCCGACGAGCACCATGAACTCGCCGTCCGTGATGGCCAGGCTCAGGTCGTCGATGCCCTTGACGCCGCCCGGGTACACCTTGTCGACGTGGTCAAGCGCTATCTGTGCCATGCGGACCTCAGCTCCGTACGCCAGCGGCCTCGAGGCGGGCCGACTGCCCGGAGCGTACCTTTACGTCCGTTGCTGCGGCCATGGTGGCAAGCGTCATGTTACGGTAGTGTAAAGTCTGTTATCATTTCGTTACCATGTCACGTCGGCAGGCAGGTCGGCGGACACGTAACGTTGCCGCGTGGAGGAGATCAACGCGACGATCGTTTCGCTGCTCGCCCGCGATGGCCGGATGAGCTTCACCGAGCTTGCCCGCCGGACCGGCCTGTCGGTATCCGCCGCGCAGCAACGGGTGCGCAGGCTCGAGCAGCGCGGCGTGATCCAGGGCTACGGTGCCGTCGTCAACGCGGAGGGCATCGGCCTGCCACTGACCGCGTTCGTGTCCATCAAGCCCTTCGACCCGGCCGCCCCCGACGACGCACCCGAGCGACTGGCGCACCTGACGGCGATCGAGGCCTGCCACAGCGTGGCCGGCGACGCCAGCTACATACTCAAGGTCCGGGTGGCGTCGCCAGGCGCACTGGAGGACCTGCTGCAGCAGATCCGGGCCGCCGCGAATGTCTCGACGCACACCACCATCGTGCTCAGTACGCCGTTCGAGAACCGCCCGCCGCACGTCTCGAGCACCGCGCCGGGCTAGCCTCGGGGTCGGTTCCGGCCAGCTCAGCACGACGTTGCCGAACTGATACCAGTGCCCTATCATAGTGATATCAGTTTTTTCTAGGCGGGCCGGAGGCGCCGGCAGGAGGCAGTCATGGGCGTACCGGGAAGTGAAGTCGCCGGTCGACTCGACGATCGGCAAGGGACGGGTGAGCCTGCCATCGTGGTGCGCGGGCTTCGCAAGAAGTTCGAAGCCAAGGTGGCGGTTGCCGGGATCGATCTGGAGATCGCGGCGGGCTCGCTCGCCGGACTCGTCGGGCCCAACGGCGCCGGCAAGACCACGTCGCTGTCGATGATGACCGGCCTGCTGCGGCCAGATGCCGGGCAGATCCTGATCAACGGGCGGGACGTGTGGACCGATCCAGTCGCCGCGAAGGCCGTCATCGGCGTGGTCCCGTCCGAGGCCCGGTTGTTCGACCGGCTGAGTGGCTCCGAGGTGCTGGAGTACGCCGGGCGGCTGCATGGCTTGCCGGCGGCGGAGGCGCGGTCGCGGGCGACCCAGCTGCTGGACGTGCTCGACCTCACGGCGGACGCCAAGCGGCTGGTGGCCGACTACTCCACTGGCATGCGGAAGAAGGCCGCCCTCGGGTCCGCGCTGATCCACAATCCGTCCGTGCTCTTCCTGGACGAGCCGCTGGAAGGCGTCGACCCGATCTCGGCTGACGTGATCCGGCGGCTGCTGACCCGTTTCGTGGGCTCGGGCTCGACGGTGCTGTTCTCCAGCCACGTGATGGAGCTGGTCGAGCAGGTCTGCGATCACGTGACGATCATCGACCAGGGCAGGATCGTTGCCACCGGCACGACCGACGAGGTGCGCGGCGGCAAGACCCTCCAGCGGGCGTTTATCGACCTGGTCGGACCGCGGGCAACCGATGAGGAGGTGCTGTCATGGCTCGGCTCATCGTCCAGCTGAAGCTGCGGCTGGTACTCAACGCGCTGCGGTCGTCCGGGGCGGCGCAGGCATCCTTCGTCGCCAGCTGCTTCTTCGCCTTCCTGCTGGCCGTCGGCGGCTTCTTTGTGCTGGCCCTGTTCCGCGGCAATGCGGCGTCGGTCGATCTGACTACGGTTATCTTCACCGCGTTCGCGTTCGGCTGGCTCATCGTGCCCATCTTCGTGTTCGGCCTGGACAGCACGCTGGACCCGGCCACGCTGCAGCTCTACCCGCTACGGACGCGCCCGCTCGCGGTTGGACTGCTGTGCGCCTCGTTCAGCGGAGCCTGGCCGGTCGCCAACGTGATCGCTCTGCTCGGCGTCACCGTGGGGCTCGCCAGGGGAGCGCTCGGCGTACTGGTCGCGGTCGTCGCGGTGGTGCTGCAAGTACTCTTCTGCGTCACGCTGGCCAGGCTCGTGACCACGACGATGGCCGGACTGCTGCGGTCCCGCCGCGGAAAGGACCTGGCCGCGTTCCTCATCATCCCGATCTTCGCGCTGTACGAGTTCTTCGCCCAGGTGGTGCCCAGGCTGGCAGTGTCCGGTGCGTTCCACGCGTCGAGCTTCAACGGCTTCGACTCGTGGATGCGCTGGCTCCCGCCGGGTCTGGCGGCGCACGCCATTCAAGACGCGTCAACCGGACGCGCCGGTAGCGCGCTGCTTCGGCTGGCGCTACTGGCTGCGGTCATCGTCGTGCTCGGTGCGCTGTGGATACGGTCGCTGAGCCACGCGCTGGTCACCGCCGACAGCTCGACCCAGTCGTCGCGGGTGCACGGCGCCGCCCTGCCGTTCGCCCGGTCCGGTGTGCTCGGCGCCGTCGCCGCGCGGTTCTGGATCTACCAGCGCCGCGACCCGACTTCACTGGCCTATTGGGGGATAGCCGTGGTTATCATGGGCGCCGTCTCGGCCAGTACGATCTTTGGCAAGCAGCATCATCCTGGCGTACTGCTGGCGGCCGGGGCCGTCGGCGCCGCGTTCTTCGGGTACTTCCATGCCAACTCGGTGGGGTATGCCGGGCCGCCGTTCATCTACGAGGCCATGGCGCTCACTGGTCGCCGGGAGCTGCGCTCGTACTTCTGGGGCCAGGACATCGCGCTTGCGGTGATCGCGGTGCCGCTGCTGAGCGCGGTCTCGGTCGGCCTGGCGGCGGCGGCCGGCAAGTGGGAGTACGGGTTCGCTGTCGCTGCGGTGGCCATCGCCGGCATCGGCGCGGCGCTGGGCATCAGCAACATCCTCTCCGCGGGGGCCGCGTATCCCATGGCCAAGCGGGCGGGTAGTCCGCTCCGCCAGGCCGCGCCCGGCAGCGGGTCCTACGCCTTCGGCGGAGTGCTGGCCAACCTCGTGACCGTCGGGATCACCGCCATCCCGGTGATCGTCGCGGTGGAGCTGACGGGCTCGGTAGCCTCGGTGGTCCGGTATCCGGTCGTGCTCGGCTGCGCCGCTGCCTACGGCTTCGCGCTGGTCGTCGTCGGCGTGCGGCTCGCGGCTACCGTCGCCGCGCAGAAGCTGCCGGAACTGTCGCAGGTCGCGCTGCGCAGCGCGCTGTGATCAGGCGACCTCGAACAGCCGGAGCGACTCGGTACTCGGCACCGTGACGCCGATCGGCACGATCGCCGCGGTGCCGCCGCACTCGGTCGCCGCGGTGGCCAGGTCGTCCGCGCTGGCCCCCGCGGCGACGGTGGCGCCGTGCAGCAGGGCGTGATCGACGAGCACGGTATAGGACCGGCCGTCGCCGATGGGCGGTGCCGTCAGCACGACGTCCTGCTCGGTGACATCGACGGTGCTGCGCAGGTCGGTGAGCTGGTCAGCCAGGTCGAGGTGGGTGAGTCCGAGCGGGTGCAGCGCGCCGTCGGAGGTCCGCCGGTAGGGCAGCAGCGCGAGGTCGTGCGGGCGGGCGGCGGGCGGCTGCAGCGAGCCCACGCCGAGTAGCGAGCTGAACGGTGTCGTGGCGGGCGCCTCGCCGAACGAGATCACCTGCCGCACCCAGGAGCGATCGGCGGCAGCGAGGGCAGCGGCGGCTAGCGGTGCCGCCGTAATGAGCATCCGAGCGCCGGAGTCGGCGAGCTGGCCGGCCGCCTCTTGGACGGACAGCTCCGGGCTGACCGGACAGGGAATGCCCCCGGCGGCAGCGATCGCGTGACAGGCGACCACGTACGACGCGACGTCAGGCACGTACACGCCCACGACATCGCGCGGCCGCAGCCCCCGCCAGGCGAGCCCGGCAGCGGCGCGCTTGATGATGCTCGCGAGGTCGGCATAGGTGCAGGGCTCGCTCGTGGCCGGTCCGATCAGCGCGGCATGACTGCCGTGTCCGGCTGCCGTCTCGACGAGTCGCTGGGTCACCGTGAGGTCCGTCACTATCATCTCTGTCACCGTCATGTTCGTCACCTTCGCCACCGGCCCCACATCCCCGCCCGTCCGCTCGTCCATCATCACGACCGTACGACCGCGCGGCCCGCGGCACATCGTCAGGATTATGTAGCCGGGGTATGTATTCGAAGTCGGGGGCCGGCCGTCCCCCTCGGACGGCCGGCCACCAATGACTGTCGATCTGCCTCCACGCTACGGAGCCAGCGCACCTGGCAGCATCGCCAGAATGAGCCATTCCGCTATGCAGACCCGGCGCCGGAGCCAGCCGAAAGGTGCAGGTCGGCGCGCCTGGCGGGCTACATATCTGGCGCGCGACCGAGCAGGCTATGCAGTCGGGTGCTGCGGGCCGGTTTGCTGCGCCAGCTATGTGTAGGCCGGAGCTGTTACCGGGCACCCTTGCTGGCGACCCAGGCGGCGATCTGTGCGCGCGTGTTCAGCCCGAGCTTGGCCATGATGTTGGCGACGTGCCTGGCGGCGGTGGCGGGACTGATGAACAGCTCTTCTCCGATGCCACGGTTGGACAGGCCGCGCGCGATGAGCAGCGCGATCTCCTGCTCCCGTGCGGTCAGCCCGGACGCGGCCGCGCCCCCGTCCGCCGCCGGGGCGGTGGCGCCGGTGGCCAGGTGGATCGCAGGTACCGCTGACCGGAGCGCATAGCTGGCCGCCTCATGCGTGCTCAGCCGGCGGCCGTCGGCGATCAGCTCCGCGACGAGATCCGGCCCGAGGCGCTGGTGCGCCGCAGCGAGC
>JBAUAR010000363.1:0-1804 GCA_049675875.1 Streptosporangiaceae bacterium
GGAAGCGCGACCGCCGCACGCGCCGGTGCCGGGTCCGGCCGGTAAACTAACCAGCAGGCGATGGGGCTCGTCCGCGTAACCGCCAGCGATGGCTGATGGCTCCTGACGACCGCCGAAAGGCGAAGACAGGAGCACGCATGACACTCCCTGTGTCAACCTCAGGCGGCAAGTTGCTCGATGAGCGCAGCTGCGGCGCCGTGCCTGGCGGGGTCGTAAGGGGTGCCGTCTTGCCAGCAGCGCCAGATGACGCGGATCCAGGCGCGCGCGAGGATGCGCACGGCGTGCGGGTGGTCCTTGCCGGCGGCTCGGGCCTGGTTGTAGATTTTGGCGGCCCAGGGGCTGGCGCGGCGGCTGTTGTCGGCGTAGATCGTGATGGCGCGGCGGAGCCGCTTGTTGCAGGACCAGCGGAACCCGACGCCGCGGTGCTTGCCGGACTGGCGGGTGACCGGGGTGACCCCGGCGAGGGCGGCGACCGAGTCGGGGTGCTCGTAGGCTGGGCGGCAGTCGCCCCACTCGGCGAGCATCTGGGCGGCGTTGATCGGACCCGACCTTGGCAGCGACGTGAAGATCTTCCCGTCCGGGTGTTCCTCGAGCCGGGCGGTGACGGACCGGTCCAGGTCCCGGATCGCGCCGGTGACGGCCTTGAGCGCGGCGGCCAGGGCCAGCACGGCGTCGGCGACGGCGCTGGTGAGTTCGGGGCTGGTGGTCCCGGCCGGGGCGGAGCGGAGCCGGGTCAGCAGCACCTGTGCCGATCGCTTGCCGGAGTAGCCCAGGCCGGCGCAGAACTCGGCGATGCCAGCCTGGTCCAGGTGCGCGGCCGCCGCGGCGGACGGGTAGCGGGTGAGGAACTCCAGCGCGACCGGCGAGTCGAGCCTGGCGAAGATGGCCTTGCCGCCGGGCCAGTGCGCATCCAGCAGCGCGGCGAGCTGGTTGACCGCTGCTACTCGCAGGTTGACCAGGTCGTCCTGGGTGCGCACCACGGTGCGCAGCGCCATGGTCTGGCCGGAATAGGGCGTGGCAATGCGCAGCCGGTGGCGGCGCAGCCGCAGGTACTCGGCGATAACCTGCGCGTCCCCGTCGTCGGACTTGGCGCCGGACACCACCTGCCCCTCGCGCCAGGTCTTGATCGCATTCGGGCTCACCGGGACTACCGGGTGCCCGGCCTCCAGCAGCGCATCGACCAGCCGGCCCGACGGCCGTTCGATCGCGACCGGGACATCACCCGGATCGGCCAGCTCCGCGAGCCGTCGTGTCAGCCGGCCCGGGCCCTCGGCGCTGTGAGCGATCGTGAACCGGTCCACCACCTTCCCAGCCTCATCCAGCACGCACACTGCATGAGCCTCAGCGGCCCAGTCGATCCCGGCGAACAGCACCGCCTGCGGAACATCAAGCGACAACGTAAGTCTCCCTCGCGATGGCAGCGACGACCCGGCGGCACCAGGACTGACTCCCGGGCGGTCACTAACCGGCGCTCTGCGGCGCATCTCCCTGTTGCCGGTCCGCAGCCCCGGGGAAGCCGGGGGCGGTGGTGTCATGCTGGCCGTCCAACGGCGACCACACAAGACCGTCACCCCGGCTCCCGCCAGGTCCCAACGGCGAGCACCCTAACGGTGCCCGTGAGGAAGAGGGTGCACTAGTGACCGCACAGCGCACCGAGCCGGCCGGCGCGGCGCGGCTCGCGTTTACCAGCCTGCTGTCTGCCGATCCGACCGGGCAGCTGCCCGGCACCGACACGGCTGGACAGGACTTCGTCGCCGACCTGAACTTCGACCAGATCGTCGCGGCGATCGCCGGCGAACGGGAG
>JBAUAR010000364.1:0-1853 GCA_049675875.1 Streptosporangiaceae bacterium
GCGGAGGACGGTACGCCGCACGAGGTGCTGTGGGCCGTCTGGGCGGCGTCTGGGCTGGCCGCAGAGTGGCAGGCGGCCAGCGCGGCCGGGGGAGCTCGCGGTGCCCGCGCCGACGCCGACCTGGACGCCGTCGTGGCGCTGTTCGAGGCGGCGGCTCGGTTCACCGCCCGGCTGCCGCAGGGATCCTCGCGGCTATTCCTCGACAGCCTGGCGGGCCAGGAAATCGCTGGCGACACGCTGGCCGCGCGGGCGGCGGCCGGCGAGGCGGTCGTGGTCCTGACCGCGCACCGGGCCAAGGGCCTGGAGTGGGACCTGGTCGTCGTGGCCGGTGTCCAGGAAGGAAGCTGGCCCGACCTGCGACAGCGCGGCTCCCTGCTCGGGATGGATGAACTTGTCGACGTCGTCGCCGGCCGGGTGGCCGCGGAAGCGCATGGCGATGGCGCCGGGGTCAGGGCCGTGGCCACCACGGCGCAGCTGCTGGCTGAGGAGCGCAGGCTCTGCTACGTCGCGGTGACCCGCGCTCGCCGCCAGCTCGTGGTCACCGCGGTGGGGGCCGAGGATGGCGAGGACCGGCCGTCCAGGTTTCTCGCCGAGCTGGCAGGCGACGAGATCGAGATCGAGAACATCACTGGCGCCGGGCACCGCTGGCTGTCGCTGCCGGCCCTCACCGCCGAGTTGCGACGGGTGGCTGCGGACGTCTCGCTGCCTGCGCCCGTGCGAGCCGCCGCGGCGAGTCAGCTGGCCAGGCTTGCCCGTGCCGGGGTCCGCGGGGCCAGCCCGCGGCAGTGGTACGCGCTAACCGAGCTGACGGCTGCCGGTCAGCTGCTGCCAGGACCAGCCCACATCTCGCCGTCCAGGGTGGAGTCGTTCGCCCGGTGCGGGCTGCGCTGGCTGCTGGAAGCCGCGGTCGGAATCCGGTCGGCGGGCGCGGCCCAGCATCTCGGCACCGTGATCCACGCCGCCGCCGCGCTGGCGGCCGAAGGCGCCGACGACGGCGAGGTTGCCAAGCGCATCGACCAGCTGTGGCAGCACCTGGACTTTGGCGGCCCGTGGTACAGCGCGAAGCAGCGCGCCACCGCCGAGGCGATGGTGACCAGGTTCCTCGCGTGGCATCGCGCCAACCCGCGCGAGCTGGTGGCGATCGAGCAGCAGTTGCGGGTGAATGTCGGCGAGATCACCATTACCGGGCAGGTCGACCGGCTGGAGCGAGACGAGAGCGGTGCCGCGATCGTCGTAGATCTCAAGACGGGGACGGGCAAGCCGTCGGACGCTGACCTCGACCGCCACCCGCAGCTGGGCGTCTATCAGCTGGCGGTGCTGCTCGGTGCGTTCGAGCAGCTTGGCCTCACCGAACCCGGCGGCGCCGAGCTCGTTCAGGTCGGCAAGGCCGGGCTGAAGGCAAGCGTGCGCGTGCAGTCTCAGCGCGCGCTGCGCGATGACCCCGATCCCGGCTGGGCCAGGGACCTGGTCGAGACGGTCGCGACCGGAATGGCCGGGCCGGTGTTCCGCGCCACGGCCAATCCCGGCTGCCGGATCTGCCCGGTGGCATCGAGCTGTCCGGTGGATGAGCGGGGCGGACAGGTGGCGCCGTGATGCCGCCGCCGGCCCGATACAGCCCGGTGCAGCTGGCCCGGTTGCTCGGCGTGCCGGAGCCGACGGCCGAGCAGGCGGCGGTCATCGGCGCACCGCTGGCGCCGATGGCGGTGATCGCCGGCGCGGGCTCGGGCAAGAGCGAGACGATGGCGGCACGCCTGGTATGGCTCGTGGCGAACGGGCTCGTCCGCCCGGAGCGAGCGCTCGGCCTGACGTTCACCAGGAAGGCAGCCGCGGAGCTGGCCAGCCGGGTCCGGACC